>CALCJM010000037.1 GCA_937967505.1 uncultured Pirellulaceae bacterium | reverse complement strand
GCCAATCGCCTTAAAACCTAAAGCAACGACAAGAGAAATTATCACCATCACAAGAACTGCGATGAAATTGGCTAACGCGCTGATGTGCGACGACGGCCTCGGCAAATTTTTATATCAGACCCAATGCGCTTTGCAAGCAATTCAAACTGTTTTTTTCAAAATAGTATTTCGTTTTGTTTTGGGGGCAGCGCGAATTGGAATTTTGAATTGGAGTTGTTGCGATGAAAATAACTAATTCTCACGTATCAGGACGCGCTGACAGGCTCAGTTTTTTCGTGGTGCGGGATGGCGACTGTGCGAAGCAAAATCCTCTATCGACAGATCAACGCCAGCAAGCAGCTCCCGGCATTTTTGAATGAGCACTTGGACATCGGCTGTTCTTACGGCCTGCAACGCTCATCGCCTGACAACAAAACAACAATTTGGATGTTCTCCATGGGGCACAATGTGAAATGCTTACTTTTCTACGGTGTTGTCACCATTACAGTTGGCCACCGGGGATCAACCGCAACCGCATTGGGTTTGTGGCGTGTGGGATTTATGGGGGTGAGTTGGATGGCCATCGCGTTTCCACCAGTCGAGTCCGCCCATCAATTCCTTTACTTGGAATCCAAGTTTCAGCATTTGAATTGCCCCCTTGGTTGACGCGTTACAGCCAATACCATCGCAGTAAACGACCACCAGTGAAGTTTTGCTGATTGCAGCGGTGTTTTCCCCGCTTATCGTGCGATGTGGTAAATTCACTGCATTTGGGATATGCTCACTTTGGTATGTCTCCGGCGAACGGGCATCGATTACCACAATAGGTTCTCCTGAATCAATCGCGCACTTCAGATCCCAAGAGTCTATTTCGTAGGCGAGCTTATTCGCGTAATGGCGTAGTTGGTCATTCATGGAGAGTGATTTCCTCGTTTTACGAAATATCTGACGGTTATCGTTGCTGCTACGACAGGACGCCGACGATCAGGTTCACGATCTTCGTTTTTACTTGTCGTCTATCCTAACGTTTGTTGCCGGCTTTTGTGAATATCATACTGTTTGAAGAACACGAGATTGGCTCTCCGCTGAAGCGCGACGATCGACGCGCTGTCCATGTTCTGGAGGTATTACGACGGCGGCCTGGTGATGCTACCGATATCGGAATCGTCAACGGGCCAAGGGGAAAAGCGGTGTTGAAATCGATTGGCAAGGATGAAGTGGTTTTCGAATTTGCTTTGGCTGAATCTCCTGCCCCCCTGTTGCCGATTGATTTAATTGTGGGACTTTCCCGGCCACAGACGTGCCGAAGGATACTTCAGGAGGCGACCAGTCTTGGTGTGCGGCGGATTGTGTTTGTTTTGACCGAACGAGGCGAGCCATCCTACGCGACATCTAGGTTATGGACGACGGGTGAATGGGAAAGACTGGTTCGGGCGGGTGTTGAACAGGCTTTCTCCACACGATTTCCGGTCGTCGAATTTGGTGTGGCGTTGACCACGGCGATTGCATCAATGTGCGACACTGACAGGCGCGTTTGCCTGGACAACTACGAGGCCACCGGCGCGCTCTTGGAAACGCTTGGCGAACCCAAGTCGGTTGTTTTGGCGATCGGATCCGAACGCGGCTGGACTGGGGGTGAGCGCAGGTTGTTTCGGGAGAGCGGATTCATCTTGGCGGACCTTGGGCCGCGCCCGCAAAGGACCGAAACGGCTACCATCGCGGCGGTCAGTATCGTTAGTGCCGTGCTGCGGAAACCAACGTGATGCAAACGTCGCCCTTAATAACCCTCCCCGTGGAAGAACGGAAAGGATACAACTACAGCATCCGACTCCGTTGCTGTTTCAGCGTATTGTTTTCAAACTGCTTGCCCATCCCGACGATTTCCGAATAGCCCCATGACCGATACGCCGACGTACGAACAAATCAAATCCGAGACCCTTGCCGCTCTTGCGGCGGGGGAGAGTGAAGTTGCGTTCCGGACATTCCGGCACTGTATTGAATTTGGCAGTTCCATTCCGACGGGCAAGGCAAAAGTGTTCGCGGACGCGTTTGCCCTGTTCACGCGTGTCACGGAACAGTTTGGGGATGATCAGTTCACCGACAAAGTACGCTACGTCGCCCGGAATCCCAACGATGTGCAGGGACTGTACGATCTTGGCTACGGTTTGTATGAGGAATCCCAGTTCGGTATCGCCGCCGGTGTATTGGCTCGCGCTGACAAACTGGCACCCGCTGAACCGGCCATCGTTTCGGAACTGGTTTGTGCGTT
Source organism: uncultured Pirellulaceae bacterium (assembly GCA_937967505.1). Taxonomy (GTDB): domain Bacteria; phylum Planctomycetota; class Planctomycetia; order Pirellulales; family Pirellulaceae; genus Mariniblastus. The sequence goes on along the minus strand of CALCJM010000037.1, from coordinate 59,143 downwards.
GGAGGGATTCAACGATTGTCAATCGGCGGTGGAGGTCCTGAAACGCTATCCCAAACTAACTGGACAGCAGTTTCTGTTTGCGTATTTGATGGCGTTCAACAGCCTGATGTCGGGGGACATCCCCACGGCGGTCCAATTTGCTTCGACGTTGCCCAAGCTGACTGAAGATGACGACCATGAGGTCATGGCACAGCGCATCTATGACTTCCTTGCCCGCGTCCAGAGGATGGGCGGTATCTGTGCACTGGATCAGAATGATCTCAGGGGTTGGAACTATGTGACCACCGGCGGAATCCTGACCATGCTGTCCCCCTTTGGCTACCCGGAACCGATGAACGGCCGGTTCGCGCTCCTGCAGGACTCGTTACAGTACATCCGCATCGGGCTGGAGTCACTCAAGATGATCGTCCGGCGCAAACAGATGAAGCCCAAGTGCATCTTTGCTTTACCTGGGCGTGATGCGCTGATTGTTGCGACAGCGGCCAGCATCGTCATGGACCTGCCGTTGGAGCATTGGCCCCGGGAACAGGGAAGCACGAAACCCGGAATCATTGTCGGTTATGATTTTGGTGAACTGGAATTGGAGCTGGAGCCGCTGAGCGTTCATCGACCGCATCAACTGCTGTTTTCTCACGCGCTACAGTGGACGTTTGGTTTGCCGATCGCTCCTGATGTCGTCACGCTGCAACATCAAAATTTAATTGCTCCTTGGCATACGGGGCTGCGAATCGATGCAGAATCGCAGACGACGGTTGAGACACCTGCCGATGACCGTTCGGCCGATTTGATCGCGCGCGAGATCGCGCAGCAAAAGCTGGCCAATGGAGGGCTGGCTGCGGCGAATGATGAAGGCGAAGACGCACCGCCTGAATTGTCCGATGATTTCCTTGACGCTGTTGGCTCATTCCCGCGTGACGTGGGGACACGCCAACAAGCCTGGCCGAATTCACCGGTGCACAGTGCGCGCTTCGCTGGCACCTGATATTGCGTCTCTTTTTCACCGGCACCGATATTGATTTGAGGGTCGTTTTTTGAACCGTTTTGTCTGGCTGCCGTACGAGATCAGCCCGGATCTGGGTTTTTTGACTGCTTTCCCGCCGACAGGACGCTATCACTGACGATTGAGAAAATGAAAAATAGCCGGTGAAAGGATCGTTTGGGCCTGTTTACACGATGCCAAGAAACGGCAAAATCGTTACCTTCTACCAAAGGTGGAGTTTGTATCCGATTTAAGGCTTCTGTTTCCGAATGAACAAAATCACCAGTGCCTCAGGTAACTGCTGGCTGAAACGAGGGGTCTGTTTGTTTTGGCTTAATCAGGTGTGCACTGAATTTGACTTGATAAGAGGAGTAATTGAGAATGTTGAAATATCTTTTTGGTTTGACTTTAATCGCGTTGGCATCCGGTTGTGCGGCGTCACCGTCTCCGGCGGTTGCGCAAGACGTGAGTTCCGAAACCGTTACGCATACTGTTTACTTTGATGTTGAAATAGGTGGCCAGCCTGCCGGTCGGGTCAAAATTGGATTGTTTGGGAATGTGGTTCCCGAAACGGCTGAAAACTTTCGGGCGTTGTGCACCGGTGAAAAAGGCATGGGGCGCGGCGGCAAACCACTACATTACAAAGGCAGCAAGTTCCACCGCGTGATTCCTGGGTTTATGTGTCAGGGGGGAGACTTCACTCATGGCAACGGCACTGGTGGCGAGAGTATTTACGGCAATAAATTTAAAGATGAAAACTTTGTTCTGAAGCACTCAGAACCGATGGTGCTTTCGATGGCCAATGCGGGCCCAAATACCAACGGGTCGCAATTTTTTATCACCACCGTTGCCACACCATTTCTCAACGGCAAGCACGTGGTGTTTGGTAAAGTGATTGAAGGCGAAGACATCGTGCGCGGCATTGAGAAACAGGGGTCTCGTGGAGGTGCAACCATGTCTGACATTGTGATCGCCGATTGTGGCGAATTGACAACTGGCGCAGGTGCCGCGACACCTGCTGCTCCAGCACCCGCTGGAGGAAGCGGAAGCGCGTCGAAAGGAAGCGCGTCGAAAGGAAGCGCATCGAAAGGAAGCGCGTCAAAATAAAACGCCTCAAAACCCAGCGGCATGAAGTCATCGCCTGTTGTTGTTTGATGAATTGATTCGGTAGAATTGGGAACTGTCTTTTGATCGACAGTTCCCTTTTTTAATGCAATCATGTTGAACCTTGGGGCGCTAATTTGTTCGTTTCGCACCTTCAGAATGAGGGACAGTTCCAATCCGTATCAAACGCCACAAGCTTCTCTGCCTCCCTTTGTGCCGGAAACGCTGCGAGGGGTGGACTCGATTTGGCGGGATGGAAGTTCTCTGGTGGTTGAAAAAAATGCTCTCCTGCCGCCGTTCTGCGTGAAGACAGATTCTCCCGATATCAAATTCTTTTTTAAAACCTATCTGTGGTATGGTTCCTTCATTGGACTACGGGATTTCCGAAAGAACTTTTTAGTTAATCTGACTGCGATGGCGTTTGGACGACGACAGGCCGTTGCTGTTCCGTTGTCGCGCAGAGAGGCCCGCCGACGCACCAGGCAGATACTTCAGGCGTGGCTGGGCGCTTTGACGGGATCGTTCGTGGGTATCGGCACCCTGATGTGGGCTTTCAGCCAAACACACTTAAGCTACGGCCAGAGTGTCAGTTTGTTGCCGGTGAGTATTGGCGCATTCATTCTGTTGGTTGCCGCTACGTTGTACGGGCAAGCAAAATCGGCAATTCTCAAACCCGTCAAAATGACGGCCTCGATGACGTGGTTCCATGGAGCTTGCGAGGCGTACTTGAACCGTTTTCCTGAACTGCCAGAAGAGTTGTGCCAATAGAGCCGTGCCAAAAGAGTTTTTCTGAAACGGTGGCGTGAGTCCATTTCAAACAGGTCGTTTTTATGTCGGCGGAATCCCGTTACTGCGCGTTGGTGTCAGTGCTTCTCCACAGGTACCAACTGGCGACCGACGCATAGGGTCGCCAAGGGCTGGCGATGGTTTCAATCGTGGCTTTGTCGGGCAATTCCTTCAACCGGTATTCGGTGGCGATGGCGTTTTTGATGCCAAGATCATCGACGGGTAAAATATCCATTCTTCCCAGACAGAACATCAGAAACATCTGCGCCGTCCAGCGCCCGATTCCTTTGACTTCGGTCAGAACTTCGATCGCTTCCTCATCCTGTAGCCGATGGATACCACTCAGGTCGATTACCTGAGTGTTGACTTTGGTCGCCAAATCCAACAGGTAGGTCGCTTTCTGTTTGGAGATCCCCGCCTCGCGCAGCTCTTCGATTGAATACCGGATCAAGTCTTCGGGTTCGATTTTGAAATTTCTTGAAGCGCTCGCACCGGTTTGTCCGTTCACTAGATCGTTCAGTCGCCCATGAATGGTGCGAGCGGCGCTGGTCGAGATCTGCTGGGAGACGATCGATTTGACCAGCGTTCCAAACCGGTGCCGGGTTGTTTTTCCGGTGAAGGGGCCGATGCGTTTGAGCAGCCGTTTCATCACGGGGTCGTGCTTTTGAAGATGTAGCCGGGCGGCTTTAATATGTTGAGCTGAAAATGGCATACGGCGGCTGACAAAAACATCGGAGGCGGGGGCATCCTCTGATTGTACCATTCCATGGGTGTTTGCTGAACTGTGGTGAAATTGGGTGGGCAGATGTTGGCGCAGGGGGAAAGGTAATTAGGTGATTGGCAGTTGAAAGCTTACCGTTGGCGATGCTGCCAGCTTTGTTGGCGACGCTGGCAGCGTCGCCAACGGATGATAAATGCCTGACTACCAGTCGCCTTAAAGAGAAAAATCACCCGTGGATCGAAATCCTGTCGCTCGCACGCCTCCCAGTGCCGCCCGGTACGCTCTAAAATAAGGCGATGACCGAACTGCCAACCAACGCACCCGAATATCGGCTTAAGCAGCGCGCGATGGATCGCCAATCGATTGCCGCAGCGCAGTTTCAAGCGCTGCGTGGAATGCTGGGACGCATTCTGCCGACCAATGAATTTTATTTTCGCAAGTTCCTGAAATCGGGTTTGGTTCAGGCTGACCGGCCGGCGGATTGGGCTTGGCTGGAAGACCGCGAAGCACTCGCACGTCTGCCGATCACGAACAAAGCGGAGTTGATCGCTGGTGAGCAAGCGCCGTTTGCGGCGAATTTGACCTGGCAGCCCGAGCGCTATGTCAGGTTTCATCGTACCTCAGGGACGCATGGGCATCCGATGGTTGTGTTGGATACGGCCGCTGACTGGCGATGGTGGATTGCAAGCTGGCAACATGTGCTGGACGTGGCCGGGATCAGTCCATCGGATCGCGCCTTGATGGCCTTCAGTTTTGGCCCGTTTATCGGGTTCTGGAGCGCGTTTGATGCCGTGGCGGCGCGCGGGGCGCTGGTGATCCCTACCGGAGCAATGACCACATTGGCCCGCCTGGAGATGATCCGCAGCACGTCGGCCACCGTGTTGTTCTGCACTCCTGGTTACGCACTGCACATGGCGGAAGTCGCGGCGGCAAACGGAATCACTATCGCAGACAGCCCGGTCAGAAAGATCATCGTGGCGGGCGAACCCGGCGGTTCGATCCCGGCGACCCGAAACCGGATCCAGAGCGCGTGGAATGCGGACGTGGTGGACCACTGTGGTGCCAGCGAGATTGGGCCATGGGGATTCGCCGATGCAAAAGGCCGGGGCATTTATGTCAATGAATGCGATTTTCTGCCGGAACTGATTTCGATAGACAATGGAGAATTGATTCCTTTTGCGTCAATTCCACGGCAGTCAGAAAACGCGCGCTGCGCGAGCGCTGGATCTGGTCAGGGGGGGAGCGAGTTGGCCGAGTTGGCCGAGTTGGTTTTGACAACGCTGGGACGCGATGGTAGCCCGGTGATCCGGTACCGCACCGGCGATTTGGTACAACCGGTGATCCACACCGGCAGTCAGGGGGAAAGCCAATTTTTGTATTTGGCCGGAGGTGTACTGGGCCGCACCGATGACATGATGATTATTCGTGGTGTCAACGTGTTTCCGACTTCTGTCGAGGCGATTCTGCGGGAGGTGCCCGAGGTGGTCGAGTACCGGATGACAGCGGTCAAGGCAGGGCAAATGGATCAGCTGAAAATTGAACTGGAGGCTTCAAGTGACGTGACCCGATCGGTCGGTGAGTTGCTTCAGGCACGTTTGGGTTTGCGCATTGAAGTGGCGCAGGTGGTAGACGGCCAGTTGCCCCGATTTGAGGCCAAGGGAAAGCGCTTTGTTGATCAACGTGGCGATTGAACGTAGGATGACGATACCGCAACTTCCTTACGACCTTCAGAATCGCGTTTATGCATCCCACTAATTTACAGACAACTGACAAACGCGAATTGGTAATCACCTGGAGCGACCAATCAGAAGCGACGATCCCGTTTCGCATTTTGCGGGACAGGTGCCAGTGTGCGGGATGCAATGAGAAACGCGTTAACCCGCCTGAAAAACCTGTGGGTTTGCCGATTCTGTCGGCCGCTGAAGCGCAACCGCTGATGATTGAAAAAATGCATCCGGTGGGCAACTACGCGTATAACATTCATTTCTCCGACGGTCACAGCGCGGGGATTTATACCTTCGAGATGCTCAAGAATATTGGTAACGCTTGCCGGCCGTAAGCCCAAGATCAAGTTTACGATTAAGCCTAGGATTAAGTTTAAGGCGAGGCATCGTAACGCGACGCGGCGCGTCATAGGGTGCCACGCAGCGCCGTGCTGCGTGTTTCTGCGTGATACAGCACCTTGTCAGCGTCGGGGAAAATAGTGGCCAACTACTCCTGGTTGGCGCGGTTGCGGTCGCGTAAATAGGCTTTGAAGGCCGGAGCGATTTTGGGCGGCGGTCGGTTCACCGCGCTGTCGGTTTTGAAACCGGTTTTCTTGTCGCTTTTGCCTTTGACCTTCCGCTGCCGTGCGTCGGGAGACAGGCCCAGGCTTTTGATCGCTTGTTCGTACCGTCGTTTGGCAGCCGGATCTGTACCTGATTCCGCCTGCCGTTTCATCTCGCGCCAGCGGTCGAGAAACTGGTTAAGATCGTCTTTGGACCAGTTAAGTTCATCAAGCAGGTCGGGATCGGGGTCGTAACGTTCCTCTTCCAGTCGGTTCAGTACCATATCGGTCGCTTTCCGCGCGTGTTCAAGGTTTACTTTTTCTTTGACCATGTTGTGTTGGCGTCCGCCACCGCTACCGCTGCCGCCCCCCTGCTTCGTGGGTTTGGAGGCTGCTCCGCTCCCCTTGCCATCACCGTCACCGCCACCTTCGCCTTCGCCACTTCCTTCGCCGCTACCAGAACCGGCACCTTCCCCGCTGCCTGCGCCGCCATCCTGTGCCTGCCCGCCCTGCCCTTGTGCCTGCCCCTCACCAGGTTGCGCGCCCTGCCCTTCGCCAGGCTGTTCACCTTGTTGCGGCTGTTCTCTTTGCCCTTGCTGGTTCTTTTGCTGGCCCGGCTGTTGCCCGCTCTCTGCGGGCTGTTCTCCACCTGCGGGTTGATTGCCCGATTGCTGTGCAGTTGGCTCCTGGGGTTGTTGGTTGCCGCCATTTTCACCTTGCTGATCCGAGGGTGGTGCGCCGCCTTCTTTCGCTTGGCCAGGTTGGCCCTTGCCTTCCTGCGCTCCGGTGCTGTTTTCGTTGCCGGATTCTGTACGTGCGTCCCCCGCTTCGTTTCCACCGGTTTCGTTACTCTGTCCTTTGTTGGAATCCTCGGAACTGGCACCTTCGTCTGACTGGTCTCCCGTCTTGCTGCCGGAGGAGCCCTTCGCTGTGCCGTCCTGCTCTCCTTGGGAGCTGCTGGAGGACCCGTCGCCACGTTGTGCGTTGTTCTGCGCTCCTTTGTCGGCGGCCTTGGCGTCGTCTTGCTGCATTGAGCCGGTCCCCGCACTCTGACGCGCATTCTTTTGTTCGGGATCTTTACCTGTCCCGGTATTCTGTTCGGCAGCGCTGGCCTCATCAGCAGGCTCGCGCCCGCCCTTCTGTCCTTGACCTTCTTTTGCCTGTTCTTCTTTGATCATCTCTTCCAGACGCGACATCACTTCGCCATCGGTAGCATTTTCCCCCAGCGACTGGCGGTTACCGCTGGCTTGCCCCTGATCGTCACCGCCCTGGGGGCCCTGCTGAGGATTCTGTTCTTCGCCGTTGCCTGATTCATCAGACTGACCAGACGAATCTGCCGCGCTGCCTTCAGTTCCTTCCGGGCTACCATTGGGCTGCTGTTGTTGCGAGCCCACTTGCGAGCCCTCTTGCGATCCTTTTCCTGATCCCTGCTGCGGCTCCTGCTGCGATTGGTTGCCGACTGCGGACTCTTTACTGTCTTCCGGCTGGTTATCTCTTTTGCCTGAGCCATTTTGTTCCGGTGAGCCTGACCCTGATGAATCAGGCCCCGGTGGATTCTGCCCGGCACCTTCGGTACGGTCGCCATCCTGTTTTGGGGTTCCGTCTTGTCCTCGACCTCCGTCGTTCATTTGGCTACCAGAATCAGAGCTGCCGGAATCAGAGCTACCAGAATCGGTTGAATGCTCGGAGTTTTCTGCGCCTTGGTCACCTTTCGATTCGCTATTTCGCGATTCACTATCGCCTGAGTCACTGCCGGCACCACCGGATGAGTCGGACGATTGAGACGATTCAGCGCTGCCCGATTGGTCTGCAGAGGATCCTGTTTCCGACTCTTTGGGATCGGCTGGCTGGTCACCGCTGTCTTGCTGATCGCTATTGTCGTCACTGTTCGTTTTATTCGGGGGCTGTTTCTGCTGATCGGGTTGCTGCTGTTGGTCATCGTTGTGCGGTGGGTTTGGGTGTGCGTCGTCTTTTTTATTCTGTTGATGCTGATCTTTGGGGGGCGTTTGGGGGTTCTCCACCGCGTCTGTGATCTCGATCTGGTATTGGCGTGACTGGACAGAATTAGGATCCAGCATCCCGCTTAGGTGGCTGACGCGGTTGTCGTTTGCCGTCAGTGCAAACACCACCATATCGCCGGATTGCAAGAAATGTTTTTCCGGAGTGAACCGTAGCTGTCCACGCACGCGCTGGTTCCCCTGTTCCGAGGTCAACTGCATGGTTTTGGGAGGAAACACATTTGAGCCTCGGTTATCCATCTGCAGTTCAATCGAGCTGATACCGTAGTCGATATCGAAGGCGCGAGCGTCAATCAGCATCGTTTCATTGACGGGCAACTTCGAACGATTCTTTACCGGATTAATCACATCCAGTTCGGGGGCCAGATCGGCGATCACACGGATCGGTGAAATATTGGCGCGCTGATTGCGATCATCGGTGGTACTGATAAATTTCAGGCGATAGTGTGACGCTTTAGAGTCACTGCGGTCGTTGTTGAGCACTGCCAGAAATTCTCCGGCGGCGCGTTGGGGGTCCTGGCTATCGACCAGCATTTTCACCGTTTCCACAATGCGGTAATCCTCCCCCGGCGTTTGGCTGGAGGCACCGTTTTTCTTTTTCAGCAGCTCCATATAGGCCAGCTTGATCGGCAGGTTCGCCAAGGCTTCAATCCGCACGGTGCTACCTTCGGGGCCCTCGATGCTGTCCTGGCCGCCAAGCGTTTCGACGGGCAGGCGAGTATACTTCGGCGGCGTGATCGTCAGGGAATCGACACTGATGGAGGGATTCGGCTTGACCACAATATCGTAACCCGGCGATTGCCCGTCTCGCGCGACCACGCGGTAGACCAACGATTGTTGAATTCCCGCCTGGTCCTGCGGCAGCGTGGCGGTAAATCGTCGGTTGGCGTCCGATTCGGGTTGCATGGCGACTTCCTGATCTGTCAGTTGCCCGTCGGTGGTCGAGTAGATCAGTTTAACGTCTTCGAGGCTGAAGCTGCCCTTGATTGTGGCGGCAACCTCGACGGAGTCGCCGAAGAAAATTTCGACATCTCCCGGCGACACATCCAGCACCTGCACCACTGACGGTGCAGACTGTTTGATCGATGGTAACAGCACGCGCGAAAACGACAGAAGCGGATCTTTGGGGGACAGCAACCAGTAGATGACGGCAAATCCGGTGACGGTTAACAACAGCAACCCGGATCTGACGATGTTAGACTGGTCCACGGCAGCTTCGTCGGGAACGGTCTGTAGATCCATGGCAGCCTGCTTGGACACGGCATCCATGATTGCCGTGTGCGTACGGGCGGGCTGTTTACGGAGCGATACGTAGTTCAGCAAGCTGTTTTTAAACGACGGCCGCTCGTCCTCGATCATCTTGGCCGCGTAGTCAGGGTGAACCCTGCGAAGAAACAGTGGGGCAACAGCCAACGCCCCGTAGACCAGCGCTCCGACCAACAACGAAATAAAACAGACCCACCGCGCGGCCGGATTGAAAGCCCAGACCCATGCATCAATGATTGCATACACCTGCAATACCGTCACAAACAGCAGCACACCGACAATCAAACGCGTGATCAAATCAGTGGTTTTAACCTGACGCCCGGTTTTATCCAGCTGTCGATTGACATAGTGCTGGACTTTTGACTGCTTGCTGGTCGGTGCGTTGGATGTGGTTTGTGTTGCCATTCTATTGCCATTCCCAAGTCCTGAAAATTTGGTGGCCGATCCCTTATGGGGCGGCAAGCAGGTTGTCTGCGCTGGTGCGGCTGACATCTGATTGGTCTGAAAGCTTATCGTCATTTTCGGGACGAGGCTGGTTCTATTCTAGCGTGGCGGCATCGGGCGGGGAAATAATAAGCATTTTCCTTTGGTTTCTGCCGCAGAAACCGCATTCCCGGACCAATTTTGGGGCTCGCCAGCGAGGGGAAGCGGTTCAAGGATCGGCGGCCGTTCTGGGCGAAATGATCACTTGCGGAAAATGGTCTGGTCCTCGTCGGGGCCGGCATTGTTGTCCAGTTGCTGTTGGCGGTAGAGGCCAATCAGGCTGTTGCGCCAGTCCGCCGGGGAGAGATTGTCCAGTCTGTCGCGCCGCCGATCCGGCAGTCCGTCATAGAACGCCCGTAACTTTTCCGGGGCGATGCTGAACCGCGACTGGTTGGCCGCATCAATCCAGTTAATGATCAAACGAGTGCGTTCGGCTACTGAAAAACCGGCATCCAGAATCGCGTTGGCTTCCGGAGACAGCCTGTTTTTCAAATGGCTAATGTCACCGTCGTTGATCATCGGGTTGATCGTCTTGCGATCATATTTAAAGATAAACCGCATCAGTTGGCTGAGTGGTCGGCGGCGGAACGAACTTGCCCCTGATGTGGGTGGGGCTTCGTTGAACTTTTTTTTGTAGGTGTCAGCGTAAATCATGGCCGCAGCGCGACGAATCCGTTTTTCTTTGGCCTTGATCAGTGAATCGTACCAACGAAACAGCGCTTCGGCGTCAGCGGTCGGCAACTTCGTCGCGCCGGCCTTGCCAAAGGCCTTCAAATTCTGCACCTCGATTTTATCGGCGATCAATTCGATGCGTGAGGGAATGTCGGGTGTGTCCAACAACTCAATCCGCTCGCTCTGCCCCAGCGATTTCAGCCAGTCATAGTAAGCCACCAGCGTTTTGTTGATCTCGTCTCTACGGGGGTGCCTGATCAGTACCCGGTGAAATTCCGCCAGCTCGCCCCGACGCGTTTCGGACAGCAAATCAAACTTGGCCTTGTTGCGTTTAATTGATTCCAGCTGGCGGGGCTGCATCAACTTCAGCCGATCGGTCCGTTCGTCCAGCGTCTCCTGCGATGGCTGTAGGCTGAAATCTTTATCCAGTTCCGGTCCCGGCGATGATTCAGCAGTTGGAAACAGCGAAACAACTTCCGAAGTGAACAAATCCGCGTCGTCAAGGTTCTCTAGGAAATCGATATCCAGATCCACGCGCGTGTAACGATCAAAATTTTCAATCAGCGGCAGGTCGCGGATCAGCTGTTCCAGCGGCGCTTTGTTCTGACGGTCGGTGGCTGAATAGCTGGCCCAACCGACGGCTACCGGAATGACGACAAACCCCGCCAGCACACCCAGCCAGGTTGGCAACCACCGGCGCCGATGGGTTTGGTTGTCCTCGTCGGCGGCCTGTGCCACCATTTCCATCGTGGTTCGCACAAACGCGTCATAGCTGCGTGTCTGGGGCAGCGAATCGAGCAAATCCCAGCTGGCCTGAAGTTTCTGCATCAGGTTACGAAACGGTGGGTCGTCTAGCAAACGTTGTTCCACATCGGCCAGCTCCTGTCCGGACAGTTCGCCGTCCAGATACGCGGTGAGTTGTTCCGCATCGGCGGACTGCTTTTGCTCCGACGTCTGTTGATCTGAGGCGGGGGGATCCGGGACGGGTTGACCGGGAGCGCGTTGTTGATCGTGATCACTCATTCCGTCGGGCTCTTTGATTCTTGGGACCTGTCATCGTGCGAAATGCCTTCGGCCAACATCCCCGGCAGGATACCGGAAGTGACGTAGGGCTCAACAATCATTTTCAGCTTCAGTCGTGCGCGGGACAGCAGTGATTTGACCGCTTGAGGTGTCAGCTCCATCGTATCTGCGATCTCCTGATAGCTCATCCCTTCAAACCGTGACAACAGCAGCGCCATTCTCTGGCGATCCCCCAGTTGATCAATGGCTTGCCGCATGATGGACGACAGTTCGTCCTGGTCAGCCCGACGGGTCGGCATCAGGCTGCTTTTTTCTTTTGCCATCGTGTCCAAGGGGCGCGTCGGCATCGATCCGGAAGGCGAGTTAGTCAAATTGACTTCTTTGCGGCGAGAGTGTTTCAACAGCGCGCTGCTGGCGACGTTATGCGTGATCGTAAACAGCCAGGTAGAAAACCGGGCCGTCGGCACATAGCGCTCTCGGGCGCGATACACCCGCAAGAAAACATCCTGCGCCAGATCCTCGGCCTGCTCTTTGTCGGAGATCATGTGTCGGAGGATCCCCACCAGCCGTGCCTGGTACTTGGCAACCAGCGACTCAAAAGCGCCCGCGTCCCCCGCCTTGACCTGAAGCATCAGCCGAACGTCCGGGTCCAGCAACTCGTACTTTTTGGCCAGTTTGAGTTTTGCTTCATCATCAGACAACTGTCTGGTCCCGTGGGAGAGGAATTTTGGTTACAGGTTGGACGTGGGCGATTCCGCGATCCTTTCAGCACAACTGCCACCTGTATTGTAGGTCACGGCGCAAATACATTAAGGACCCACCCACCGAATGCCTTAAAAGGAATCGTTCTCCGGTGTTTGAATGATATCCGGTCGTCGCGTTCGTGGGGATCATTTCTTTTGTCGGGCTGCTGGCCTACGATATTGAAATGGATCCCGACCAAGAACTCTGCCTGTGCTTTCACGTTTCGCTGCGAAAGGTACAGAAATTTATTCGACTTGAAAATCCGCGCGTGGCCAGCCAGCTATCGCAGTGCTACGGGGCGGGGACCGGCTGTGGTTGGTGCCGTCCATTCCTGAAACGGTTGCTGGAAGAAGCCCAAGCGGGGTTACCAAACGGTTCGCAGGGTGATTTGCAGAGCGATCCGGAACGTTATCCGGGGCGCGGCGATGGGGAATTACCGGAAAAAACACTGGATCTACCCGATCCCGATACTTACGCCAAGCTACGGGAGCAATATGTCCGTGCGGGTAAGAGAGCCGTACCCTCAACCCCACCCCCAACGCCCCCCAATTAATAGGGTGGGTGGTTCGGCAATGGCTATTCACTGCCCTGTTTTTGGATTATATTGACGGCCTCAAGAGGATGAATTTTTCCTATGGTTAATTTTCGATAGGCAGACAGACCGCCATGGCCAAAAAAGCCGCCACTAAAAAAGCAACAACCAAAAAGGCTCCCGCTGAGAAAGCGGCAGCAAAAAAAGCGACCACCAAAAAAGCAGCTAAAAAGAAGGGCGAAGAGGATGATGACGCGCCAGTCAAGAAGAAGGCCAAACGCAAGACCAAGAAAAAAGTGGTTGAAGATGTGCGTTTGCGTGTCTTCTGGGGGGTCTTTAACCACGCGATGAAGCGCGTGGCGTTGTACGACTTCAATCAACGCAAGGCGGCAGAAAAACGAGCCAAAGAGCTTTCCCCGGAAGGCAAACCACCTCACTTTGTACAGAAAATCAAGGAGGAGATCGACGTTTCGGAAATCGTTGATCCTGATGCTCCGGAAGCTGAGACCGCCACAAAGAAAGCGGCGAAAAAAGCAACCAAGAAAAAGGCCACGAAGAAGTAGCCGGTTTGCAGCGGTAGCCGGTTTGCGGTGGAATCCCGGGCCAGCGCTCGTTGCGGCCCCAGTGCCCCTTGCGTTGGCTTCTAGTTGGTCTGTTTGACTTGGCAAATCCGGTACGCCCCCGATTTTCAAAGCCTTCCACCCATGTTCGATTCTCAAGGTACTTCCAGCATACCGAACATCCCCCGCTACCTGACCAATTTCGCGCCTAAAGAGGTGTCGCACCGGTTCGCCGATGTGCTGATTATCGGAGGTGGATTGGCCGGTTTGCGGGCAGCGTTGGAGGTTGATTCTGCTCTCACCGTGATCGTCATCACCAAAGATGTCATTCGGCAATCCAACAGCACGTACGCCCAAGGGGGAATCGCCGGGGTGCTGCATCCTGAAGACCGTATTGAATGGCATGTGCGGGACACGATGACTGCCGGTGGCAATCTGTGCGACCAAGGAATCGTTGAATATGTGGTCGCTCAGGCACCTGCCCGGATCGCCGAACTGATCGAGATGGGAACCTGTTTTGATCGAAATAAAAGTGTCGCCTCCGCAGCCACGCAGCCCGGCGACATCGAGACCGGCAATGCGGATCTGACGCTGGGGCGCGAGGGGGGGCATAGCCACAACCGAATCCTGCACGCCAACGGTGATGCGACCGGTGCCGAAATCATGCGGGCGGTGATCGAACAGGTCCGCAGTGCTGCGAATATTCACGTGGTCGAAAACGCGTTTACCCTAGACCTGTTGACATGGGAGGACCGTTGCCGCGGGGCGGTGGTCGCTGACGGAACCAGCAAATTTTTGTTTTGGTCCAAAGAAACGATTTTGTGCACGGGAGGTGCCGGGCAGTTGTTCCGCGAAACAACCAACCCGGCGGTTGCCACCGGTGACGGCCACGCGATGGCGTTTCGCGCTGGCGTGGAACTGCGTGATATGGAATTCATGCAGTTTCATCCTACCGTGCTGTACATCGCCGGAAGCAGCCGAACCCTGATCACCGAAGCCGTGCGGGGCGAAGGGGCTTATCTGCTGGATTCGAAGGGGTACCGGTTCATGCAGGACTATGATGACCGGCTGGAACTGGCACCGCGCGATGTCGTCTCCCAGGCGATCGTGACCCAGATGGAAAAAACACACGCCCCCAATGTGTTTCTGTCATTGAAGCATCTCGACCCCAACCATGTTCGCCAGCGGTTTCCGGGAATCGCCAAAGCCGTCGCGGAATTTGGCTTGGACATCGCCTGCGACCCGATCCCCGTCCGCCCCGGAGCGCACTATATGATTGGCGGCATCACCGTCGATCAGGATGGCCGGACCAGCCTGGACGGGCTGTGGGCGGCCGGAGAGGCGACCAGCACCGGATTACACGGGGCGAACCGGCTGGCGTCGAACAGTTTGCTCGAAGGGCTCGTATACGGAGTTAGCGCCGCGCGAGAGGCGGCCAAAGCGGCCTTGCGTTCCGGTGATGATTCGCTGGAAGTGTTTCCCGTTGCCAGTCATGACCTCGAAGAATTCCATGCCGCACTGGACATCCACGACATCCGCAATTCACTAAAAAGTTTACTGTGGCGGGCTGCCGGCGTGCGGCGCGAGGGCAAATCGCTGGCGTCGGCGATCGAGACCATCGAGCGTTGGCAAAGTTACGTGTTGGCACAGGAATTTCCCGACGCGACCGGTTGGGAATTGCAAAATATGCTGACTGTCGGCAAACTGTTATGCACCGCCGCCCTGCGGCGGGAAGAATCGCGTGGCGTCCACTTGAGAACCGATTTCCCACAAACCGATGACGAAAACTGGCGGCAGCATGTCTGCTTTCGTGACGGCCAGTTTCAGCCAGAGCAGTATCCCATGAGAAATATTCGAGGCGAAGTATGAATGTGCCAGACGACCGGTCGCCCGAACCAGCGGTGGAAGAAGTCTCTGGGCAATCGACCGCGACCGGACCTGCCCCGATCCCGATGATCGAGGCGGATCACCTGTCCAAGATCTACGGGATTTTCATCGCGACCAATGACGTGTCGTTCACCGTCAACAAAGGTGAAGTCGTGGCGTTTTTGGGCCCCAACGGTGCCGGCAAAAGCACGACGATGAAAATGCTGACGGGCTATCTGTCGCCGTCCAAAGGCAAAGCGCGGATCGCGGGTTTTGACATGAGCAGCGATCGGCTGGAGGGCTCCCGCAAGCTGGGCTACCTGCCGGAATCAGGACCGCTCTATCCAGAAATGACCCCCTATAGCTTGCTGGATTTTTTCGCCGAAGCGCGCGGCATGTCCAAGGCCACCAAGCGAAACCAGATCGAAAAAGTCGTCGATATTTGCTCGCTGGGCAGTGTGATCTATAAACCGATCAGCAAACTGTCCAAAGGCTACAAGCAGCGCGTTGGGATGGCTCAGGCGCTGATCCACGAACCCGAAGTTTTAATCCTTGATGAACCTACTTCGGGGCTGGACCCCAACCAGATCCGTGGCGTGCGGGAGACCATGACGCGGCTGGGAAAAGAGAAAACGATTCTGCTGTCGACGCACATCCTGCAGGAGGTCGAAGCAATGGCCAGTCGCGTGATCATGATCAACGAAGGCCAGAAAGTCTACGATGGACCGCTGGAACAAATCGACCAAAACGACGTTGGACTGGATCATGTTTTTGCCGATTTAACCGGCCACTGCCCTCAAACTGGCGTCAAATTACAAAAGACTTTTGACGACTGATTCGGGATCACCTTCACTTCAGATGGCGCAGCAGCCAGCCAGTCCGCCGAATCAACTTTTTTATCAGCGCCGTTTTTCGCCACCAATTTTCGCCACCAATCAACGCACTAGGAAAAACATGGGTTTGCCCTTAATTGAATTTTCATTCATGTTGGTCGTCGATCTCCTTTTTTTGGTGGCGATGTTTGTCCTGATGTTGCCGCTGGGGATCTGGAGGCAGGCTGCGTTTGCGGTGATGAAACGAAACTTCATCGGTTATTTCAGTAATCCGACAGGGTACGTGTTTCTGTGCCTGTTTGTGCTGTTGACCTCGTTTGCCGCGTTCTGGCCGCACGAGTTTTTCACCTCGAACCTGGCCAATTTTGACCAGCTGAATAAATTCCTGCCCTATATCATGCTGATCTTTATTCCGGCGATCACGATGAGCATCTGGGCCGAGGAGAAACGGCAGGGGACCGATGAATTGCTGTTGACGCTGCCGGCCAAAGACTTTGATATCGTGATCGGAAAATACTTTGCCGCCGTGTTGGTATTCACCGTGTCGCTGCTGTTCTCACAGCTTTCCAATTTCGCCGTCCTGCTGTCGATGACCGAAGGAAACCTAGACAACCTGCTGCTGTTTTCGACCTATCTCGGGTACTGGTTTGTCGGGATCGCCATGATTGCAGTTGGATCGGTAGCTTCGTTCCTGACCAGTAACCTGACCGTCGGGTTTATTTTTGGTGCTGCCTTCAATGCCCCGCTGGCATTTTTTTCCAACGCCGATGTCATCTTCAGCAGCCAAAAATGGATCCAGCGCTTGTTTGATTGGTCGTTGCTGGAGCGTTTCGAACCTTTCGGACGGGGCCTGATTACCGCATCCTCGATCTGTTATTTTCTGGGAATTGTGGTGATCGGAATTTATCTCAGCATGATCCTGATCGGTCGGCGACACTGGCTTGGTGGGCGCGACGGTACGTCGATGCTGTGGCACTTTGTTTTGCGGGCCTGTTTTCTGTTTGTGATGGCAGTTTCGGCAGTGCTGATCGTGCAGTACAGTTCACTTAACCGGTTTCGAATTGATATCTCCGACGAAAAAGTCAGCACGCTGTCGGATTCGACCATCAGGCTGTTGAACACCTTAAGTGAACAGTCCCAAGACGGACAATCCCGCGCCCCGATCGATGTGACGGCCTACGTCGGCAGTGATATTCCTTCCGAATTTGTACGGACCAAGTACGACCTAGTGAATCTGCTGCGTGAGTTTGATGCATTGGGAGGCGCGCGGATCAACGTCAATCTACAGCAGGGGGTTGAGCCCTTCAGTAAACAGGCGGTGCTGGCCGCCAAGCGTTACGGTATTCGTCCACAAAAGTTCTCCACCCAATCGCGCGGTATCAAACGCGAGGCCGAAGTGGTCCTGGGGCTGGCGGTGGCCAGTGGCGTCGAACGCGTGGTGGTCCCGTTCATGCCTTACGGGACGCCCGTCGAGTATGAATTGATGCGATCGATCAATACCGTTTCCCAAGACCAGCGCAAAACAATCGGCATCGTCATGACCGATGCCCTGATTCAGGGGGCTGTGGTGCCCACACCAGATGGCAGAGCCATTCGGATTCCGACGCTGAAAATCGTGCAAGAACTGGCCAAACAGTATGAGGTTGAAGTCGTCAGTGCCGCCAACGAGATCGATTTGTGGGTCAGCGGCGATGAAGGCGAACCGGACCAGAGGCGTTTTGAGGTGCTATTGGTGGCGCAGCCTTCCAAAATGTCTGACGTTGAAATGAAAAATCTGATTCAAGCCATTCATTCAGGGCAGCCCACCGCGATTTTCGAGGATCCCTTTCCCAATTCGTTCAGTTTCAAACGCCACGTGCCGGGAACCTTTGGGCCGCGCGTGCTGGGACGTGGTGGTGAACCGGCGGACATTCAGAAATTGTGGAAAGCAATCGATGTCGATACTGACCGAATGAGGGCTCCCAACGGCCAGTTTGTGCCCTGGGTGGTCTGGCAACCCGAATCCTTCAATCCGTATCCCAAGGACAAACGACTGGGTGTTCCTGAGCTGGTGATCGTGAAGAATCAGGAAAACTCGGTCAGCCCCGCATTCCACGCCTCCCACCCTGCGACCAACGGCATCAAGGAGCTGTTTTTTCAGTACGTCGGGTATCTCAAACCGACGGAAACGACGGAGCTGGAATTCACGCCGCTGGTCACTGTTTCCGGGGCCGGACGATTGCGAGCTGATCTGGCGATGCCCCAGGTTCCCGCCGCTGCCCGTGATTCCCAACGTGGACTTTCGGACGGGACGTTTGTGTTGGCCTGCCACATTGAAGGCAGCAAAAGCAAGGAAAGCGATTCGTCGGCCTCCCCATCCAAGGATCGTACCAATTTGATCTACGTCGCGGACCTGGACATGCTTTCGGATTACTTCGTCGATACGCGTAACGAACCAATTCGCGCGGGCATTGAGTATTTCTTTCAGGATATGAGTTTTGCGCTTAATATTGTCGATGCCCTGGCCAACGAAGATAAATTCCTCGGGCTGCGGACGCGCGGTGACCGCCACGTAACGCTGGGAAAGATCGAAGCGCAAAAGGAAAAGGAGCTCCAGAAGGTTTTTGAGTTGAACAACCAGCATGACATCGATTTCAAAATCGAAGTTGAAAGAGCCCAGGCCGAATCCCGGAAAAAACTGCGCCCGCTGGAAGAGGAAATCAAAAATCTGGAAGATCGGCGCGACGCCAAAAAATCTTATGATGCTGCCGCATTGGCCGCCAAACAGGGCATCCTGAAGCAACAGCAACAGGAGCAGGAGCAGAAGCTTCAGGTGAAAGTGCAGGAGCTGAACCTCTCATTGAGCGAGAAAAAACGTCAGGCCGACCTGGATGCTGAACTGGCGATTCAGGAAATTCAGCGTACCTATAAATTGGCTGCCGTTGTAATTCCCGTGATTCCCCCGTTTCTGTTGGGCGTGTTTGTATTCACCCGCCGACGCTTGCGGGAGCGCGAGGGGATCTCCAAAGAACGACGGCTCAAATAGTAATGGCAACAAGAGCGGCAACGGCAAATTTAGCGACAATCGCAGCATTCAACTTTTGGACCTCCCGGAAATGAAATCAGCAATCCAAACAACGGTCGTGATGGGGATTATGGCCGCTATTGCGGCCACTGCGGCGGCTTGGGTCTATCCGTGGCCCAAACTGGTCTCCCAAAATGCCCAGGTGAACAAGCCTCTGTTTGAGGACTACGAGACATCGTCGGTGCGGGGAATCGAGGTCGTCGCGTACAACGAGGACACCACCCGTATCGACCGATTGCGACTTAAGCGCAAGGGCGAACGCTGGGTGATTCCACAGAAAAGTGAATTTGACGTGACCGGCGGCGCGCGCGTCATCGAGGTCACCAAATCTCTCAACGGTCGAACCGTGCTGGAGGTCACCTCGGACAGCCAGACCGACCACGTCAAATTCGGCGTCGTTGACCCCGTCAGCCCTGACGCAGCAGCCAATCGGTCCAGCATCGGCACGCGCGTCGAACTGACCGATCGCAATCGAAAGTCCATCGGTAGTCTGATTGTGGGGTATGCGGTGAAAGACAAACCGGCCAACCGTTACGTGCGCGTGCCGGGCAAACCGACGGTTTACACCATCGAATTCAACGACGACATCCTATCGACTGATTTCTCGCGTTGGACGTCGCCAAACCTGTTGGAACTGCCCACCTCATCAACAAACGCGCGCTTGGTATCGACCATTAATGTCAGCAAATATCGACAGGCCGAAACTGCCAAAACGCAGGAATCAATCTACGATATAAAATTCGCAGTGGACGGCGAACCACCGCAGATGGGGGTCGTTAGCAGCAAGCAGGGCGACAAAGAGATCGACGCGGCACAGATCCCGAATACGTTTTTACCGGCCGTTGGGCAGTCCCTGTTCCGGCTTCAGATCGCAGATGTGGTCAATCAAAGCAAATCCGCCGTCGAAGCGCTGCGAGGCAAGCAGGAAGTTACCGAATCCGAGACCGTCAACTCATGGGAAAAGTCGGGGTTCTTCTATCGCGGTATGCAGGACGGCGGTCATCAGTTTGATTCATCCAACGGTGAAGTCGCGGTCGGTATGTCTGACGGTGTGCGATACCACGTCTTGGTCGGTGGCATCGGCAACCAGGTAGGCAGCAGCGACAGCCTGCGGCTGTTATATCAGGTCATGTTAACCGCTGATGTTGATGCGTCCGATTTTAAACAACCAGAAAAACCCGAGAATATGGACACTGACGAATCAGTCAAGAAAGCCTATCTTCGCAAGGTCAAGCAGCGCGAGCAGTTGATCGATCTGGCCAGCCGCAAGGCCGCCGAGTTTAACCGCAAGCATAGTTTGTGGATCTATGTGATGGACGAAACGGTCATTAAAGGTCTGCTGCCGGAACTGGAAATTGGGAACTAGAGCGATCCGGCGGTTCGATCACCACGATAACCTTTACAAACGAAATTTTAGCCACACAAAACGGGCCGCCCGTGAAGTGCCGCAGTGATTTCTGCCGCGCACATTGTCGATTATGATCACGCCCTGCCCTCCGTAATGCCCGACCGACTGGTTCAGTTCGCGCACGATCGCTGCCACCGAACAAACGGTATGGCCATTGATGTTTAGGATCACATCTCCCGGTTCCAGTTGCATTCGTTCGGCCGCCGATCCCGGTAGCACCTCGACAATCCGGAACCCCCAGTGAGGCACAATCGCCCCTGCCACACCAAGCTGCGGACGTTGCGGTGTCAGGCGGGGACGATGGTGCGTCTCCGGTACCAACGGCGGCTGGGTAGGCGTCTCCGGCAAGGCTGCCGGCGGCGTGATGATTGCAGATTCCGAAGGGGATTCCAACGAGTGCTCGTGCCCCGGTGCGATCTCTGGTTCCTGTCCGGTCATCGGTGGTAACAGCGCCGGTTCACCTTGCCCATGGAATTGTTCGCTATCCGTATCCACGCGCGGTTGATCATTGTTCAGCGCTGGCAGCGGAGCGGACAGGTTTGGCAGATCTGTTTGCGATATGGGCAACTGGCAAAAACCGGTTGGAGCCGTCACGTACCAGCAAGCACTGACGGTCGCACAAAAAACAACCAATGGGCGCGTGAATCGAATGGAAAGTGTGTTCATGGAGCACCTTATACTATCGTGATGCGGAATTTTTCGGCTGGCTCCCGTAGTCCGGGGCCTCTCTATCCGGAACAACGAATATTTAGTGAGATTCTTCCTAGGAACCAGAGAGATTTTTCAAATTGCGGCGGGACGATGGTCGTGTCGCGCTTGGCCGAAATAACGATTGTGGCAGGTGCTGACTGTAATCCCGCGCGGACCGCACAAGTTAGTCTTCGCTAGGTGGAAGTTAATCAACCGGGTTCGATCGTGAATGGGCTCGTCTTCCAACCTGAGATCTTCAAATTTCTTCAGCGCGATTTTTAATCGCCAACGCGATCCTGCTGACCAAATCATCCGCGGCGTTTTTGAGCAGCGTTGTTTTGTCGGCATCGACGCCCGGGGCCTGCACATTTATCAGCAACCGGTCGATATCGTCTTTCCACAACCTGCACTTTTCGATCAACCACGTTCGTTGGTCGGCAGACAACGGTTGATGAGGCGCGTCAATCAAGCGCTGGCAGCCAGCGGATAGAGACTGAAGATTTGCCGCCAGCTGTCGGGAAGAACCTGAGTCCCGGTCAAACCATTGCTCGGCTGAATCGACAATGGATTGGAGATAGCGGTCGGAAGAAACGCCCGCAGGCAATGCGCTGGCGGACTGCCACCCCCACGGTTGATCGTTTTGGGATCCTGCATTTTGAAAGAGGTACGCACCGCACAGAACGGCCAAAATCGATGCCGCGACCGTCAACAGCTGACGACGCGTCAGACCACCTAGCGTCGGCCGGGTCGCGCTGTCTGACTCCAGCCTGGTAACGTTAGTGAGGTCGGTAGTGTCAGTCGCTTCAGCAGCCTCAGTAGCCACCGAACTGCGTTGGCTCGGATCACCATCGCCAAAATTCACTGCGGCAACCTGTTTCAAGAATTGATCTTCGCCCGCATCAGCCGATGCGATTCGCTGCATCCAATAGTCGGATCCTGTTTCAAAGATACGCTGATTGAGTTCAATCAAGACGACCGGATTGTTCAGCAGAACGCTGCGTTGGTCGGTGTTTAACGGGGAGATGCCATGTGCGACGATTGTCTGTTTGAGTGCTTCGGTGACAGGGGCGGTATCGGCAAGGTTGTCACCGTCGGTTTTTTGCAAACCATCCAAACCACTCAAAAAGGCCAGTTGGCTGATCGTTTCGCCAAAGTTTCTTGACACCAGTAGGTCTTCCAACCAATCGGTGATCTCCCCGTCGTCGTCCGGGATGTCCAGTAATTGCACCACGATGATTCTTTCCGACTACGACTTTTCTGCCACGCAGTTTTTAACCTCGTCCTTCACCCGGTTGAAGCGACTGCCCACTGTACCGGTCGGAATATCCAGTTTCTTCGAAATCGATTTGTACGATTCTCCAAGGATCCGCATTTTCAGCAACCTTTGTTTCAGGGGTGTCAGTCGTTCGACGCACTCCTGAAACTGCTGCTTCATTTCCGATTCCAAAAAATGATCCAGCAACGCGGCCGATCGATCGACCTTGGACTCGGTGGCCAGATTGTTCAGTTCCGGCTTCTTTTTTTTTCTGGCATCGTAGATTGTGTTGCGGGCAATTCGATACAACCACGCCCGGGCGTTGCCGCCGTCGAATTTTTCGATATTGTTCAGGACCTTCTGCCACATTGTCTGAAAGGCTTCTTGGCCGTCGTCGTGCCCCATTTGCCCTTTGCAGAACACCAGCAGCTCGCGTCCGAATTGCTCATACCAACGGCCCACCAGTTGGCGGGCGTCGGATTGTCTTACCCTGTCTGTTACCACGGACGAATTGCCTTCAGTCTTGGTGATGTAAACGAACGTACGGATCGTTTATTCCGACAGAATTTTAAACCCTCCAGCGGAAGGGTTCTACCCGTTGATTTGCGTGGAATTCCTCAAATGTGTTTAAACGAGCCTCCCGAGCCTCATCGCGTCTGCCTTCCATGCGACTGGCGGCAATCTGGATCGCCTGCTCAATCGCGAACATGGTGTCGTCAGTGAGCGTTCCGGGATTGTACATCACCTGAGTACATTCCGTGACCGCATCCGCAGTCTTTAGGAACATACGTCCCTGATCCACTACCGCAATGACACCGTTTCTTCGAGTGGGTTTCAGGCGGTCTAGCGCGTCTTGCATCGAATTGGCTTTCATCCACATTTTTGCGGCAGCGGCGGTCATGACTGCAACTGGCGTCAGCGCCAACGCATGAGATCCCCCTTTGTGCCCCAGTCGGTCAATGGAATCTTCATCCAGCACAATCGTCCGATTTAGTCGAGACATTTGCAGGACGGATATGATTTGGTTCAGGGAAAGTTTGGCTGCCACAATAACAGTTGCAGAACATCGACGCGTCACTTCACATGCCGGTGGCCTTGACCTCTTCTCCCTGATCAAGCCATGGCTTTCCGGTAACACCTCCAGTAGTTGATCCCAGCCGAATTCTGCCCGTACCGGACACGCCATAAATTTTTCAAGGCCGTCCAATTTCGCCAATGCATCAATTTGGATGGAAGATTTCAATCCGTGCCCCGCACTCAGTCCAACCAGGCAGGCCGCAGCGCCATGGTTATTGGCAAGTTGTTTGGCTTTCGACAGGCAGACTGATTCCCGAGTCCTGAATTCTTCGCCAACGATCGCGATGGATGGTAAATACGGGCCGTCCAGTTCCTGAAATGCGCGGGGACTTACGGGGGAAGAGATCAGTGGTGTTTTTCGTAGTGCATTCATATCGTCAAGCCAAATTGGGAGAAAGTTGATAATTGTGCGAAACCGCCGAAGGAAATCGTTGAATCAACGTGACCATGTCGTCGCCAAAAAGTGACCGATAAATGGTTGCCTGCTGCACCGAAGCATCGCGACACCTAAATAAGGCAACTGGCAGTTGGGAATTTACCATCCGTTGGCGACGCTGAGCGCGTCGGAGCGAAGCTGGCAGCATCGCCAACGGTAAGCTTTCAACGGCCAATTTCCTAAAGGCAGATCGGCATCAGTTTTCACCAAACCCGGATACTTTTCTGTAACATTGCATCAACATTCCCTTGGACGACTGAACTTCCGCCGGCATCCCCTTTTAAACCTTTGGCCCATCATGGTTGTGAGCTGGGTCACAACTCTCGGAGAGCGGCGGCTTCTGGGGCGACTGCATGAAGCTCTGGTGGGAACATACCTGTTCGCGGCATCGCGGCATTCGCAAGCTGGTGGTTTATCCGGACAACGGCCCCAAGAACTTGGAGTGGCGCGAAGGCTTCTCCGTCGCGTAGTCGCCTTTGCTGATTGATCAGGGCTCGAGGTTTGCCTTATCTACTATCTGCCCTGTCACAGAAGTACAATCCAGTGGAACGCTGTTGGTCGGCGCTTCAGCAAAAAGGAATAGCGGGTTGTTAACGTGCTGACAGGTCGTTAAACACGGGGGGGACGAATGGCATGTAACAAGCGGCACCCCACTTGTGTTACGAATCACCAGAAAATACCAGGATGAAAAACCGATTGCCAAACAAGAGATGGCGGAAATCAAATCGAGGTTGCAGCGCTCTGAGGCTCTGCCAGAATACGATGTCACTGGATGTGTGCTTGCTACTCTCCACCCATTTCGCTGAGTTCAATTTTTAAATCACTGGTACCACTTTCAGGTACCGTGATCTTCGCTGTATAGCGTTGCATAAGAACCGGGCGTCCTTTGAGTTTTGCTTTCATCTTCGCGATGTTCTGCCTGGCTTTCTCGAACCCCTCCTTGTCTCCATCTTCTTTCGCATCGGCCATTTGGTCCCGAAGGTCGCCCATCGCGTCTTCCCCGATGTCGGTGTATTGAAAAGAGGTGGTGTGTGCACCCGCCACGGCCCCCGGTTTACCGTGCCGGGTCTCCAGTGTGAATTTTCCTGCGGCGTCAGTAACGCCCAGCGAAAAGGGGCCAACAGCATGGTTGTCGCCAACGGGCATGGGGGAAAAGACGACGCGGAGCTTTGGGACCGGTTTTCCTTCAAAGGTGACCGAGCCAGATACGGGGACAAAGTCACCACCGCTGCATCCGGAAAACGCCAACAAAAAGAATGCAATAGTGTTGATCGAAAAAAAGTTGATATTGCACATTTGCCAAACCAATAAAACAGTTGCCTTGGGCGAGCTCAGGTAGGGTGGCCCAAAAAAAGGCTCGACGCTCACCAGAGTCGAACCTTCATTGGAGTAATGGACACAGTCAGATCAAGATCAAAACAGGTCCGAAACACTGCCGTCTGCCATCGCAGCGAGACTCATCAGCGTGGTGATATTCAAGTTTTCGTCCAGGCCATGCGAAGATCCATCGGCAAATACGAAGTTGGTTGTTCCCGGATGAAAGCTGGAGCCGATACCACGCGGTGAATCAAATCCGTTGATGCTCCAGTTGGCAGCATTGTCGCCCGTCACCCCCGCGAACGCATAGTCAGCCGAGAAGCTGGCGTTGGGGGTAAAGCTGACCTTCGGAGAGTAGTCACCATTTGAACCATCGCGTCCGGCCCAGATGGCACCGTAGTTGGGCCTAAGGGTGCCTGTCGGATTGAGATCGTGGTACGTGATGCTGGATCGTTCTCCCAGCAACATCGTGTTGCTGGAACCATCAATGATATTGGCAAATTTTGTTCTGGAATTCGTTCCCAGAATTCCCCACAAGGATTGAAACTCCACTTCAGAACAATCATTGAAACTATTTTTCGCCCCGGCGACAGCGACATAGTTCGATTTGCCAAATAGTTGCGTTCCTGCCAGATCGGGAGTGTAGCAGGCATTTCTGTCGCCTTCAGGGGAAACATCACTTGGACAAATAAACCCCGGGATGACTGCTGTGGCAACCAAGGTTGTGCCATCCGGCCTCAATGCTGTCGTCCAGTCATCCTGCCAACTGGCAGTTCCATTGCTGAAATCTCTTTCCAGATTGTTTTGCTCCATAAACGGAAGAATGAACACGCCCCATGAAATTTTTTGGGCATCACCATTTGTATTTCGAGGTCTTGGACGCACTGCCGGACCACGACTTGAGATGGTTGTATTGTGGTTCCTCTGCGTTGCCGGCGGAAAACGCATGTGAGCACTTTCGTAATTCAGATGCGCGATCCCGAGCTGTCGCATGTTGTTCAGGCATTCCGTTCGCCGGGCGGCCTCGCGCACTTGCTGAACTGCCGGAAGCAGCATTCTACCATTAAGCAGCCCCCCGGCCTGACGGGAATTCTCTCGAAACAGGCACGCATGCCGTTGAGATCCTGTTGGCCAACCATTCGCGCCCATTCCCGGGGCGTCGGCGGATGCTGGAAGCCAAGATAAACGTATGGATCGTCGCCGCGCACCGAGAGGATGTACCAACACTCGGTTTTTCCGGCGTTGCCGCCAAATTTTTGTTTTACCCACTCGCGATTTGGATGAGCCTGTAGATGCAACCGGACGCCGGCGTCAAGCAGTTTAATCAACACGCCGATCTGGCCGGGCTCGTCTACCGGCGGAACCTGTTTTCCCCAAAACCAATCCGGATTCGAGGCAATCAATTCGGTCAGTGGCACATCGCGGCCATCCACTATCAGACGGGAAACCCCTTCGTCTGCGCGTTGCTGGTTGTCGCCGTTTCGCGCGCGTGATGTGGAAGCCAGCCAGTCTTCCGGAAAATGGTTATCGATGCTCGCCGCGTCGTTGCGGAGTTGGCGCAATTGGGAACCTCCTAGGTAGCTGCGCCAAGCATAATTCGGTTTCAGCGGAAGCGGTGGTGGACTATACAAAAGACACCTTCCACTCTGATCCGTCATCCGATCTTAAAACGATACCGGATTCGTCGAATAAATCTCATCACCAACTGGCAGGCTGTGCCCGCCAACGGTTAACTGCGCTGGTTGTAGGGCGTTAATTTTGTGCAACTGTAGCTGCCAACCGCCGTGCCACCAGACATGTGTTTCGACCTGTACGGAAAAGTGAGCGACCTTGTGGCCCAGCACATAAACCATGGCGCTTTCGTCTTCGGTGCACTTGAGCATGTGCGTACTGTGACGACCGTAAACCGTGCCGTCCTCCGCCTAGGCAGTTAACGCGGCATCACGCGGGAATTCACCGGAAGCTGACGCGACTTCCAGTCCTACTCCGGTTCGGTAACTGGTCTTGCCCCATTTATAGGTCCCGAATCGCGTGTTGCCGGGATTGATGTCCGACTCGGAGTTGAGCAATTCGATATCGCCATCGATGGATCGAACCACCAATCCGGCTGCCGGAATGGGCCGAACAAAATCGTCACCTGCGGACGGCAATGGCTGTGCGGGGGCTGTCCAGAACGGATCGGCCGGGTCGATCAACAACGCTGAGAACGCTTTGGCGGCCCAATACGGTGAACCGGCACAGGAATAAACTTCGGCCATCAACTGAAACTCATCCGTCCAACCGAGGCTAAGGGGTTTGTCTGCCGGCAAACGGCTGATAAAGAATTCAACATTCTTCATAAAGACGTTGCGGCTGAGTCCGGGGGCCAGCGCTTTCACGCCGCAATAGTGGGCTAACCCGAATGGGGCTGACGCGTTGAAGCGATAGACCATCGAGCGGCCGAAGGGAACATTCTCGCCCGACGCCGCGAAAAAATGGATGTAGTCTTTGAGGAACGGTACCGCATAATCACGCCAGCGCTGGGCACGAGCCGGGTCCATGTCTCCATAGAGCTTGCCCCACCAGAGCCCGTAGAAATGCCAAGCGTAGGCGTTGTAAATATCGACCGTTTCATTCATGCCGTCGATAAACCAACCATCTTTCAGGTACATGCTTTCGAGTGTGTCCAGCCAGCGGAGCAGCAATTCCTGATCGCCCGGCGAGCCCACGCCCGCGCTGACCATGAAACTCAGCGGCAAGACTCCAAAGAAGAGATGGTTGTTGCGATGAAAGCCACACCCGCGTGCCGTCCGCATCCACCGCAAAACTTGCTGTTTATCGGCATCAGCCAGCGGATTCCAGAGATGATCCCGGGCGATTTCCAGTGCGATGACCAGTGCGCCCATTTCGACGCAGTGTTGATGGTAATTGGTGACTGGCCCCCAATACACATCTGATGAAGGGTCCGTTCCGGCAACCAGTCCGTCGCGAAACCACTGGGCAACCTGCTCTCGAGTGAACCCCTGCGTCTCACCGCCCTTGGCGGCCAGCCAATGAGCCGCCAACAGGCACGGGCGAGCAAACGATTCGAGAATATCGGCCAGTTTGCCATGATCGCTTGCCATACCTTCTAATGGGATAGACGCGGCCCCCGGTTGCATGCGTGCCACCAGCGGCGCCAACAGCTTTTCGGCGACCAATACTGCGTGCCCGTAAATTGTTCGTTCCGTCGTGACTGACATCGTGATCTTTCCTGGCTACCCGGTAACAAACAATATCAAGGCATCTGCGACAAATCGGCGGCCATGACTAGACAGGTAATAATTATTAGATCATCATACAAGCCCGCGAGGTTTGCAAGTGGATTCTGGCAACATCGGCCAAATATCAGCCTGCAAAGCACGCTTAAGCGATTGGCAGCTTGCCGTTGGCGATGCTGCCAGCTTCGCTCCGACGCTGGCAGCGTCGCCGACGGATGGTAAATTCCTAACTGCCAGTCACCTTAAAACAGCAGAACCTCCCTTCCGGTCAAAAGACCGGTTAAAAGACAGCGCATGACACCGAACCCCTCCATTAGTCCCCAAGATTTATTGCCGCAGCTGGAGCGGTTCTGGAAAGTCTCCGCTCAGAAGATCAATCTGATCAACAGTCAATACGACGACGACGACGCGCAGGGGGCGCCGGTATTTACCGTTGCCGGCCAGTACTCAACACGTGGTTGGACCGAGTGGACGCAGGGCTTCCAGTATGGATCCGAAATCCTTCAGTTCGATGCGACCGGTAACGACTCGTTTCTGGAAATGGGAAAGCGAAACACGGTTGAAAAAATGGCACCGCACATCACCCATTTCGGTGTGCATGACCATGGTTTTAATAATGTCAGCACTTACGGGAACCTGCTGCGATTGATGAATGAAGGGCGCATTGCCGAAAACCAATGGGAGCGAAATTTCTATGTCATGGCGTTGCAGGCCTCCAGTGCCGTGCAAGCCCGCCGGTGGACTGACCTGCCCTCGGGCGGATACATCTACTCCTTCAACGGGCCGCACTCGTTGTTCGCGGATACGATTCGCTCGCTGCGCGTGCTGGCGGTGGGCCATCAACTGGGGCACTCAGTCATGGGGGAAAATGACAAAAAAACCAGCCTGCTGGAACGACTGGTCCAGCACATCAAAACGACTGCCGAATTTGCGGTTTACTACGGAGAGGGCAGGGACTTCTACGACGTGTGGGGGCGTACGGCTCACGAGAGTATCTTCAACCTCAATGACGGAAACTATCGCTGTCCCAACTCGCAGCAAGGCTTCTCGCCGTTCACCACTTGGACGCGCGGGCTGGCGTGGATCATGGTCGGTGCTCCGGAGCAGTTGGAGTTTTTGAAAACGGTCGATGATGCCGAGCTTGAACCGTTGGGTGGGCGGGCGTCGATTGAAGCGGTGCTTGTCAAAATGGCGAAAGCGACCTGCGATTTTTACATTGAAAACACGCCAACCGACGGAATCCCGTACTGGGACACCGGAGCGCTTGACTCGCATAAGCTTGGTGAAGATGTCTACCAGCGAGAGTCTGATCCCTTCAACACTGCGGAACCGGTGGATTCATCGGCGGCGGCAATCGGGGCTCAGGGGTTGCTGCGTTTGGGACGATATCTTGATGATCCCAAGTACACGCAGGCCGGCCTGACGGTGATGGGGACGCTGCTGAGCGATAAATACCTGAGTCTGGACGAATCGCATCAGGGGCTGATTCTGCATTCGGTCTATCACCGTCCCAACGGTTGGGACCATATTCCCGATGGCCAATCCGTTCCGTGCGGCGAATCGTGCATGTGGGGCGACTATCACGCTCGGGAGGCGGCCCTCTATATTCAACGCCTGGCAAACGACCAACCGTACTACAAGTTTTATCTGTAAGGACTTTTTTGGTGAGCAACAAAGTAGCACTGGTGACTGGCGGCGGCCGGGGCATTGGGTTTGGCATTTGCGAAAAACTGGCAGCAGAAGGTTTCAATCTCGTGCTCAGTGGCCGCTCGGATGCTTCGAAAGTCGCAGACTCGGTGGCGAAGCTTGAAAACATGGGAGCCGAGGTGTTTTACTGCGCCGGTGATGTCTCAGCTGCCGAAGACCGCGCTGCGCTGCTTGTACAGATCAGAGAACGTTTCGGGCGACTGGACGTGTTGGTCAATAACGCCGGCGTGGCACCCAAAGTGCGGTCTGATATCCTCGACGCAACGGAAGAAAGCTACCAGTGGATCATGAAGATCAACCTGCAGGGACCTTACTTCCTGACACAGGCCTGCGCCAAATGGATGATTGGGCAAAAGCAGGCTGACGCTTCCTTCGCAGGTTGCATCATCAATGTCGGTTCGATTTCGGCGACGGTCGTTTCGCCAAATCGCGGTGACTATTGTGTTTCAAAAGCGGGCTTGGGAATGATGAGTGCGCTGTTTGCGGCCCGGCTGGGTGAGTTTTCCATTCCGGTTTACGAGATTCGTCCGGGCATTATTAAAACAGATATGACTGCCGGGGTGACCGGGAAGTACGACCACCTGATCAACAATACGGAACTTTTGGTTGAGAAACGTTGGGGTTTGCCTGAGGATATCGGCAAGGTTGCCGCCGCATTGGCCCGTGGCGACATGCCCTACGCATCCGGTCAGGTGATTTATGTGGATGGCGGACTCACGATGAACAGGCTTTAAGGCGACTGGCAGTCAGGAATTTACCATCCGTTGGCGATGCTGCCAGCGTCGGAGCGAAGCTGGCAGCATCGCCAACGGTAAGCTTTCAACTGCCAATCGCCTAAAGCGGTCGCATCAAGCTCACCCTGATTAATTTAATTCTCCAAACGAGATTTACACGATGTCGAAATACACCAAAGTCGCTCAACTTAAAACCCTCGAAAACTTTCGCGCTCGCCTGAAGGAACTGGGGCTGGAGTTGCCCAGCGACGATACGATTCTGACATCCGAACAGAATTCGCCGCTGGCCGAAGCACTCACGATTGGTGGCGTTCGTGTTGGCAATCGCTGGTGCATCCATCCCATGGAAGGTTGGGATGCAAATCGCGATGGCACCGCTTCCGAACTGACGCAGCGGCGCTGGCAGCGGTTTGGGGAAAGTGGTGCCAAGTTGATTTGGGGGGGCGAAGCGATGGCGGTCCAACCCGATGGGCGCGCCAATGCCAACCAGTTAATGGCGCTCGAAACCAGTCGCCAATCGCTTGGGGATCTACGTGAGATACTGGAGTCCGCGCATCGTGAAAAATTCGGCACGACCGATGATTTGTTGGTCGGAGCACAGTTGACACATTCCGGTCGCTTTTGCCGGCCAAATACGCATCAACTTGAACCCCGCATTGCCTATCACCATCCGCTGCTGGATGCGAAGTTTGGCATCGATAGCCGGGATGATTCGGTTGTCTGGACCGATAGTGATCTCGAAAAACTGATCGACTCGTACGTCAGCTCCGCCAAAATCGCTTACGAAGTTGGCTTTCGATTTGTCGATGTCAAAGCGTGTCACGGTTACCTGTTGCACGAATTTCTCAGCGCGCGAACTCGAGAGGGCAAATTTGGCGGTGACCTAGAAGGTCGGTCACGTCTGTTGACCACTATTATTGACCGGATTCATTCTGAAATTCCCGGTTTGCTGGTCTTCGTGCGTTTGAGCGCGTTTGATTTCTTGCCGTACAAGACGAGTCAGGAAGTGGGGCAACCGATGGCTGCTGAGACGCCCTATCAATACGGTTTTGGAACCTCGGAAGACGACCCGCTGGCTTATGACCTTGATGAACCCCTGAAGTTGATCGCAAACCTCAAATCTAGGGGAGTGGCGGCGATCAATCTGAGTTGTGGCAGCCCTTACTACAACCCGCACATTCAGCGGCCGGCGATTTTTCCTCCATCAGATGGATATCTGCCGCCTGAAGATCCGTTGGTGGGCGTGGCCAGACAGATTGAGTTTTCACGTCGAGTGAAGCAGGCCTTCCCGGATTTTCCTTTGGTTGGATCGGGATACAGCTACCTTCAGGATTACTTGCCCCACGTCGCCCAAGCCGTCGTCCGGGAGGGATGGATTGACATGATTGGCCTGGGACGGATGGTGTTGTCGTTCCCCGACCTGCCGGCCAGTACTTTGCAAAATGGCGAAATGAAACGCAAGTTGATTTGTCGTACCTTCAGTGACTGCACAACCGCTCCCCGAAACGGGATCGTTTCTGGCTGCTATCCGCTGGACAAATTTTACAAAGACATGCCGGAAGGCAAGCAGTTGGTTGAACTGAAAAAGGCAGCGAAGAAGAAATGACAATCGTCTGGGCGTGCAAGCCCGGCTTGCCGGAGGGCTTGCGCCGGCGTCGGCCACCAAGTTTAGCGAATTGCCGGAAGGAGGCCCGCGCGCCTAAATAGCTCCACCATTTTTGCCCGTACCTTCCGCTTCCATACCGGATATTCCCGCGAAAACCCGTGGCCTCCAAGCGGTATGGTGACCAGTTCGCACACATTGCCGGTGGACTCCAGTTGGTGCTGTAGTGCCACTGCAGTGCTGTAATGGACCAGGTCGTCAAACGCCGCATGGAACATCAATACGGGTGGCATTTTCGCATCAAGTTGATGGACGGGGGAAAGTGCAGTGGCGTTATCGCCGAACCGCTTTGGCGTGTAGCCGGTTTGCGGTGATGTGTCAGTAACGGCCGAGGTGAGGAATAGCGCTGCGGGTTTCGACTTCGGTGATGTCGTTGCGTCGGAGCCTGGAGGTGCTTTTTCGATGGCGGTCCACAAGGCAACGTGTCCACCCGCCGAAGAACCACCAACGGCGATGCGTTTCGGGTCGATGCCAAGTTCGTCCGCATGTTCCAGCACCCAGTAAAATGCCGCGCGACCGTCGTCCACCGACGCCAACGGGCTGGTTCCAAACCGGTTTTTGGTTCGATAGTCCGGCGCAATGCCGACCATGCCGTTCTTGGCCGCCCAGGCTGCTGTGGAGGCGGACTTGTGCGGCGTGCCTTTGGTCCAGCCACCGCCAAAGAAATAGATAAACGCAGAACGCCTGTCGCCAGCCTGCCAACCCTCGGGCTTAAACACAAACAGATCCATGGGGTTTTTTCCTGAGCGATAACGTCTGGTCTCCGCACCCGGCAGCTGTTGGGGAGTTGCCTCTCCGGTCGCAGAGGGGGGCGCATTTTCCAAAGGTGCCGGTTTGGCACCACTTGCCGGAGCCTGTGTCATCCCGCCTGACGGGGCTTCAGCGTGCAGGTTGTCGATCAGGAAATCGGCCACCTTGGTCGAAGACGAACTAAACCCGATGCGACCAAGCACGGCATTTCCTTTGGTGACCTCACCGCGCATTGGGCAGCCAACAGGCTCCAATTTTCCGATAAGTGAGTTGTTTACCCAGACGACCACCGAGTCCGGATTAAGCGTTGCGGTGTCGCCCGTATCGGGGCGTTGGTAGGCAAAAGTGTTTTCGTCGTTGTCGTTCACCCAGATTTTGACGTTAAATGGATCCGCTGGATCATAGCGCATATCAGCAATCGTATCGTTGCCGACCCGTAATTTGAGATACTTCTGCTGATACATCTCAAATCCAAAGGCGCGTTTGGCTTTCGCATTGAGCATCAGGCCTTTGCCTGGCCCCCACGGGCCGACTCCAAAAATAACCGTAGAAGATTTGTCGCCTTTGAGTGGATCATTGTTGAGGGCATCAAACTCGACATACAAGGTACCGAACGCGGAAGTTCCTAGGTTGTACTCCATTGCGCCACCGCGACTGGTGTCGGAGTCGTCGAAGCGCGCGACCTTTCCGGTGCCGACTCGCCCGGCTCCATCGAAAATCGTGACTTTATCCACACGCTGAAGCTGCGGAACCTCCGGCACGCTGCCGATCTCATAGCCGTCAAAGGTTTCATGCAGGTAAATGGCATTGTCTTTTTCCTGTCCGGCCTTTGTCCTGGGTGATTGAGCCGTAGCAGGCACCCCGTGTCCCGGGAAGCTGGCTGCCAACAGGATTACTGAAATGACAATTGCTCTTGTGATCACTGCGAGGCCCTTTTTTGAAATTGTCGAAACGGAATCCCGATTCTCGTTTCATGGTTATGAATTTGCAAGTCAAAAATATTTTCAAAAGCAGTAGGTCTCTCTCCCAGAGGGGCACGCTTCCCGGAGAGAAGCGGCAGGTAATTGTAAATGTGCGCTCCAAGCTTTTACCGGCCAGGCCACAATTTCCCGGGGAGAACCATCCTAGTGGACAAAGTACTGGCCTTCACGCCGCTGCCGGACCGCTTGTTTCGCCGGTAGAAAATTCGGAGGGAATCACCAAGTCAACCAAAATCAGGTTCTCTCCTGGCTCTTCGGCTTTACAAAGCAGCTTGGCAGCCTCCTTGCCGATTTCTTCGGGGCTGCTGCCAGCGCTGGTCAGGTAGGGATGAATCTCGGTGCAAACCCGGGTGCGATCCACGGCGGCCAGGCTGACATCATCGGGAATCCGGATGCCGTGCAGCAAGGCAAACTGGTGTGCGCCGCGCGCCATCAGTCCGTTGTGACAAATCCAGGCGGTGGGCCCTTTCGATCGATCGTCGCCCAGTCGCTTCACCAATGCTTCGGCACTGTCGAAACCCTCTTGCCGATCTCCCTTCTCAACGCTCACAATAAAACGTTCATCGAGCTCCAGTCCGCGGGCTGTCAGGCACTCGCGCAACGCACTGAGCCGCATCTGGTGGCGTCCAAGCAAGCAGTTTCCACCCAGCCAGGCGAACCGTTCATGCCCTAGATTCACCAAGTGTTCCACCAATTGCTCCAGCGACTGCTTCTCATTGGGGCTGACCGAATGGCACAGTCCGGGGGCGCTGGCGTAGACGCTCAGTAGCGAAATTCGTAGCTGACCAAGTGCCCTCAGGAACGGTTCACTTGCCTCGCCAAACACGACGATTCCCTGCAACGGGTCACGGCGTCCCAGCAGTTCGAACAGTTTTTTTTCGTCCAGATCTCCCTCACCACCAAGGAATGTCGTGCTGATGTTGGATTGTTGTAACACCTTGAACAGCCCTTGCTGAACGTGGCTAAAGGTGTTGCTGGGTTGGTCGAGCTTCAAACCGCTGCGCTGGACGATTCCCACATAGTTTCGCCGTGCCTCGGGCGAATGAACCTGCTGCATACCGCGCGGTGCATACCCGTTTTCAACGGCCACCTGCCAGATTTTGCTGTAGGATTCCTCTGAAATACCCTCGCGCCGCCCGTTGAGCACCAGTGACACTAACGACTGGGAAACGCCCAGTTCTTTGGCGATTTGACTCTGAGAAATACGCTTTGCCATTTGGTCCGCTTGCCCTGAAAGATCGATAATTCATACTAACGTGATGGATTTCATAGTATAAACTATAAATATCAACCAAATCGAAAAACACAAAACGACAGGTTCATAATTATCACACCGTCTCCATCTCAGCCTGCCTGTCTGGTCATCCTGACCGAACAGGAGAAGCACGAATTTGTACCTCCGGACCTCGAGGCACGGCTGCGCGGGTTGCTTCCGGAGCTGTTGTGGGTCGAAGCCCCGCTGTCGGATGCCGACTGGCGTGAGTTACTTCGTGAAAAGCGACCGGAAATCATTCTTTGTGCTTGGGAGACGCCGGGCTTGCCGCTGGAGGCGGCCGAACATCTGAAATACCTCTGTTATCTTTGCGGCTCAATTCGCTCATTGGTACCGCGCGAGTTGATTGAGCGGGGACTAAAGGTAACGAACTGGGGAGCGGTGGTCAGCAACACGGTCGCCGAGTGTGCGCTGCTTCTGATCCTCGCCGCACTACGACGCGTCGGTAACTGGAGCGTCGCCATGCGGACGCAGGGCCAGTGGAAGTCAGGGCGACACCCGGACACGCTCAGCCTCTTCGGTCGCCGTGTCGGTCTGCACGGACTGGGGGCGATCAGCCGTGATTTGGTCAGGCTGGTTGAGCCATTTAATGTGCAGCTCTCGGCTTACTCGCCGAGTGTACCGGACGAAACGTTTGAGCGGCTGAACGTTCGCCGTTCCGAGACGCTCGAAGATCTCTTTTCGAGGGCTGATGTGTTGGTCGAATTGGCGCCCGGCAAACCAGACAACTATCACCTCGTCGGTGATGATTTGCTTGGCCTGCTTCCGCCTCACGCCGTCTTTGTTAACCTCGGTCGCGGCATGGTGGTCGATGAAGCTGCTTTGGTGCGAGCCAGCCAGCAGCGCGGCCTGCATATTGCACTTGATGTTTACGAAACAGAACCGCTTCCCGTTGTCTCGCCGCTGCGCAGCCTGGACAACATAACGCTGTTGCCACACCTTGGCGGTCCGACCCCTGACCGTCGTCGCGACTGCGGTGAACTTGCCTTGCAAAACCTCGAGAATTATCTTGCCAGTAAACCTTTGACCAACCTGATTGACCTAGGGACCTATGACCGTGCAACCTAATATTAAGTGGGGCATTTCCACACTGGGATGCCACGAACTCGACCTGCCGGCCATCTGCCGGTTGGCCGAAGAGCATGAAATCCACTTTCTGGAGATTCGCAGTCTGGCCAACAGCCTGAACCTTGCGGACTATCTGGACAGAACCTATCGCGATTACCCCGGCGCGATCCAACGGCTCCTTGACCAGTACCGTCAGACCATCGTTGCACTCAACAGCGGGTTCAGCCTGATCGAAGCGGATGAAGCGGCTCGTGAGGAGTTGTTGGCCTTTGCGGGCTGGGCGGAACGACTTGGTGTTCCTTTCATCCGTGTTTTTGGCGGCGGCAGCATGAGCCAGCCTCATTCAAAAAGTGACCTAGCAGCCGCCGCAGGCAACCTGCGTTGGTGGAAACAGCAGCGCGAGGCACACCGGTGGACAACGCAGATCGCATTGGAGACTCATGGCGGGTTTAGCAGCAGCGACCGCTGCCTGCAGCTTCAAGAAGCCTTCGGTAACCCGCTGGACATCATTTGGGACACACACCACACCTGGAAACTGGGCAACGAAAGTGCGGAGCAAACGTGGGAGAAAATCGCTTCAATGGTCAGGCACGTTCACATCAAGGACAGCATTTCCGTCCCGTCCGAACGTCACCCATACTCCTATTGTCTGCCTGGTCAGGGGGAATTTCCTTCCGAAAACGTGTTCAATCTCCTCAGCGCCCATGGCTACCATGGCGTTGTCAGCCTTGAGTGGGAGCGCAAATGGCACCCCTATTTGCCCGACCTTGGCACGGCGCTGACCACCCTTGCCAACAGTAACTGGAGATCTGGAACACCGCACCCCGTCGGTCGCTGATTGGTTAAACGGATGGGCCAAGTTGGGGTTGCCCACGACCGGGTGTTGGGGAAGGTTACCAAGAGGGCAGAGATTGCGACGGGATATTTGAAAGGGATAACCAACCCATGTCACGCCATGAAAAAGGCTGATCCGGTCGCAAAAAGCGAATCGGATCAGCCTTGATTTTATAGTGGAGGCGGCGGGTGCCAAAAATTTGAGGTAAACAATTGAGAATCAAACCACGATTTTTCATTGTCGAAATCTGTTTTTGAAAATTTCGGAAATCAGTTCAAAGGGACACAAATCAGACAC
This sequence comes from uncultured Pirellulaceae bacterium, assembly GCA_937967505.1. GTDB lineage: Bacteria > Planctomycetota > Planctomycetia > Pirellulales > Pirellulaceae > Mariniblastus. Next base: position 21,497 of record CALCJM010000037.1, on the reverse strand, counting down.
GATTTCAGATAGACCAGACATGCTCTTCAGTCGCTGCCTCGATTCATGCGATTCCTGAGAATATCCTTCAACGTTCCCTCAGTTCGCTTTCTCGGAACCTCGTCGGCAAGTTTCTGAGCCGGGCCAGTCCAGTCGCGGCTGTCATCGTGATCTTCCGGATAGGCGGGCTCAAGGCGTTCAAAAAAATCATTCTCGCTTCTTGAATCGCTCGCGGTTGCTGTGTCTTTTAAAATGCTTGCGGTTCGACCATCTTCCCCAAAGGAATTTCCGTCGCAGAAAAGCACGATTTCGCTACCGTTCCTTCGGTTGTCAAACACGCTGCGTGCGTACCTCAAATCGGGGTCATCGTCAGTGCCCATGCAAACGACTTGTTTGAGTTTATGAACGTACTCATCGACAGGATGGCTGTCGGTGCATTGAATTCGCATGTCAAGTTGCTGATCTGAGGTGCCCTTGAGAGCCTCCAAGAGATCCCGATCAAGTCCGAAGAGTTTGGTATGTGATCACGATTTTGGTCTCCGAGAAAGGAAGGTGCGAGGGTACTCGGTTTGTATCGACTGAGCATTGCTTTAGGCCTTTATGCCTCGACTTGCCAAGAGATTCAGCCGCTCCACGGCCCACCTTTTGACCAGTCTTTATTGAAGCTCGTTTGGTTGGCGATAGCCTCGGCAATAGGCATCAAGAATCTGTTCAGTTCGTTGACGATCGCGGGCAGTTCGAGAACGCCAATATCCAGCCCCGTCTTATTGCAAAAGGCTTTCCACTGTGCTGCCTTTTGTTCATCGGTCGAGAATTCCGAAGTCAAAGCCAGCGGCGGTAATTTTGGCACTTCCGTTGCTCGGCGAGAAAAGGTTGCTGCAATTGCTTTTTGTAGAATTTCGCCACTGAACTCAAAGTCGTTGGCAAGTTTCCAGATGTCATGGAAGTCCTTCATGCGGCTGTTGGAAATGCCCAGCATGACCATCGCCTGAAACTTTTCCGCGACGACCGTTTCACGGGGATAGACGGAAATGACAGGAGCCTCGAATTCGAGAATCGCGGGGTACGTGATCGTCGATGGTTCTGGTGTGATCGCATCGCCAAAACTGATGTCGACTTGAACCGGAATTCTGGCTGATTCAATGAAAGCGTTTAGCTTGATGCGGATGCCCTCGTATTCTTCGTCCTCTTTCATTGTTTGAACCGCAATAGAATCAGCGTCAAACCGGATTCCGTCGTCGGCGACATCGAGTTCGGCGAGGCTCCGAAAGATTTTGGTAAACCTGTCGATTGATGGATCGCCGTAGCCCAACAGGTCGACATCGCGCGTCGGTCGATGGCTGTCGCTGCTCCATATCTGAAAGAGGATTGCGCCTTTCAGGACAAAGTCGTTGGCGTGCTCTGACTTTGACAATCGAAACAGCATCCGTTCAAGTGCGAAGCGAATCAGTACGAGCTGGAAATCTTCTCCATTCTCCCGGGCGATGTTGAGTAATCGACTGCGAACGGAGGCTGCTATATTTTTGGGTCGGTCTTTCGTCACGTGACGGACTCCATGTAGGGACGCATTACGTTGGCCATGCGGCAGATCTTGGCGGCTTTCCAGATTTCATCGTTGGTGGCTTTTCTCTGCTTTCGGCAATCTCGAAGCGCTTCGATCGCAACATCCAACCCGATCTTGTTGCGATACTTGAAACAGTCAGCGACGGTTTTGGCGGGAGAGTAGACCGAAATTTTGACGCCTTCAACTTTCCGTTGTTCAACACCATAAGAAAGCGACTGACCTGAGTGACGAACGATCCGTATCGGAGGGTAGTCAATTTTTGGCTTTCGATCCTTTTCGCCAATCGCCATCCAAACTTCAAAGGGAGACTCGGTTGTCAGTTCGTGAATCCGCAGCGCTGTCAGTAGACAAACAGTTCCTTTGGGAACCAGCTTGCAGGCTTCGACAATCGTTCTCAGTTCGCTCGGCTGGGAATCCGGGAGTACGTAAAGTCCTCGACTTGGTCGCTCAAGTATGCCCTCGACGTAGAGCTTGTTCAGGTACTCTCGCGAGATATCGAATTCATCGAGGTCTCGCGGACGCAGAAACCGCCTTTGGTTGAGCAGTTGGATAACGCGTTGTCGTTTTGTTTTCTTCATTTAGATAACGTCGGGGAACATGCACAAGTCCCGACATAATCTTACCATCGTGATCGCATGTTTTCAATCGTGCAACAACTGCCTCTCGAAAGCCAGGAAATCTCGAAGAATTCAAGCCCGTGTGTTTGATTCAATGTTGGCACTCGAAATTGCCGATTCAGTTTGGAAAGCAAAAAACCGAGCTGAAACTTGAATTTCAGCTCGGTTTATGCAAAACGATGGAGGCGGCGGGGTTTGAACCCGCGTCCCGCGATGATTCCACGAGGGCATCTACGTGTGTAGTCGTTGATTTAAATTTCGCCTGACTAACCGGGCAACGACACCCTGATCTTCAGACTAGACAAGAACTTTATTTAACAGCAAGCGTGCTTGACATGACTCGTTGCGATCCGGAATTGATGACCAGCAGTCAAGGCTCTCCAGCGAAGCCTATCAGCCGGGGCAACCTATTTCTAGGCAGCCATTGCGAAAGAGTTATCTTCTGCAATTAGGGTTTTGATCAGATTTTTACGTGGCCTTCTGATCAACCACGACACGCCACCAGCGCTTCCTGCAATCCGGTCGATTCCAATTCGCCCCCGATTTCTTCAGCCACATAGTGTCGCTCAAAATGCCTTGCGTCATTCCGAACTGGAGTAATTATACGCTCCACAATCCTTGGGGGAAGGTGGTTTTCAAAACAAACATTAACGAAAAAAAGCAGTCGGTCAGCATCGCCCGACTGCTCTTTTTATTGTCGTGTCGCCCAGATGCGATCCGGGCAGTTTTATTTCTCTCCGTCCGGGTGCTTTACGCCTGGACACTGTAAACTCTTACTCACGTCTCAGAATAGACGGCAGGTTTGAACCTAGCCGTTGCATCCGCAGTCAGCAACGGGTGCTGGCTCGGGAGCGGCTTCGCATCCGCACGGTGTTGGCTCAGGAGCCACTTCACAACCGCATGGCTCAGGTGCCGGTGCACCGCAACCGCATCCGCCGCCAGAACGCATTCCGCTCAGCAGACCCTTCAGCAATCCGCCGCTGCATGGCTTACGATCAACCATACCCAGCTTGGCTCCGGTAACGCAAACGCGATCGATTGACAATCGGCGACGAGAACAGCCGCAGGCGTCAGTTGTGCACTTCAGTGAGATCTGTGGCAGACTGCGCTGAACGGGAACGAAACCCAGTCGCTTCTGTGGTGCGTTGCAGGCAGGAGCGCTATCGCAACATTGGGCAGAAGCAGGTACGGCGAAAGCCAAACAAACAAAAGCAGAAAGAACAAACTTAAACATGTATCACCTCTCCAGGAGTTTTTTTTTGAACCACAACCAACAACCGTAAAATTTAAAGTGTCGTACTCGAAGTTGTGTAAGCGACGGTTGTTAGGCGATTCGGTAATTAGTGTGGGTTTGAAAACGGACTTTCAAATCCACGTCGAATGTCTGAGTAAAGTTAGGTCACGGCTAAAAAAGTGCGGGGGAAATCTGGAGAAAATCGCTTCCCGGGCAAGTTATTCCCTGACAAAATGCCTAAAACAGACCTATCACGAATTTTTTGGATTTCGCTAAAGCCCCAATGACCCTCCCGGCGGCCTCCATACCCATATATAAAGTGATTGGCAGTTGAGAGTTTACCGTTAGCGATGCTGCCAGCTTCGCTCCGACGCTGGCAGCGTCAGCAACGGGTGGTAAATTCCTGACTGCCAGCCGCCTAAAGACGGGAAATCGTGTCCGGGCATTGGGGCCGGTTTTGCTGATCGATACCAGCTGCCGTGAAATTTGCCCGTTTTGAGTCTGTCGATAAGGAGTCAGCCGCGTGTCGCGTGTGATGAATTTCATTGATCGAATCGACCGCCGCATCGAAACGGCCATCTCGTTTCCGGGGATGGCCACACGTGCGGTGGCGGCCAAACAATGGTTGCGCGGGCTGTTCTGGAGAATTGCGTTGTGCCGCCAGTTGGTGCGGTTTTACGATTCACGCCGACCTGCGCTCGAACTGGGGCCGCAAGGAGAGCGAGAGGCGGAACGGTTTCTGCTGCGCAAGGGAATGATCATTCTGTTTCGGGGGTACCATGACCGGGTCGGTGAGGTGGACTTGATTGCCATCGATCAACGCACGGTCGTGTTTGTCGAGGTAAAAACTCGTGCCACGAATATCGCTGGCGAACCAGAAGACGCCGTCGATAAATCCAAGCAGGCAAAGTTGACCAAAACGGCGATCGGTTTTCTAAAATGGCATCGGTTGACCGAGTGTGCGGCCAGGTTTGATGTCGTGGCCATTCTCTGGCCCAAAACTGCCCAACCCCCTCAGGTGAAGCATTATGTCAACGCGTTTGAGCCGGTTGGCGAGTTTCAGTTTTTCTCCTGACCCGGTATCGCGCGGTCAGTTTGGTGGAATCCAAGCGTTCATCAGTGCCATTCTGTCCGGGAGGCTGGCGTGTGTGATGTGTCCCGCGCGGAGAGAGACCTGCCGATATTAGCCGCAAAACAGAATGCTAGCGATTTCGCAGCCAGATCTGTCTGGTTGGGCAAGGTTGATACTGTTAAAAACAGGCCTCAAAATCAACCAATACCTGCCGTCGGGCACCAACGATGGCAAACAGGCTTTGAAATCCTCCGCATGGATGTTGAAGGAAAGATCAAGATGATAGCGACCAACGACTGGCGTTTACTGAGGAATTTACTAATCAGGTTTGCACCGGCCCCCCGTATGTTGCGTGGCAGCGCAGGGATGGTTATCGCGGGGCTGGTCATCGTAGTGCTGGGCATCGCAGCGCCCTCAGCACTCCGGGCGCAGGGAAACTCCAACCGGGGGCAACAGACGCGCGTGGCATCCAACCCAGAACAGCAGCGTCAGCAGGCAGCCGTCCCACAACGGCAACCGTTTCAGGATTTGACGCGCGAAGAAATCGATTATCGCGACAAGATTCTTGAATACTGGGAACAGAGCAGTGCCCAGTACAAGAATTTTCGTTGTGCGTTTCGTCGTCATACCTATGATTCGGCAGTGGTCGGCTACCGCGACCCACAGACACAGCGGCTGGCATCCGCAGAAATTGCCACCGGCGAGATCTTCTTTGCGGCTCCTGAACATGGCCGATATCAGACCGAGCAGGTGTGGACTTTCGCCAATCCACCCAAAGAACCCGGTGCGCAGGCAGATTACGAACTGCAGAAGGCCGAATCTGCACAGGCCAAATGGATTTGTGATGGAAAAGTGATTTACGAATTTGACTATGGTGAAAAACGTCTGTACGAGACGGTGATTCCCGAAAACATGCGTGGCCCCGAGGGGCTGTCGGCCAGTCCGATTCCGTTTCTCTTTGGTGCAAGAAAAGACGTGTTATTGAATCGGTATTGGGTGCGCGTGATTACGCCGCGTGAGGTGCAGGGCGAATATTGGTTGGAGGTGCATCCCAAACGGGCCGAAGACGCCCGCAACTACAGCAAGATCGAGGTCATCATTGATGAAAAAGACTTCCTGCCCAAAGCGATGCGGATGTTCTCCCCTCAGTACGACCCTGCCCGGGGCAATTTTGCCCACATGATGTTTGAATTTTTGGATCGTAGGACCAACACGTTGGCATTTGAAGGCTTGTTCGGACGCCCGCAAAAACCTATCAGTTGGACCCGGCAGAAACGTAGTTTTCTTGGCGAGTAGTTTGGGTTCAATAAAAGGTCAGCGAAAATTCAGCTGACGGTGACGGTTACTGAAACAACTGGTCTAGGTATTCTAGGCTCTCTCCGCACTGACCAATGGCGTTGGATTCGGCGTCGCGTTGAACTGTCAAAAACCCCTGGTAGCTTTTCTCCTCCAGCAGGCCCAGCAGAGCCGGCCAGTCAACACTGCCGCGGCCAAGCTGTACTTCGGTTGTCCTGCCAACGGACAGGTCTTGCACCGCGTCCCGGGCGCGAAAGTGGGTGACGTGTTCAGCAAGCGCCTTCATGGTTTCTGTCACGGGCTGTTGCCGCATTAATAGCCCGGCGGGATCAAAGTCAACCTTGAGACTGTTAATGGGCAGTTCGTCCAACAGCGCCAGTATGGTTTGCCCGTCATCATTGTCAGTTTGTGCTGCCAGCCACGCCCCGCATTTTTGGGCGTGCATGCCGATGTCGGTCAGGGCTTCGACCATCGTCTGCCGCGCGTCGCTGCCCGGATCAGCAACACTGCCGATCCGGTTAACGACCACGTGACAGCCCAGTTCCCAGGCCATCGTCATTGCGGCTTTGGTGGCTTCGATCCTTCGTTCCAGGTCATCGACATCACCGTAGCTGCGGCGGGTCGGGAAATGGATCGCGGCCACGGACAGGTTGAGATCGGCCAGCGTTTTCAGGAAGTGCCGGACGGCGGTGCGTGACATCGTTGCCGGATGCAGTTGGGTTCGGGCGTTGATTTCGACCCCTTCGGCCCCCAGCCGCGCTGCGGTGATCAACGCTGCCTTCAGCGGCTGTCGCAGCGATTCCAGATTCAGACCTTTTTTTAGTTGCAGCATGATTCGATTTCCGCGCGCGATTTCAGGTGGGATGATTCCGGGCAGGATGATTTCATGTGAGGTAGCCTGCCGGTGCATGCCATTGTGTACATTGCCGGGCGGAAAGCCTATCCCACGTGACACGGATGAACAAATCTTCCCGCCCTGATACAATCTGTTGATTCGCCAAATTTCGATGCGTAATCTTCAACGCTCCATCCTCAATTTTTTGAAAAGTCTTTGCTCATGAAAATTCAGGCCATCTGTCAGTTCATGGAATCGTTTGCGCCGCGCCGTCTGGCGGAGGACTGGGACAATGTGGGTTTGATCGCCGGAGACCGTCAAGCGGAAGCCCGGCGCGTAATGACGTGCTTGACGGTCACACCTGAAAGCGTCGACGAGGCGATCGCCAGACAGGCGGACCTGGTCATCGCGCACCATCCGTTGCCCTTTCGCCCCATTAAGCGATTGACGACCGACAATACGCCGTCGCACCTGCTGTGGAAACTGGCACGGGCTGGCGTGTCGATTTATAGTCCGCATACGAGTTTTGATTCCGCCAGCCAGGGGATCAACCAGACGCTTGCGCAGAAGCTGGGGCTTGAGTCGCCGACGGTACTGGTCCCGTTGGTCGATGACCCCGACGGGCTGGGGGCGGGACGAGTCGGCAAATTTTCGATACCGGTGTCACTTGGCGATCTGGCGTCCAGAGCGCTCCAACAGCTGGGGCCAGATGGGCGATTGAAGGGCCTGCATCTGGTGGGGGAGCCGGACAGAATGATCACCAAACTGGCGGTAGCCTGCGGCAGTGGTGGTTCTTTTTTGGACGCGGCAAAACGAAGGGGCTGCGATGCGTTGGTCACCGGCGAGACAACGTTTCATACCAGCCTGGACGCCAAGGCGAACGGGATCGCGTTGGTGTTGGTGGGGCACTACGCCAGCGAGCGGTTTGCGGTGGAAGATTTGGCCGGTCACCTTCAAGCGGAATTCAACGACCTAGAAGTGTGGGCCAGTCGCAATGAATGTGATCCACTTGAGTGGTGGTCGGTGTAAGGCGATTGCCAGTTGATCGCTTACCGTTGGCGACGCTGCCAGCTTCGCTCCGACGCTGGCAGCGTTGCCAACGGATGGTAAATTCCTGACTGCCAGTCGCCTAAGAGCGATCCCTGGTGACTACGCCAGTACCGTTTTGTTGGGTTCGCCGGGGATTTCCTGCACGTATCGTGGTACGGCAAAACCCGGCAGGGCGGCCCGCATGTCGCCGACCAACCGTTTGCCTGTTTCGAGGGGCACTTCGAAGTGAGCTGCGCCAACGACCTGGTCCAGCTGGTGTAAATAGTACGGCAGGACGCCCGCGCTAAGCAAACGTTTGCTCAGTTCGATCAATGTTGGAGCGTGATCATTGATGCCTTTGAGCAAGACGGTCTGATTGAGCAACAACGCACCGGCAGACCTCAACCGGTTCAGTCCGCCGGTCACGTCTGCATCGATTTCGTTGGCATGATTGGTGTGGATGACGACGACTTTCTCCAACGGGCAGCGGGCGAGCGTTTGGACCAATTGATCGGTAACGCGCGAGGGGATCATGATTGGCAGGCGCGTGTGAATGCGGATCCGCCGCAAGTGTGGAATGGCTCCCAGGCGGGAAAACAGACTGTCGATGGTGCGATCGACAACGGTCAGCGGATCGCCACCGCTGAGAATGACTTCCTCGATGGAATTGTCGTCGGCGATCGAAACCAGCGCTTTTTCTAGGTGAGCAGCACCGGCCGAATTGTCCGAGTAAGGAAAGTGCCTTCGGAAACAATAGCGGCAGTGAATGGCACAGGCCCCGGTCACAATCATCAGGGCGCGGCCCATGTACTTTTTCAGCACGCCTGTGGTCAGTGTGGCAGCGGATTCCTGTAGAGGGTCGTTGGAAAAATGAGTCGGAGAGTGGTCTTCGGCAGCGGTTGGCAGCAATTGCAGCAGCAGCGGGTCGGACTCATCACCGACGGCGATTCGGTCGACAAATGGTAGTGGAGCAAACAGGCCAAACGAAGCAGCGGCGCTGGCAGCGGCAGGATCGGGGGCTAATTTCAGCCGCTTTCGCAGGGTTTTGGTATCACGAATCGCTGTCCGCATGGCTTGTTGCCACGATTTGGTTTCAGCAGCGACAGAATCGGCTGGATTGGTTAGAATTTGCATTGATTCAGAATAACGTTTTCAGCGGACGGTTCCAGCAGGGAACCGGTTACCGGTGCGTTTATATTTTAAAACCGATTCAAAGAGACACGACAGGAAGCAACCGTGGCATACAAACCAGGCGATTTTCGAAAAGGGCTGAAAGTTTCAATCGACGGCGAGCCGTACATTATGACTCACTACGAGTTCAAAAAGCCTGGCAAAGGGAACGCATTGTATATCTGCAAGCTGAAGAATTTACTTCGCCAAACCACGCTCGACCGCACCTTCAAGCAAAACGACACGCTGGACGAAGCGGACATCATGGAAACGGATATGCAATACCTGTACCGCCAGGGAGACACTTTCGTATTCATGGACAGCACCACCTTCGAACAGTACGAGATGTCGGCCGAGCAAATCGGTGACGACTGGAAGTATCTGAAGGATAACTCGGATTGCCAGATTACGTTCTTCAATGGCAATCCCATTCTGATGACGCCGCCCAACCACGTCGATTTGGTAGTGGAGTACTGTGAGCCGGCCGCCAAGGGTGACACGGCGACCAACGTCAAGAAACCGGTCAAGGTTGAAACCGGCGGCGAGTTCTTTACGCCGATTTTCGTCAATATTGGGGATGTGATCCGGATTGACACACGCACTGGCGAATATTCTGAACGCGTGAAATCCTGATCCAGTATCGGAAGAAGACATGGAGGTGGATACCAATCCCAAATTTGATGCGGAAACAAAAACGGTCAGGGCGGTTGCCTTTGCAGGAGCCGCACCAGGGGCGACCGGTGGTGCGAATGGGTTATCCGGCGAAGGCATCGGCAAACGTAAACGTGGCTTCTTTGGCAAATGTTGGTGGCTGATCAGGTGGCCACTGGGAATCATCCTGTTGCCGTTGTTGGGATATCTGTTGTTGGCCATAGGTGGAGCGTGGATCCCGGATAACCGGGATTTCGTTCCCACGCCCAATGGCATCGAGGTTTATTTTTACTCGAATGACATTCACTCCGATATTATTCTGCCACTGGTTAACCAACAGAAGGACTGGCGGCAGAACTTTCCGCTTGCCTCGTTTTCGTCAGCGCGGACGGATTTCACTCATGTCAGTATTGGTTGGGGATCGCGCGAGTTCTATATCAACACCCCTACGTGGAACGATCTGGATATTTTCACCGCAGCACGCGTGCTGTTGATGGGGGACCAAGCGGTAACGCATGTGGAGTTGCTGCGATTGCGACCGGTGGTATCGTCGTCGCTGATGAAGACAAAAATTTCGCAGGAGCAATACCAACAATTGGTAAGTTTTGTGGAGGCTTCCATTGCCCAAACTGGCGATGGGGCATTACCGGAGCCGATTGCGGATGTCGGCTACAGTGACCGCGACCTCTTTTTTCCAGCGGTCGGCAGGTATCACCTGTTCCAGACGTGCAATTGTTGGACGGGTAATGCGATGCGTGCCGCAGGAATCAAGGTAGGGAAATTTACGCCGCTGCCGAAGTCTGTATTCTGGCATTTGACGCCGTAATTTATTGGTCCGACGGCGATTTCTGTGCGGGGACCGCTGTTGCAAGGTGGTTTTGTTTCGGTCATCATTGCACCGCTGATGCACTTGCTTTGATCGCATTGCATCACATCGGGCAGGCAAATCCAACCGCCGGCGATTCGTTCGACTCTTTCCTTCCTTGAGAACACCATGAAAGTTCAATTCTGGGGCGCTGCTCAAACCGTAACCGGTTCGATGCACTTGATTCATCACAACGGTAAACGCATTCTGTTGGACTGCGGGTTGTACCAGGGGCGTCGCAAAGAAGCCTTTAAACGGAACAGAGAATTACCGTTCGATGGCAGCAGCATTGATGCCGTCGTGCTGTCTCATGCTCACATTGACCACAGTGGTAATTTGCCGTCACTTTATCGCTCCGGTTTTCGCGGACCGATCTACGCCACGTCAGCGTCGCGCGACTTGGCCGCGTTCATGCTGATGGACAGTGCCAAGATTCAGGTCAACGATGTCAAATACGTTAACAAAAAACGCAAGAAGAAAAAGCAGAAGCCCTTTGAGCCGCTGTACGGTCCCGAAGAAGCCGCCGCGACGCTACGAGAGTTTCGCACGGTCGAGTACGATCATGAGTTCACGCTGTTTGAGGGAGTCAGTTGCCGGTTCCATTTTGCCGGACACATGTTGGGGGCCGCCACAGTGGAAGTCAATCTCGCCCCGGAGAGCGACTCAACCGAGTCCGACACGCCGACGCGGTTGGTGTTCAGTGGTGACATCGGCAGGTCAGACATGCCGATTCTGCGCGACCCGCAGATCGTCGCAGGGGCCGATTATGTAATCATGGAGGCCACCTACGGCAACCGCGAGCACGCCAAACATACCAAAGACGGCGACGCGCGGGCAATGCTCAAAGACATCATGCACGAGACCTGGAACGATGGTGGGAAATTGATCATCCCCGCATTTTCGGTTGGACGTACGCAGGAGATTGTCTACCGGTTGAACCAGTTGGCCGAAGCTGGTGAACTGCCACCGATGAAAGTGTACGTGGACAGTCCGCTGGCGGTGAACGCGACCGATGTTTTTCGCGGTCACCCCGAGTGTTATGACGATGCGATGGTCAATGCCGTGTTGTACGAAGAGGATGGTGACCCCTTGCATTTTGAGGGGCTGCGTTACGTGCGAAAGGTCGAGGAATCCAAAGCACTCAATCACTCCAAAGAGTCCTGCGTGATTATCAGTGCGTCGGGAATGTGCGAAGGCGGGCGTATTTTGCATCACCTGAAGAACAATATCGAGAAACCCAGCACGCGTATTCTGTTCGCGGGATACCAGGCACCGCACACGTTGGGCAGGATTTTGATGGATGGCTCATTGGATAAAGTCAGGATCTACGGCGAAGAATACGAAGTGCATGCCCAGGTCAAGCATCTCCAGGGCAGCAGTGGCCACGCCGACCAGAAAGACCTGTTGGAGTGGGCGCGCAAAACGGCCGCCGGTGGGGACGTGAAAAAGATCGCACTGGTGCATTGCGAACTGGATAGCGCGACCGAATTTCAGGAGTTGTTGCACAAGCACAAGTTGGGCCCGGCAATGATTCCGGCACCCGGTGACGAGATGGAGATGAGTTAACGGCAATGCGGATTTGGGGGTGCGAAATGTGCAGGGGCGTTGGGGCTGGACGGGGCTACAGAGAGTGGATCTCTGCAGGATGGTGCTGCGTAAAGACGCCTCAGATGAAATGGCCCCCCAGTTCAATGCTCAAACACGCATGGTGCTGGTGTCTGTTGGCGGTCTGTTTTACAAATGCCGTGTCGCATGGTCAGGCCGATGAAATTGTGGTGCGCAGCGGCAGTGACGCTGTCGCCGCCGGGTTTCAGCTTAAACTGGCGTTGGAGAATCTGTCGCCCGGCGACACGCTGACGGTCAACGATGGGCAATATACGCTGCCGGAGAGTGTGAAAATTGGCGGACTGCGATCCGACGGCCAGTTCAAACGCATCGATGGCTGGGAAGACAAGGTTACTCACATCAGAGCCGCCAACCGTCGGCGGGCGATGATTCGGGGAAACCTGGAACTGCGAGGGTCTTTCGTACGGATCGAAGGGCTGGTGATCAAAGGAGCGCAGGGGAACAACGACCGGCCCGGGATCGAAGTTTCGGATTCTCATAATATTGAAATCGTCGATAACGAGGTTGCATACTGTGGCGGTGGCGGAATCAATTTCAATCAATCGGACATGATTCGCATTACCTGTAATCTGATCCATGACAATGGCACTCGCAACAGTGACCAGCACAGTGGAATCTCGGTCTACCAGCCGATTAACTACCGCACCAATCCGCGCACGCGATATTGGGGCGTGCTGATTACACGTAACGTCAGCCACAGCAACCGCAATGAACGTCCAACGGCTGCAGGAGATTTGACCGATGGCAACGGGATTATTATTGACGATACCAAGTATACCCAGACGCGCTATTTGAACCGGTACAACCTGCAACATATTCGCGTCAGCGCGGCGGGCGAGAAGAATGGCGGGAAGGAGAAGGATAGGGAAAGAGAAAACGCCGCAGTGCTTGGGAAAATGCAACCGCGATTGCCTTACGATCGCCCGATATTGATCGAGGGAAATTTATGCTACTTCAATGGTGGTAGCGGTGTGCAGTGTTTTGAAGCGGTTGGGGTGAAAATTAAAAACAACACCTGCGTGGGGAACCGCCAGCGCACGCGCTACAACGGGCAGTATTCCAATCTGGGACAGATCAGCCTACAGAATGCCAAAGACTGCGAGGTCTGTAATTGTGTGATGCAGTCACTGGCCGTTCGGCAATCGCCCACCGGTTCATGTTATGCTGCGACGGAAATCAATCAGACCGCGCACTCGGGCGGCAACCGCTGGTACAATAACTTGCTGCACTGCACCAATGACGGTGACAGGCGGGCGATTCGCAACAGCCCCAACATTGACACTGGAGCCATCTTTGAGGATCCCGGTTTCGTCTCCATGGTGCGCCGCCAGTACGATTTCCGATCGGTCAACGGAAACAATCGGGGCATCACTTGGGGAGGCGGGCACGTGTATGTCGATCTGTTGGGACGCGAAGTTTCCGGAGAAATGAAGACCGATCTGGGGGCAATCCAGACCGTCGAAGAATAAATGAGCCATTTTTCAGTTGGGTGGAGTGATGTTGGCAAGAAATTTTGGTGGTGACGACCAGGAATCCAAAGCACTGTTGCAGGTGATGCACGAAGGGTACCCGGTAATCGCCGCGTTGGCGATGCTGACGGGAAACGCAATTGCCCGTGGAAAGGTTGATCTTCAGGAAATTCAGGGCCAGTTGTCTCCGGAAGCCAGGATGCTGTTGCTGGTAGCGCGGAATCGGGGTACGTTTGAAATGCGGGCGACTAAGGATTCGTTTGATTCCACCGAACGTTTTTTGGCAGTTTGTGTGGAGACTGAACCGGAGATTTTTCTGGTTTTTCGGCGCAAAGACCAGCCGCGTCAAACGGTTCGCTTTATCGAGGCGTTTGCCCAGTTGTGCCGTCTGGGGTTGGTGATTCATCATCAGCAAAAGGAATTTTCGCTATCGAGCCATGGATATGCGGTGGCCGAGAACGTTTCGGCCGATGAAATAGAGGACCTGGCGGATTTTGCGGTCATCTAAATGTAAATTTATCTTCACACTGTCCCAAGCCTGATACAACATGACCGACAATGCGACGCACCCAACCCAAGCGGAGCCCGAGGGTAATGGAAGTCAGTCCATCGGTGATGTCGTTCGCCTTATTCGCAACCGCGTGATCGCCGGTGTGTTTGTTGTGCTGCCGGTGTTCATCACATTTGCGGTGATCAAATGGTTGTACGCGATCTTGTATGATTACGCGTTGGGACCGATCGCGGAATTGATCAAGGGGATGTACTTTTCCGAGGGTACGGTTACCGCAATCAATGAATCGATGAACGACAAGAGCGGGTATTTTCTGTACACGTTTTTTTCGATGCTGGCGGTCGCGGCGCTGCTGGCGATTCTGTTCGTTGCCGGAATGTTTGCCCAATCGCGCTTGCATCAAATCTTTGACTGGGTGTTGCTGAAGGTGCCCGGGATCAAGACGATCTACGCGGCAGTCCGCAATGTGTTCAATGCAGTTTCTGGAACGCAGGGAATCAAGGATTTCAAACGGGTGGTGTTGGTCGAATTTCCTCATCCGGGGATGAAGGCACCCGCGTTCGTCACCAATGAATGTCTGGATAGGGCGACCAACAAAACGATACTGTGCGTCTATGTGCCGACAACGCCAGTGCCAACATCAGGGTACATGCTGATGGTGCCTGAAGAGAGTGTCGTGCCACTGAATTGGGATTTGCAGGAGACGTTACAGTCTATTGTCTCGGGAGGAATTACAGTGCCCGAAACGGTAACGTACAATCCGCCTCAGGTGGAGCAAGCGACGAAGAACGAATAAAGTGTAGCTGCCGTCGCCAGACGGTGGAGCCCGGGTGAAAAATCATGCCATGGGGAGCCTTTCCCGTGTTTATCCACGCTCTGGCGAGCGTAGCCACCTCGGTGGATCAGTCATCCATGTGCGACCAAGTCACGCGGCTTCGTTCGTTCCCCAACAACAAAAACGCGAAGGAAAATTCCTGCGCGTTCGATGAGTTTCAAATTGTGGTTGCTCTTCCTGGGCGGGGAGAGCGGATGGATTGGATGACTTGTCCTAACTTTTCATGACGGAAAACTGGCCGACCATCAACCAGACGGTTACGAAGCCAACAGCGATGGTGGAAGAAAAAAATTCGATCGGCACGATACTACTCCTCATTGAGGTGTGTGAAATAATCCCTCCGTGAGATTGCGCAATTCCATCCTTAAAAGACCTATCGACTTGAGGGCTTTGCAAAAAAAAGAAAAAGATTCTGCGTTAACATTTTTTGCTTGACCCCGGCATTCGCTACTTTCCACAGAGTTTGCCAAACGACGGAAATAGGATGTGGTTATTGATGTTACCGGGAAGGGGAGCATGGTCCGTTTGTCGCGTTGACAGGTATTTGGGTGTGCTTCTGGGGATGGTATTGTGACGGTGGAATTCTCACTGTCGTCCGATGGTTTCTCCTAGTGAGTTGGTGTATCCTTTGGCTCTATGAGTGCGAATTCAGACAACTTCCCCTACCCTTCTCAATTGTCGATCGGCGCGCCGGTAGACAAACCCAAACTGTACAACCGCTACCGCCGGAAGATATGGTTGCCGCTACTGTTGTTTCTGGCGACGTGTTTATCGACATTTTTTGTTGGGGCCGCCAAATGGAGCCCTACGGGGCCTTTTTTCAGCGCTGTGATTGGTTGGGATTTTTTTGACATTCGGCTTTTGATGCTGGCCAATTGGGACACCGGATTGGCATACATGTTTTATGTCATCCTGATCATCTGGTTGCACGAGATGGGGCATTTTGTGGCGACGTTGCTTTATCGTGTGCCAGCGTCGTTCCCGTTTTTTTTGCCGCTGCCGATCAATCCAATTGGAACGATGGGCGCCGTGATTGCCATGCACGGTCACATTGCTGACCGAAAACAGATCTTCGACATCGGCTTGGCCGGACCCATCGCCGGCTTGGTCGCCGCTGTGCCGATCGCCTGGTACGGCGTGGCGGAGTTGGATTTGACAACTCAGGCATTTGGCGGGATTGGTTTTCGCCTGCCGCTGCTGATGGACTGGTTCGCACAATCGGTGCAGGTCCCCGGGTACCAGCAGGGAGATGTTGTGTGGCTTAGTCAGCTCAATCCGATGTTTGTCGCTGGCTGGGTGGGAATGTTGATCACGGGGTTGAACATGATGCCGATTGGGCAGCTTGATGGTGGGCACGTGACCTACACGCTGTTTGGGAGATTGGCTCACTGGATCGCCAAGGGGACGATGTTATTCGCCATCGCGTTTATGGTTTACTACCAGACGCTGATGATGATTTTGATGGTGGTGTTGTTGCTGTTGATCGGTACTGACCATCCGCCAACACGTGACGACAGCGTGCCGATTGGCTGGTTCCGCTGGTCGATTGGTCTGGCGTCACTGACGATTCCCGTATTTTGCTTCCCCCCCCGCATCTTTGTGATTCAGTAGCCCGGGCAACCGCGACTACGGCCCGGGGCCTGATCATGGCAGGCTGTTTTTTTCGCTGCAATCCAAGCTAGGGCGGCGGGAAAGCTTGCAAGTTGACTGCAAACCGATCAAGATATTTATTTCTGTTTTCACTTGTTGAAATCCAATATTTTCTTCGAAATCATTCTCTCCGGGTAAACGGCATGGCGAATTCAATTTTTCACTCGAGTATCGAAGGTGCCCAGCATGGCCCCAAAGGGCTGGACGATTTTCTGGCATTTGCCAAGTCCTCCGGTGCCGGTGGGGCTCAGCCATCGAACTACATGCTGGAGGCGTCGGAGGATGGAACAAAATTCAAGTCAGCGGAAGAGATTAGGTCAGCGTTCGAGAAGAATGGGTTGAGGATGGATGGGATTTCGGCTCACTGTCCTTTCTGGGTGCATACAAGTGCCTGGACCGGTACGCGCAGCGGCCATCCGTTTATCCACGGCCCCAACCAGGATAAATCGCCTTCGGAGTTGGAAGCATTCTACGAAGAATATTTGCTGCGGCTGATGGATTTGATGGCGGAACTGAACATCAAGATTTTGCCGATGTTTTGGGGGGTCGCGTTTGGCTGGGAGTTGGCCTCCGGATACCCGTGGGGATTTTGGGCAGGAGGAGACTTTGACTTGATCAAGGAAGGTAAGGAGCGGTTTGTCCAAAAGACGGCCAAGCTTCGCGCACACGCCAATTCCCTGGGCATGGTGCTGGCACATGAGATTCATCCAGGGACCGGTGCCATGTGTGCCGACGAATTCAACATGCTGGTTGATATTTGCGACGGAGATAAATGCTTGGGCGTCAATGCCGATCCCTCACACTGCTGGGAAGGTGAGGATTGGGAGACGCGTTTCAACAAGGTTGGATCACGCGTATACGGATGCCACGTCAAAAACTTTACGATTCACCACGGCGTTCCACTTCGCAAGATGGAAAGCGACTGGCATCATCGTGCGATGCAGTTCACGGACCTGGCGACCGGGGATTTGAACATGACGCGGTACGTCGAACTGATGATGAAAGTTGGATATCCCAAACGCTATTGCGAAACAATGGGCGTCGATTCGGCGCCCCTAGTGGTCGAAGCGGAAAGCAATTATCGCGACGGTGATGCGACCAGTGCCGACGGTATCAAATACGTTCAGGAGCACCTGTGCTTCCCGGTACAGGAAGGTTCGTTCGAAGACGCCATGGGGGCGTAAGGTGATTGGCAGTTGAGAGCTTACCGCGGCGATGCTGCCAGCTTCGCTCCGACGCTGGCAGCGTCGGCAACGGGTGGTAAGTTCCTCTCCAACTACCAGTCGCCGAAGTTCTAAGCCCCGGCAGAGCGTACCGAACACGGAAAACGTGACGATTGCGCCTCCGATCAGCAACGGAACAAGCATGAAAATCAAATCATTTTGTTGCCACATCATCTCGGTCAAGCGCCGAACCAATGTCTAGGCGGCTCTTCCAGCGGAGGTCCAGTGAATCCTTCAGTCGTCCGGCCAACCAGTAGAGTTCCTGAGATTGCCAAACAGCCCTTGCAGAGGCAGGGCCTTCGGTTTCGATCACCAGGTGTTTGATGGGCACGTTGTTGACGCTTATGTTGCTGTCTTGAACCGAGATCGAGTGGGGCTTGCTTTGGTTCAATTCGACCCACTTCGTACCGAAGATAGACTTGGTCTCAATAAACAGTTGTTCGCCGCCGAAAACACGAACATAAACCCATTCCAAAACAGGGCCAGCAGGCCAATCCCGGTCACATTGCGAAAACCCTAGGCCGGAATTTTGTAGACATCGGCCCCGTCCTTTTTCGTGACGGTCAGCACCACTACGCTGACCAGCATCTGAAGCCAGCTGAGCGGTCTTGCCTGCGGCAAATTGCGGAAGGGTAGCGTTAATAGCGTTCCGCGCCGCGTTGTCAATATTCCAATGATGTTGTCCGATGTCACTGATTTTTTCTGTTGGGTAATGGGGGTGCCAGTTGTTCGTTATGATTTAGGAAAGATCGGAAAGGCTGGGGGAAATAATTCTGCGGCTTGGCGCTGGTGGTCTAATTGCGATCGAATCTAACGAGTATAGCACTTCGACAAGGAGGACATGGGTGAAGCTGGCCGAACACCAAAATCGACTGAAAAAACAGGGATTCACAATCCTTGAATCCGTATTTGATGCCGCAGGCGTGCAGCGTTTGTTGGCGATGGTGGCACAAGCGATTGCTGCTGACGAAGGTAGTTCCATCAGGTCCGGTGGTAAAGTGTATGCCGCGCGGAACCTGATCGAATCGATTTCTGATGTTGATTCCTGTTTTCAGGTTGATCCGTTACTGGAGTTGTTGCGGGCAGATTTGTCAGTGCGATTTGGCTTGGTGCGCGTGCTGTATTTTGACAAACCATCGGACAAATCTTGGTACCTGCCCTGGCACAAGGATTTGACCATTGCGGTCAAAGACAACACGTTGCCCACAACTCATTTTTCCAAACCCACGCGTAAGGCAGGTATCGATCATGTCGAAGGATCGGAGGAAATTCTGAAAAACATGTTAACGCTGCGGATTCATCTGGATGACGTGACGACCCGCAATGGACCTTTGGAGGTCATCCCCGGTTCGCATGCTGCGGGGAAATCAATAGCTCCCGTACCAGAGAGAGCCGTCAAAATATTGGTCAACGCCGGCGACGTATTGGCGATGCGCCCGATGTTGTCTCACGCCAGTGGACACACTGAGGCTGAGGGGAATCTGCGACGTCGGATTTTGCATTTGGAGTTTTGCGGGACCGAATATCTTCCGGACGGGTATCAGTGGAGTCACTACTTGAGTGTTGATTGACGGCGGTAGACGCCTGCCAGGAATACCAGTTTTGGCAGTCCGTGATGCGACGAAGCGATTTTAAAGGCAGCGCACGGGGCCGTTCTGTCGATCCGGCAGGCCGATTTAAGGCGGTTTTTTACGTGGTGAGAGCTTTTTCTGACAAGATTGGCACGAGGCTTGCGAAATGGTTTTGTCGATTCGCCCGTGTCGTCTGACACACTGGCGCTACAGTCACCTTCTTTCTTTTTTTCAAAAAGGAACTCGCCAATGCGTTTTGAAACAAGCAATCAGGGATCAAAAAACCGTATCTTTACTCCGTTTGGAGATTTCTATATCGACGTTGAAAATCTGTTCGAGCAAGTGTTGGGTAACAAGCCTGCCAGCAAGCACAGCGGTAAAAAATCCGAGGGCGCACATGACTCTGCGACCAACAGTTGTAGCCCCTCATTCCAGCCTCCCGCCCAGATTATCGAATCGGAATCCGCCTTCCATGTGTCGCTTGATCTACCGGGTGTCGATACTGCCAGCGTCACCATCGAGTTGCTTGACGGTCAGCTAATGGTTTCTGGTGATCGCGCGGTTGCCGAAGTTCCCGAAGGAGCGCGCGTGTTACAGGACGGTCGCAAACACGGAGACTTCGCGCGAGCATTTCGATTCGATGTGCAAGTTGACGAGGACAAGATTGAGGCGGCGTACGAGAACGGCGTGCTGACGGTTGTTGTCCCCAAAGCTGCCAAACCGGTCGCCCGCAAAATCGAAATTAAAACCGGGACAACTGACGCGTAGCTTCGGGCTGCTGTCATCGAAGTTGAAATTCAAATCAAATTAAGCCCCGGCTGTGCACCGGGGTTTTTTACGTGGGAAGGGCACGGGTGGGCGTGGCTCTCAATTGTCTAACCGTGAAAATGGCTGTTCGCATTAAATTTTTTCTGACGGATTTGGACCGCATATTGCACTTAACCTGCGGTGCCTATTGGCCGTTTGCTTGTGGAAGCGGCGTCGGAGGGGAAAATTCGAATTGGATTTGTATCAGATCAGCCACTTGAAATTTGCTGTTTAGAAATCCTGAGCAATAATTTGGAGGTCTGTCGTGTTGCGCAATCGACGACACGTTGTCGTCGATTAGGTGACGTTCCTCAGGGCATTCCGAAGGGAAGGGGTAAATTAAAATCAGGTTTCTGGCGAAAGTTCCCGTGGCACTGATGAATTGACGAGCCCGGGAAAAAAAGTTCTTGCTGGCATCCGAGATGCATTGAGTAATTTTCGTCGGTCTCATTGATGCGAGATCGATTCAATTAAATTTGGTTTTGGATTTTTAGGTTTGGTTTTAAGGAACAGGATATGAAATTTTTGGCAACTCTGATTATTGCGGTCGCAGCATTGTTTATGGGCACCGTCGAGGAGACTCAGGCCCAGTGCTATCGTGGTGGTGGATCAGGTTTAAGTATCAGCGTCGGCAACGGTGGATTCGGCGGTGGAGGGTTTTACGGTGGCGGCTTTGGCCGTTCTTACGGAGGTTTTGGTGGGTACGGATATCGCCCTGCGATCTCGGTTGGCTACAGTAGTTTCCGTCCGGTCTACGGTGGCGGATTTGCTCGTCCCTACTACGGTGGCGGTGGTTACGGACGTAGCTTCTATGGCGGTGGGTTCTACGGGGGCGGCCGCGGTCGCGGCTGCGGCGGTTGGTAAATATCGTCAGTAGTTGCAGTCGGTGTGGAAACCGCTTTGGTACCGAAGAACGAAAAACGGCGTGCATCGAAATGATTCGAGCACGCCGTTTTTATTCAAGTGAATTTATTCAAGTAAATTCCACTACGACTTCGTGCTACGAATTTCCGTCAACCACGAAAATCCTAGAAGCCCCAAAATAGTTGTAAGCATCCGTGTCGCTTGGATCAAGTTTCCACCTCGTTGACGCCACGATATAGAGGTTCGAGCGTTTTGGTATTGCGTTCAATAGCGAGGACGGTCGTGCGTTGCTGGGTCCCGTCAAAGCTGGACGCGATGATCGGCAGGACCTGCCGTTTGTCAGGCAGGTCCATCCGCAACACGAACGAACCATCGTTGCTGACCGGAACCGGCGATCCGGCAATGGTCAGACTGGCGTTGGCGTCTGTGGCGCCGTGAATCACCAGATGTGCGTCAACTTTGAAACTCAGTTCAGCGCCGAAACGGCTGAGCGACGGGATATTCTGGATCGCAACGCTATGTAAAGGTTGTTGCGATTTCTCTTCGAACACATCTTTGAGTTCCGCCGATACTTTGCCCGAATCGTACCCGCCGCTTTGAGCGTAGTATTTTTCCGCATTGTTGGTGAG
>CALCJM010000036.1 GCA_937967505.1 uncultured Pirellulaceae bacterium | reverse complement strand
TGACCTGTGTGAGAACTTGTCAATCAAACAGGGGAAGATCTTTTTTTAAAAGAGAAGACGCGGGGAACAGGCAGGTCACGCAAGTTTTAAGCCGGTAAAATTGACTCTTGGTGGGACATCAATTGCTGGTTGCGGAACTAGGGACTCTGCCTGAAATTTTGTGGCTCAAGGCTGGCCACCGATTTCTAAGGCTGGCCACCGATTTTCAAGGTTGGCCACCGGTCTCCCACCTCTCGTAAATGCGGTGACCTTTTCTATCCGCCACGAAATTCCCTGAAGGAAACCGCCACTGTCGCCTTTAGTCGCACTCGGCTGATGACACATGGTGCACGGCTGACCGCTCTGTGCGACGTGGTAGCGGCGGCTTCACTGGTTACGGCCGCTGTCGTACAATTCTCTGAATTCGGACAGCGCGCCGTGTTGGCTGCTGGCCTTGAAAGAACCGCGCGACTGCGTTTATCGGCTCAATCGCAGAAAGAAGAAAGCCACTTATTGGTATGCACACATCTCCGAGGCACACACCGCCGATGCATACACCTGCCAGCACTTGGCGGATGCGCAGCGGTGCGCTTTGTTTTTCTGATGGTCCGGCGGTGATGGGGATCGTCAACGTGACCCCTGACAGTTTTTCCGATGGCGGCAGGTACGCTGACGCAGCGTCGGCGATCGAACATGGCGTGCGCCTGGCCCGGCAGGGGGCGGCGATCTTGGATGTCGGCGGCGAAAGCACGCGGCCCTACAGCGCCCCGGTGGCGGTGGATCAGGAATTGGATCGGGTCATCCCGGTGATCGAGGGACTGGTGGCTCGGTTGGATGTGCCGGTCTCTGTCGATACCTCCAAAGCGGCCGTCGCGCTGGCTGCGCTGACCGCCGGTGCCCAGATCATCAATGACGTCACGGGGCTTGAGGGGGATCCGAAAATGGTTGATGTGGCGGTCCAAACGGGGGCCGGCGTCTGTGCCATGCACGCCCAGGGCACTCCGCAAACCATGCAGGACAATCCCCGTTACGATGATGTCACGCAGGAGATTTTGGATTACCTGATCGCGCGCAAACAGTTTTTGGTGGCTGCCGGAATTGCACCTGAAAAAATCTGCCTCGACCCTGGGATCGGGTTCGGAAAAACTCACGAACACAATTTACAGTTGGTGCGCGACGCGGATCGGTTCCACCAGACAGGGTGTCCCATTCTGATCGGGCACTCTCGAAAAGGGTTCATCGGGAAATTGCTGGGGGACAAACAACGCAATCGCGATGCGGGGACGCTGGGGGTCAGCATGTTGCTGGCGCTCAAAGAGATTCAGATAATTCGCGTGCACGAGGTGCAGCACACCGTTGATGCGCTCAAGTGCGCGTGGGCCGGGTGCCGCCCGAGCGCTGCGCCCGGAAGTTGACGCCGGAGATCCACGGGCAGAAAGATTGCGACCTTAAAGATTGATCTTGCGAAACAGCGGAAGGTGTCGGTAGTAGACTTCCAAGGTGCAAGTCGCCAGCGCGGTGGTGTAGATGCGTCCGCCTTGGGAGCCCCAGCGGAAGCCCTGCCGGTTCCAGCTGCCGGCGTGTTGTCCGTCGGTTTGTTGCGACTCCAACAGCAACGTCCGGACCTGTTGATTCCAGTTCCGCCAGTGTCGTCCGCCGTAGTGGTGCATCACCTGACTGCCGTAGTACCAGTAGTAGACGTTTTTCTTTTTGCGCGAGGGGAACTGTTTCGCGCTCATCCATTTCACTGCTGCCGCAACGCGCGCGTCATCGCGTGTGGCCCCCAGGTACATCCGGCAAAGGAGCGCTTCGGCCGTCATTACTTCGGTGGGGGGGCGGTTGCGCTGGTAACCGTAAAAGGTCCCCGCCGGCTGGTGTGAGGTAAAACCGCTCTTCCTGCGGACACTGACACTGTCCAGAAACCGGCCGGCTCCGGCGAGCGTATCGGGATCGACTTGTAGATTCATCCCCGACAGTTTGGCGCTTTGTAGCGCCATCATTTGCCAGCCCAGCATGGATGTATCGCCAGTTTGTCCCGGTCGGTAGCGCCAGCCCCCGTCGGTCCCCTGGGCGGCGGTGATAAAATCGATCGCTCTCTGGGCTGGCGTGCGGAACTGTTGGTCGCCGGTCATGGCCAGGGTCTCGCACAACACGATGGTGGCTTGTCCGTGCGAATACATGCCGGCTTCGGTGCGCAGTCCCGCGCGCAGGTCGCCATCGGGTTTTTGGTTGCGGATCATCCAGTTCAGGCCCTTGGCGACCGTTTTCTGGTAGATGCCCCATTCGTGGGTCTGCCCCGCACCCAGAAACGGCAGCAGCGCCAGCGCCGTCCCCATGCAATCGCCCTTGTTTTTCGCGCTGGCGTGTCGGGCATAGTTTTTTAATGACCAACTGCCGTCGGTGTTCTGGACCGATGCCAGCCAGCGCAGCCCCCGGGCAACGGCCGCTTCGGTTAGCAGCGTGCCGCCTTCGCTGCGAAGGATTGCACTGCGCAACCGCGCGTCGCGCGCCGAAAACGGCGTCGCGTTGGTGCGGCCAGCGATCGCTGATTTTACTTGATTGATATCCGGAAGCGCTCGGGAACCGGCGGTTGGCGATGCTGTGCGGTCGAAGGTCAGTTGGTTGACCAGCGCTTGCAATGTTCGGTCAGTATCTGTTTTTTGAGAGGCGTCTGCTGTCCGATTCGCGCTGCGGGCATTGGTGCCGTCGTCACCCGCGTTATCGTCACCTGCGTTATCAGCGTCCGCATCAACAGCGCCATTGCCATGCGTGTCTTGCGAGGGTGTTTCGTTGGCGGAGGGGGCCGGAGCGCGATGGTCTGACGGGGGCAACGGGGATGCCGTATTTTCGGGGGCAGTATCAATCTGGATCCCTTGTCCGGTGTGGCGATTGGGGCTGATATCGACCGACAGGACAATCGTGTCAGGAACGGTAACCGAGTTCAGTGCAATCAAGCCCAAGATCATCAGCAGGATCAAGTGCAGCAGGATACTGACGATCCAGGCGGGGGACAAACTGAAGAACCATCGCGCGGCGTTGGCCACCACGGATTCGATGGTGAGTGCATGGAGTTCATCCATGGCGGGGAGGCGTGCTGCGTCAGGTGCCGCGGCGCGGGGGTTGGGTGAATCTGCTGTGCCGATCGGTGGCGTGGTGATGATTGGCGTGGCGACCGTTGGCGTGGGTGCGGCGACGGCAGCGGGAGGCGTCGTCCCATCCATGGGTGCGATCGGCGTCGGTGGTGTGTCGTCGATGATGATTTCATTGACGGCAATGCTGGTTTCGCAGCGCCAGCAGTCGGCCAGCGCCAGCCACGTGCGGATGGTCAGCGGCGCTTGGCATTGGGGGCAGCGGCCCAGCATTGCCGTGCCGGTGACGGTGATGTCACCGACGGTCGATGCCAGGCGGTGGCTGGCCGTATCGATCAGGTCACATTCGCCGCTGTCACCGCCCCGGGGTTGATCCTGATCCGGGGGTGAGTGTGGATGGGTGGGGCCGGTTGGGTTAGTGCGGGCCGGCGGGGCGCGATGCTCATTGGCCTGATTTACGTTTGAGGCCGTCGGTAAGTCTTTGTTGTCCAGACTGGCGACGGGTGTCGCGTGCGAAAAAAGCGATTGATGGATCGCCGTCGGCAATTGCTCCAACAGCCGCAACCGCTGCTCGATCAGATCGTCGTTTGGGGGTGTTGAAGGGGTGGGGGGCATGGCAGTGCGGCAAGCCGATGGGTAGGTTGCGTGAATGGCTGCCTCATTCTACGCATCCCGGGTCGCGCGGGGTAATCGAAATAAGAACGGGAGGGCGCGCGAGTCTTTCGGGGCTTTATTTTTCAGTCTGTTCAGCGTACCGAATGTGCGGTTTTTCAGACGCGCGGACCCTCCTGTTTTCCCCCCGTTGGCTTGTTGTGAAAATGGCCAGAAATGCTACAATCTGAAACTTGAAACGGTCCGGCCGCGCACGTGTTTTTAACCCGGTTTTTACCGGGTGTTTTTGTTTTTGTGGAATTCGCGGAAGGCCGTTTTTTTAAACCTGGTCGCGGGCGGTTGAAGACTGTCAATCGCTGCCTGAAAAAGGTGGCGCGGGTTAATGCGGATTAAACACCGCGATCGATGTTTTGCTTGATCAACTTTAAAGGGCTGCACCTTGTCAACTGACTTGCCAGAAGAACCTCAGGACGAAAATGGAAATGGCCAAACCGGGCTTGGCAGCGACGGCGGAACGTCGCTGGTCGAAATGCCCATCGAAGAAGAACTGAAAAGCAGTTATTTGACGTATGCGATGAGCGTCATTATCTCCCGGGCGTTGCCGGACGTTCGTGACGGGTTGAAACCATCGCAGCGGCGGATTTTGGTTGCGATGAACGACCTGAATCTTTCCCCGGGATCGGCCCGTGTCAAATGTGCCAAAATCTCTGGCGATACCAGCGGTAACTACCATCCGCATGGTGAAAGTATCGTCTATCCGACGCTGGTTCGGATGGCACAGGAATGGAACATGCGGCACATCCTGATTGATAAACAGGGAAACTTCGGTTCGATCGCCGGGCTGCCGCCGGCGGCGATGCGATACACCGAGGCGCGTATGTCCTCGGTCGCGTCGTTGATGCTGGAAGATTTGAAACTGGACACGGTTGATTTCACACCCACCTACGACGAGCGCCGTCTGGAACCGACCGTTCTGCCCAGTAAATTCCCGAACCTGTTGGTCAACGGGTCCAGTGGGATCGCCGTGTCGATGGCGACCTCGATCCCACCGCATAATCTGGGCGAGGTCTGCGATGCGATCGACATGATGATCGACAATCCCGAAAGTAGCATCCACGACCTGATGACGGTGTTGCCGGGCCCCGATTTCCCGACCGGTGGTATTATTTGTGGAAAGGCCGGGATTTTAAAAGCCTATCATAATGGCCGCAGCACGATCGCGGTTCGGGCCAGATGTGAAATTGAGGAATACAAAAAAGGAAAATCGACGCGTAACCGGATCGTGATCAGCGAACTGCCGTTCCAGCAGACGCGCGACAGCGTGGTGGAAAAAATCGCCAAACTGGTCAAAACCGACAAGGTCAAGGGCATCGTTGACATCAAGGATCTGAGTGACCTCAAAGAGCCGGTGAAGTTGTTCGTTGAATTGAAAAACGACGCCGATCCGGATGTGGTGCTGAACCAGCTGTACCAGTTCTCACCGCTGCAGACCTCGTTTTCGATGAACTTCATGGCGTTGGTTGATGGCAAGCCTCGTGAGTTATCGCTGAAAGATTTCTTGCGTGAGTTCTTGCGGCACCGGGTTGAGGTGATTCGCCGCCGGACGGAATTTTTGCTGTCGCGCGCCCGCAAGCAGAAGCACACCGTCGAAGGTTTGTTGATGGCGTTGGCCGATATCGACAAAATCATCGCAATCATTCGCGCATCAAAAACCCAGGCGGAGGCCAAGACCGGGTTGATGGGCGTAGAATGCCCGGCGTCGATGATGAAACAGGCGCTTGGCGAGGACGGGTTTGCGGTTTTCCAGGACGAACGGGGTGACAGCGCTGTCTATTTCCTGACTGCGATCCAGGCAGATGCCATTTTGCGGATGACGCTGGGGCAACTGGTCAACCTAGAACAGGAACGGCTGGGGGACCAGCACGCGAAACTGCTGGCGGAGATCAAAGAATATCTGCGGATCCTGTCCGATAAAGCCAACATTATGGCGATCATCAAGGAGGATACCCAGGAAATCAAACGCAAGCTGGCCGACGCCAGACGCACGGTCCTATCGACCGAAGAGGTTTCCAACATTGATCTGGAGGACCTGATTGAAGAGGAGAACATGGTCGTGTCGATCAGTTCTCAGGGGTATATCAAACGTACACCGGTAAGCGTCTATCGGGCGCAGAAGCGCGGCGGCACGGGGATCAAGGGGGCCAAGAGCGAAGACGAAGATCCGATCGAGCACGTGTTTGCGGCGTCCACGCATGATTATCTGTTGTTCTTTACCAGCAAGGGGCGCGTGCATTGGCGCAAGGTTCATCAGTTGCCGCAGTTGTCACGTGAGAGTCGCGGGCGGGCGATTGTGAATTTGCTGGATCTGGAAAAGGACGAAGCGATCGCGTCGTGTCGTGCGGTCAGGGATTTCAATGCGGCAGATCACTACCTGATCATGTGCACGCGCAACGGCCTGGTAAAGAAAACACCGCTGGAGGCCTACAGTCGTCCGCGCAGCAACGGCATCATCGCGATTAAATTGCGCGATGACGATATGCTGATCAAGGCGGTCGTCGCCAAAGGCGGTGACGAACTGGTGATGGCAACCGCCGACGGGATGGCGATCAGGTTCAAGGAAGCCGACGCGCGTCCGATGGGGCGCAATACCAGCGGGGTGAAAGGGATCTCGCTGCGTGAGGGGGATCAGGTGGTCGGGATGGTCGTGGCCGACCCGGAAGCAACGCTGCTGACAGCCTGTGAAAAGGGGTACGGGAAACGAACGCTGTTTGGGCCAAATCAAACCGACGGTGACGATGACGGGGAAGATGACACCAGCAGTTCGTCGCGCTATCGTACCCAGAACCGTGGCGGAAAAGGTGTACGTGATATCAAAACCAGCGCCCGCAATGGCAAGGTCATTTCGATTGTGACGGTTAACGACGACGATGAACTGCTGCTGATGACCAGCGGTGGAAAGATTCAGCGCATCGCCTGTAGCGATTTGGGAGTGATCGGACGCAATACCCAGGGCGTGCGGATCATGCGATTGTCCGAAGAAGATTCGTTGGCCGTGATTGCCCGAGTGCCACGCGATGAGGACAGCGACGAACCGACCGGAGAAGCAGTGCCCTCCCCTGGCGATGTTCCAGCGCGAGATGCGGGGGCCGAAATCGATGCATCCGAAGCAAACGAATCCGGAGCGGCAGATGCGGCAGCGGCCGATGCGGGAGCAACGGAATCGGGTCCACAGGACACTGCGGAAGACGGTGATGCGTAACCCGTTGTTGCTGGTGCTGACGACCTCGGACGACCGGGCGGTTCTGGAAAAAATTGCCGGTCGGTTGGTCGCGCTGCGTTTGGCGGGGTGCTGTCAGATTTCCTCACCGATCACAAGCGTGTATCGGTGGGAGGGAGGCGTCGATCAGTCCCAGGAGTTTGAGTGTCGCATCAAGACCACCGCGTGTCGTTTTGCGGCGGTTGCCGACGAGATACAACGCTTGCACAACTATGACGTTCCGCAGATCGTGGGGCAGCCGATCGAACATTGCAGTGCGGCCTATCGGAAATGGTTGCTCTCAGCGGTCGGCGGAGAAACGTAGGATTACCAATCGCGCCCTGGCGATTCGTCCTTCAGGGAGATTAGGGGGGGCGTCGCTAGCAACAAAGATATTGGCCTGACGAACCGGTTTTGGTATTAGAGTTCGATGAGTGCGTCGAAGATTTGCTCAAATCGATCCCCGTTTTACCGCTTCTGTTGCGAGACCATCATGCCTTGCCCTTTTGTTCGTGTTTCGTGTGCCCGAATTGTTGTCGTTTGTGCGGTAGTGATTTTCTCCAGCTTTCAAACAATGGACCAGACGGCCGGGCAAACGAATTCTGCCGGCGGTCATCCGCGCGACTACATCCGTTCGATTCGGCCGTTGAAGTCGGGTGGATCGATCACCTCGGTCACCAGTCAGGGACAGAAACGGTCGTGGGTTAATCAACCCGAAAGTGGTGTGACGCGCGGGCCGCAGGCGCGTGTGGCCAGCCGGGAAACGGGATT
Organism: uncultured Pirellulaceae bacterium; assembly: GCA_937967505.1. Classification (GTDB taxonomy): domain Bacteria; phylum Planctomycetota; class Planctomycetia; order Pirellulales; family Pirellulaceae; genus Mariniblastus. The sequence continues at coordinate 116,825 of CALCJM010000036.1, read as the reverse complement.
CAGCCAGGATTTTTCCAGATCTTCAACAAGTTTCTATCGGCAGGCACAGTCACGCGATTCGACTTCTGGTAGTTATCCCTATCCCGGTGGCGGTACGGCGTCAGCTGGCGGCGATCGCAGCCGGTTTGCTAACGATCAACAGGCGGAATTGCGGTTTGAACGTGCTGCGGTGCGCGACCGCACGACCGGGGCGCTGGGGAACAGCGACGCCGGCAACCCGAATTTGCCCGGTGTGGGGCCTAATGAGCGGTCCAGCGCTGGTGCCACCGGCGGGCCGAACGACCGGTCAACCGACGGGCTCAACCGCCGTACCCCGGTAGCCTACAGCGGCCCCAACTACGCTCAACCGTCACGAAATTTCGCCGGCTATCAGGGGTATCAGCCGGGTGCGGTTTCCGCCAACGTCGCCAACTCCGTCCCGGCGCTCAACACGCGTGCGCCAGCGGCGCGGGTGGCGCAAAATTGCTGCGTCCCGTGTCAGCCGGTCGTGGCTCAACCGCGCGCCTATCAGCCCTATGCTGCCGCCCCTCAGGCTGGGGCGGTGCCCAACCCGGGGTACCTGGTTCCTCAAATTCCGCAGGGGCAAGGATACGCGTTTCAACCGAACATCGGCGTGCCTCAATTGGGTGGCAGTAATCGCTGGTGGAGTAGTTTTTTGACCGGTTCCGGGCAATACACGCCGCTGCTTCAGTTTCGCAACATGCCCCCGGGCAGCTACCTGGGGCAGGGACTGATCGGCCAGCCAACCGCCTACGTCGATGGCCAGCCATTGAGGAATTTGCTGCGGTATATCGCCCCGTAAATCGTATGATCGGTCGTATGGTAAATCGCATCACCCAGCGCGGCTTGTGCACCCCCCAAGTGACCGAGTGACGGGGATTGGAAAACTGATATTGCTTCGGTCAGGATAAGACTTTACTGTCCCCCCGTTCGATATGGTATCTTCCGGCGATTGTGGCGCAGTTTTACCCCGGCGCAGGATTACCGAACATTGACACCAAAAAACTGTGCCGAAACATTCCGAACTCAATCCTTCGCTGAAGTTCATTGCCATGAATCAATCTTGTTCCCGACGTCTTCCGGTTATGTTGCTGTTGGCTGTGGCCTTGGTTGTGTTCCCGGGGTGTCTGGGGGCGATGACACAATTGATGTATGTGATTAAAGGGCATACTTTACCGGCCAGTTTTTCGGGGCTGGAAAAGAAAAAGATCGCGGTGGTCTGCGTTTCCGATGCGTCGGCATACGGACCTGACCCACTGACCTATTCGGTCTCCAATGCACTTGGCATCAAACTGGCGCGCGGTCTGAAGGACAGTAGCGTTGTGCCGGTCAGTAAAGTCGAAGAGTGGATCGATACGCACGGTTGGGATGAACGTGATTTTGTGGCATTGGGGGAAGGTGTTGGCGTGGACGCCGTGGTGGCGGTGGACATCGCGTCCTATACGATTCACGATGGTTCAACCATGTTTAAGGGCCGCGCCGATGTAACGGCCACGGTGTACAATATTGAAAAAGAGGGCCAGATTGATCACCACTACGGCCCCAAGATCTTTGAGTATCCCAAGACCGGGCGGCCAGCCATTCAGACGACCGATCGCCAGTTCGAGGCCATGTATTTGGGCCAGTTGGTGATTCATTTGGCCAATCAGTTCTGCGATCACGACAAACTGGATTCGTTTGCCTCGGATGCGATTATGAATTATTGATCGCTGGTGGTGGGCTGATTCGTTTCGTAGCTGCGGTCGCCAGAGGGTGGTTGGCCTAGTAGACGGTACCCGGTGCTTGCTTCTATAGGTTCGGCGGCGGTCTCTTGGGTTGCATTCTTCTGTCAGGATCGGGATTGCCATCGGATGGGTTCCGGCGGCGGGGCTGACGCTGTTCGGGAGGCGTCGTATATGTCTGACGCCACGTCCAACCAATTGGAATTTCCAATTCCCGTTTGGCAATCATCGCCCAAGGTGTCCCCGGGTGCTGCGTCACCACGCGTTGCAGATACGTTTTCGCCTTGTTGGCCATTTTTTCTGACCGACTACCGGTCGTGACAGTGTCTGCGGGCCGTAACAGCCAGGTATTGTTCTGGCGTTTGTCCTTGTCGCGGGGGGGATCGAATTTCATGCGTGTCTTGACCATCGCCAGCATCATATTATAGGTCTCGGCCCGCACTTTGGCCGACAGGGCCTGCCCGATTGCCAGATCGAAACCCGCTTGCCAGCGCAGCGATGCTTCCTGCGGCCGCGCTGCTTCCCCCGATTTGAGAATCTCGAATAACTGGTTCAGACGCGGTTCGATAATTGCCGCGTCGCGTTGTGCGCGACTGACGCTGTTGACGAATTGCGCTTCGTCGAATTTTGGAAAACGCAAGGTGGGTGCCGCCAGCGTGCCTGCCGAGGTAAACGCGGCGGCGCGCACCAGCGAAGATCGTAACGTGCTCTCCCGCAATGCACTTTGGTAGGCGTCACGCGAAACGTAGTCCGGGCGATACGCCTTCATGGTCTCGGAATCAAAAAAATGACGTAGAAATGCCGAGTAATTGGAAACTTCATTCCACCGAACGCCGCGCGAGGAACGGCGGTTGGGGTGGACGGCAAAATAGATCCCGCCGGTTTCGTAACAGAGACGGGTTAAATTAAATGGTCCGAAGCCCGAATCGATCATCTCCAGATCTCCCACGTCACCGGTCAGGTCCAGTTGGAGTCGTTCCGGCATCAGCGATTCCGGCCCCTGGTTCACTTTGGCGACTTGAGGCGTCTGGTCGAAATTAGGGTCGGGGTCCACCCATTTTACATCGGTCTGCTGGCGTCCAAACGGGGCCGGCACGCCAATGACATACACCGGGAGCTTGTTGGTGCGGCAGATCTTCACTGCCGCGTCGGTGCGATCACCGTCATCGCCTGCTTCGTCGGAAACGATGATGAACCGCACGTTGCGTTTGCGTTGGCGCGTCTCTGAATCAATCTTGTGCATCCATTTGTATTTGTTGGCCGCCTCAATCACCGCCTCCATCACGCGTTCCACACCGGTGGTGTCAAGTTTAATCTTGCCGATTGCCTTGCTGGCGATGGCGTAATCGGGGGTTGGCTGTTTGAGCATCGGTTTGACCGAGTTTCCAAACGCGATGATGTCGGTCAACAACCTCTGGTTCTCCAGTTGTGCCTGATCGCGCTCCCCCAACAGGCCGGAGGCCTCCAGATCCAGATAGACCTTGTCCAATCGGTTCATGATTTGCGTGCGTTGCTCCAGCAGGCTGCCGGACTGGTCAAACAGCCACACGACCAGCGTTTTATTTGATTCCAGGGACTGAAGGATCTCCGCGCTGATCCGGTCAACCGCACCGGAGGCGGCGGCCACCGCCGTTCCGGCATTTCCCTTGGTCGCAATTTCGGCAAACGCTTCGGTGCCGTCTGCCATGCCCTCGATTCCCGTCGCCAGCAGGCCGTCATCGGAAAAATCCAGATCAAGGTCCTCCTCAAGGGCATCTGTTTCGATGTCCACCATGGCCATGGCCAGTTCCGCGTCTTCCAGTGCGGCGTCCGCCTCGCCAATTGCACCGGAATCGTCGGCCAGCATGTCTTCAAATTCAAGGTCGGGGATCACCTCTTCGTTTTCGATCACTTCCAGCGGTTCGGTTTCCCCGGAAAGATTTAGCAATGACCGGTCGGTAATTCCCGGCACGATCAGTTTCGCAATCAACAGAATCAACACCAGATGAGCAATCAGGCTGATCATCCAGAAAGGAACGCCACCGTCGAAGGGGGTTTCCACTCGTCCGGTACGGATCTGCCACATTCGTCGAAGATACTTGATCACGGAATTTCCAAATTGGGGGAGTGGGAATGGAGGTTGTCTATCGTGGTCGGTTGGGTTCAATCGAACCCCTAGGATGCGTTGACGCCGCCGATATTCGGTGTGATGGAACCATACCCTATTTTTTCCTTATCGGTACCTTGAGGCCAGCAGTCAAAACTGGCTAGGGAAGAATTTAGGCAACTTGATTGCAGAAAAATGCCCTTTTTTCCTCGTTAGGCGATTGGCAGGTGAAAGCTTACCGTTGGCGATGCTGCCAGTTTCGCTCCGACGCTCTCAGCGTCGCCAACGGATGGTAAATCTCTAACTGCCAGTCGCCTTACGCCAGTCGCCTTACCGCAGAACAACGGCTTGACCGGTTCGGATTTGTCGTTGGCGTTGTGGATTCCGGAGACAATTGGAGATAAAATAGTTCCAGTAGCAGGTCGTTTTTTACAGGTGTTCCCATGATGTCTCGTTTGCTGTGTTTGGTCATTTTTATTGCCGCATTGTTTCAGCCCACCGACGCACTTGCGCAGCGTCAGAAAAAGAGTCTGATTTTTGGGGGGGAGGCTGCGGCGAAAACCGCAGAGAAAACCGCAGAGAAAACTGCGGGAGAGGCGGATAAGAAACAGACCAACCCGGCGTCCAAACAGACCAGAAAAAAAACGACTTCGGAAGCCGACGATGTGCTGGATAGGCTTGTCAAAAAGAAAAAGACAAACGCAACGGCAAACACAAAGCGCACGAGCTCTGCGATGGCCGCCGGTAGTCAAAAGAAAGATGGCCAGCCCGTTGCGGGGGAGTTACCGGAGCCTGAAGTGGTCGTCATTCCTTCGAAACTGCCCGGGACCGCTGGCATCAATTTATCCTGCACGCTGTTCATGTCGGCCAACAGCGAAAATCCTGATGAAGCGAAAATGATTTCACCGATGATTCTGGTGCACGACTGGGGCGGGTCGATGCTTGACCTGGCTCCTCTGGCGCGGCACCTTCAGTCTGTTGGTCACACGGTGCTGGTGCCGGACCTGCGCGGGCACGGGCGTAGCACAACGATTGCAAATCAAACGCAAACGATCGATTATTCAGAATTTCGCAAATCGGATTTTGCCACGATGGCCGAAGATTTGGAAGCCTGCAAAAAGTTCCTGATGCAGTACAACAACGAGGGGAAGTTGAACATCAGCATGCTGTCGGTGCTGGCCGTTGGGGATATGTGCCCTGTGGCAACGGCGTGGGTGTTGCGTGACTGGTCCTACGAAAACCGGGGACGCATCAAGCAGGGTAAGGATGTGCAAGCGTTGTTGTTGGTGTCGCCCAAACGAAAATTCAAGACGTTTTCGATGAGTCGGTTGGTCAAGGCTCCGTTGCTATCGGGTAAGAACAACTATCACATTCCGACAATGATGATCTGGGGCACGGAGTCGGCCTCCGCCAAGGAATCCAATTCTATCTACAAAGTCATGGCCAGGCACCGGCCCCCATCGGAGGCAGCTGAACCGGTCGATCGGTGGGCGCAGCAGGATCTGTACAAACTGGAATTGCCAGTATCCGAAGAGGGAGCGCTGTTATTGCGTCCCAATGATGCGATTTATAAATTCATTTCGATGTTCAACCAGCAAAAGGTATCGATGATTGCCGAGCGTTTTCCCTGGCAATCACGCGCGCCGAAAAAGAAAGCCAAATAGGCGGGCCCACCTTTGCGGACTTCTTCATAACTATCAGCCTTGAGCTGCTTGACCCCAGCAGCACGTACCTTAGGCGATTGGCAGTTGAAAGCTTACCGTTGGCGATGCTGCCAGCTTCGCTCTGACACTGGCAGTGTCGTCAACGGGTGGTAAATTCCTAACTGCCAGTCACCTTAAGCTGGATCGTGTGAGATTCCGTTGAGGTCGATGGGGTTGCAAACTCATCGTGCCATCAACGCTCACAAGCTGCATTTTTCCCTCATCGTATTTTGATTTGAAAAGAGGCTTCGTCGATCAGAGTCCTGAGGAGCTCACACGGCGACTAAAAAACGGCTTAAAGGTTGATTCAACCACAAATTCTGCCGAAGAAGCACAAAAAAAGGCACCTGCGTCGTGTACAGGTGCCTTGGGATTTTTAGCGGACGGAGAGGGATTCGAACCCCCGGTACGCGTTAACGTACGTCGGTTTTCAAAACCGGTGCCTTCGACCAGACTCAGCCATCCGTCCGAAAAAATTACTTGGGTGGTTTTACCACCGTTGAGGCGGAATTTTAGCAAAAAGGCGATCCTGAACAAGGCCTATCTTTCTGGCGGTTGCGGGTGATGATGCAGCGGTACCTTTCCTGTTCGTCAAATGTCAGTTTCCGTAGTTTTTCAAAGGTCTGGAATCAATGGGAAGGCGGTCCACGCTCTGGCGAGCGTAGCCACGTTGGCGACAGGCCCACCGATCAGTCCAGATCGTAGATGCCTTCGATATCTTGAAGCACTTTGGCGAAATCGATTTCCAGATTGACGATCTTTCCGCTGGCGATGTCGAACACCCAGCCATGCATCGTCAGTTTTCCCGACCGGTAGGCTTGCTGCACTTCCGGAATCTTCAGCACATTGACGCATTGTTCCTGCACGTTCAGTTCCACCAGGCGGCTGTAACGCTTGTCCTCGTCTGCGATCGCGTTCAGTTCATCCTTATGCAGCCGGTAGATGTCCCGGATATTCTTCAGCCACGGATTAAGGATTCCCAGATTGCTGGACTGCATGGCCGCTTTGACGCCGCCGCAGCCGTAATGCCCGCAGACGACAATGTGTTTAACATGTAGATGAACGACCGAGTAATTGATCACGGACATCGCACTGATATCCAGATTCGAAACCACATTGGCGATATTGCGATGGACAAACAGGTCGCCCGGTTCGGCACCCATCATGTCTTCTGCGGTGACGCGGCTGTCAGAACAGCCGATGTACAGCATATCGGGATCCTGACCTTGGGACAGTGATTCGAAGTAACCCGGGTCCTTGCCAATTCTGCTGGCGACCCAAGATGCGTTGTCTTCGAAAATTTTCGCAATATCCATTGTTTCTCCGTTTCCAGTTAACTGTTCAATGTGTTTGTTTCCTGTTGGCGCGATGGGAGGCACCGCGCAACCGGAAAGACCGTCAATCCTAACGGTTTCTAACAGTCTACCGAGATTGGGCGGCAATTGGGAAGTCCCATCGGCCGCCAAATTGGCTACGGAGACCGGTGCCGCCGCCGCAACAGAAATGCGCCGCCAATCAGCGCCACACAGGCGGCACTCCCCGGTTCGGGGACGGCGGTGGTGATCGAATTAAGCCGAAACACGCTGCCGCTGAGGTTGACGACCAGCAGATTCCCGTCGGCGTCTTCGCCAAACGAGGAAATACCGGGAATCTCGCCTGCGGATTGCCCCGTCAGGCCATTGTTGATGCGCTCACTCCAGTCGGTGAATTCGGTGAAGTTAGTGCCGTCAAAATCAGCCTGGTCGTCTCCGTTGAACTTCAATGACCACAGCCGGTCGGTGACGAAATCCGCAAAGAAATAATGCCCGTCAAGTTCCGGGATGTCGCCACGGTACACGTAACCGCCGGTGACCGAGAATCCTTCGTCATCGCCGCCGCCGTGCGAGTAGTCGTAGACCGGATCGATGGCTCCGTCCAGATTGGGACCAAGTGTTCCCTCCCGGATGCGCCAGCCGAAATTTTGTCCCGAAGTGCCGTTGGTAATGACATCGATTTCCTCGCGCTCTCCCTGCCCGACATCTCCAATCCACAGGTCGCCGGTGCTCCGGTCAAAACTGCTGCGATAGGGGTTGCGTAAACCGTAGGCGAAAATCTCGTCGTCGCCTGTCTGACCCACAAAGGGGTTGGAGGCAGGAATCGAATAGTTCCGACTGTTGTCGCTGGCGAAGTCGTCGCTATCGACGTTGACCCGCAGGATCTTCCCCAGCAGATTATTGGTGATTGTCTGCGCGTTGTTTTGCGGATCGTTACCCGAACCCCCATCACCGGTGGCAATGTACAGGTTGCGGTCCTGACCAAAACCGATCCAGCCTGCGTTGTGGTTGTTAAACGGTTGGGTCACCGAAAGGATGTCGCGCGTGGCGGTCGAACTTCCCTGGGTTGGGCTTTGTCGCGTATACTCCCGGATGCGCGTATCGCCACCGGCGTCGGTATAGTTCAAATAGTATCTGCCGTTACTCTGGTAATCGGGATGAAAGGCCAGTCCCAGTAATCCTTGTTCACCGCGTGTTGATAGCTCGCCAGTCGGCAGGCTGGCGAAATTTGTCGTTGTGCCTGATGACAGATTGATGCGTTGAATGTTTCCCGCATGCTGTTCCAACACGTAAATGTTTTCGGGGTCGCCCGGTGCGGCGGTCGCGAACACCGGTCGCGCCAGTCCAGTGGCGACACGTTCAAAATTGAGAGAGGTGATGTTTTCGGAGGACGTTTGTCCGCGCGCGGGAATGGCCCACCACGGGCCAATCAGCAGCGCGATGATGATGGTTGCAAATAACGATAGTTGGCCAGTTTTACCGCAGCCTGCTTGCTTAAAATTCTCGCGCATCGCATTCTCCTTGTGATTGTCAAAGTCTCTTTGACCAACATAGACGACGCTGCAACGAATACAACCTTAACCACAACCCAAACCCCGGCAACGGTACCCGTTGCCGGGTTGAACCGTCTGTGCGAAACCGGCCGGGCGCGATTTGGCGGGTTGCCGGAACGCATTTTTCGGGTAACATAAGGGCAGTTGAAGGCTCGTTAATTCGGGCTCAATTTGGAAAACACCTTTGAAATATTCGAGAAATAGCCAGCCTCCATTCGCTCCGCCTGCTGTCTGTTAGACAACCGTGAAGCGACGCCAGCCAAACTCGCCCTCGATGTCTTTCTGTTCCCAACGCTTGTTTGGGCAAATGTGAAAAACTCGGATGCAGCCGGACTGGTCTTCTTTGCCTGAGGTCTCTCAGCCGGGCCGTTCTGGACAGACACTCAATCCCAACCACCGTGATGCGGCAACAGAATACCTTTCGACTATCGCCTGTTTTTCAGGCGTCACTGATGTTGCTGTTGGCGATCCAGCTGATCGGCTGTGGTGACGCTGCGTCGCCGGATCAGGCAGGGCGCGGTTCCGGGGCACTGCAATTGGTCGCGACCACCGGCCAGATTAATTCGGCACTTCAGGTGTTGACCGCGGGCACCGGTACAACGGTCAAGCTGTTTTGCGGTCCCGGTGTAGATCCGCACTCATTTAGCGCCAGCACGCGCGACATTCAGGCAATGAAAAATTGTGACGCGATCATCTACAACGGGTTTCATCTGGAGGCCCGTTTGGACGAACACCTGCATCATACGTTTGCGGACAAATCGTGGTCGATGGCGTCAGCCTTTCCCGAACAGAGTCGTTTGGACTGGCTGGAAGATGGCCAGTCGGACCCCAACGCACCCTATGATCCCCATATCTGGAATCATCTACCGGGCTGGTCAAAATGCGTGCAGGGCCTGGCGGAATATCTGGTCAAGATTGATCCGGGCAACAAAGCCACCTATCAGAAAAATCTGGAAGCGTACGTTGCGGAAATCGATGACGCCCACCGCTGGGCGTCGGAACGCCTGGGGGCGATCCCGGAGGCACGTCGTTACATTGTCAGCGCTCATGACGCGTTCAATTACTTTGCCCGGTTGTACAACATGCAGACACTGGCGCCGCTGGGGGTGGGCAACGATGCCGAAGCAGACATTCAGACGATGAGCAACGTGGCGGCCGAGATTTGTGACCACCAAGTGCCGGTGATCTTTCTGGAAGCGATTACCAACCCGAAAGTTAGCCAGGCGCTTCAGGAGGCGTGCCAGGCGCGTGGCTGGGACGTAAAAATCGTTGCGCAGCAGTTGTACTCGGACGACTTGGGCGATACCGCACCGCAAGATACATTTCTGGGGGCCTTCCGGTCCAACGTGGAGATCATCGTGGAGAATTTGAAGTAAGCTTATGCCTGAGGTCACACCAGCCCTGAAAATCAATGGCCTGACGGTCGCTTACGATTCCATTCCCGTTCTGTGGAATGTGGATCTGTCGATCAATCCGGGTGTCATGATGGGGGTCGTGGGACCAAACGGTGCGGGCAAAAGTACCTTGTTGAAAGCTGTTTTGGGCGTGGTGCCGACGCTGGCCGGGCGAACCGAGGTGTTGGGGAAACGGTTCACCAAAAACCGCCAGCAGATCGGCTACGTTCCCCAACGCACCAGCGTGGATTGGGATTTCCCCACCACTGTGCTGGATCTCGTGACGATGGGAACCTATGGCAGCCTTGGTTGGGTCTGGCGTCCGGGGGCCAAACAACGCAAGCAGGCCATGGCCGCCCTGGAGCGTTTTGAGTTGGCCGAATTTGCGAAACGGCAGATTGGTGAACTTTCCGGTGGCCAACAGCAACGCGCGTTTCTGGCTCGCGCGTTGGTGCAAAATGCTCCGATCTATTTTTTGGATGAACCGTTCGCCGGTGTGGATGCAACGACTGAAAAAGCCATCGTGAAACTGCTTCAGAGCCTGCGCGATGAAGGAAAAACGATTGTCGTGGTCCATCACGATCTTACCACCATCTGTGATTACTTCGACGAGATCACCCTGATCAACAAAAAGATCATCTCCACGGGGCCGGTCAGCTGCGCTTTTACCGCCAACCTGTTGGAGAAGACTTACGGCGGCCCAATCAAAAATTGTGGTATCGATTGTGGATTCCGCGACGCACCTGTCGAACTTAAAGGCCTGCCGGCCGAATCCAACGATGCTTGATTTGCTTTCCGATCATACCTTCCGCACGGTGTTCCTAGGGACCGCCGGCATCGGTGCCGTCAGCGGTGCAGTGGGATGTTTTGCCTACCTGCGTCGGCAGAGTCTGATTGGCGATGTCGTCGCACACTCGTCGCTGCTGGGCATTATGGTATTTTTCCTGATCAGCTATCTGGTGACCGGTGAGGGCAATAAATCATTGTTTGTGTTGATTCCCGGGGCGCTGGTGGCGGGAACGGCCGCGCTGCTGTTGACGCGTTGGATCATCGCTGAGACGCGATTGAAGCCCGACAGTGGCTTGGGCGTGATGCTGGCGATTTTTTTCGGTAGCGGCATCCTGCTGTTGCGGTGGGTGCAACGCGCGACCCCCAACATTCCGGGAAAACGCGGGTTGGAAAACTATCTGTTCGGAATGGCGGCCGCGATGACCGAAAGCGATCTGTGGATGATCGGAGGTTTGGGGCTGTTTTCCATTTTGCTGATGCTGTTGGTTTGGAAAGAGTTCAAAGTGTTCACCTTCGATCCGGTGTTTACGCAAAGTCTGGGCCTGAACACGAATTGGCTGGACACGTTACTGTTGATGATGATGGTCATCGGGATTGTGATCGGGATTCAATCGGTCGGGGTGGTGTTGATGATCGCATTGTTGGTCACACCGGCCAGCAGCGCCCGGCAGTGGACGGGCAGTCTGGGGGCGATGGTGATGTTGGCTGCCGGGTTCGGTGCGTTCTGTGGCGGCATGGGCAGTCTGATCAGTTTCAGGTGGTCCAATATGCCGACCGGTCCGGTGATCGTATTGGTGGCGACAAGCGTATTTTTGTTTTCGCTGATCTTTGCGCCCGGGCGCGGTTTGGTCTATCGATATGCCCGACGAAAACAGATGGCGCGGGAGGCCCGATTGGAGCATCAGTTGGACATCGACGTCGGCGAGAATCAGACGGGAGGCATGGGGTAATGGATCCGCTGGTTTTCTGGACATTGATGATCGCCATTACCACCGCCGTGGCGTGTGCATTGTGCGGCGTTTACCTGGTGGTCAATCATGAATCCATGGTCGCCGAAGCGCTCAGCCACGCGGTGCTACCGGGGATCATTGTGGCGTTTGTGATCTTTCAGGACCGTTCCTCTCCGTGGTTAATTATCAGCGCCGGATTATCGGGGCTGTTGATGGTGTGGCTGGTTCAGACGATTCGCAACACACGGCTGGTCGATGGCGACGCCGCGTTGGGGATCGTGTTTTCGGCGTTGTTCAGTGTCGGGATTATTGCGGCCAGCCAGAACCTGAACAACACGCACTTCCACGCTCACTGCATCATTGACGGCAACCTTGCATCGGCAGCGCTCCAGACCGTGCAACTGTTGGGTGTTGAGATACCGCGTTCGTTTCTGGTGATGGCTTCGGTGTTGGTGGCGCTGCTGGTGTTTATTCTGTTCTTTTACAAAGAGATGAAGCTGGCGATGTTTGATGCGGAACTTTCGCAGAGTTTTGGGTTTCGGCCGGCGTTGCTGCATCTGGGATGGCTGGCGCTGGTGTCAATCACGACCGTGGCTGCATTTGAGACGGTGGGGTCGATCCTAGTGGTGGCGTTGATGATCGCACCGCCGGCAGCCGGGTTTCTGCTGGGCAGCCGGTTGTGGAAGATGCTGGTGATTAGTAGTTTGGTCGGGGTTTTCAGTAGCTTGGTTGGATTTCAGGCGGGGTACGTGCTGAATATTTCACCGACGGGGCCGATCGCCACGGTGGCCGGTTTGGTGTTTCTGGTGACGGTTGTTTTTGCGCCGCGCCAGGGCGTGTTGGCCAAAGCCCGTTTGCGGCAGCGCCAGCGCAGTGATCTGTTTCAGCAACTGTTGTTGGCGCGATTGAAACGTGACACTCCCGATGCGGTCGGGGTCCGGGAACTGTCCGATTCGGTGACGTGGACCGATCAGCAATTTCGCCGCGCACTTACGCAGTGCAAAAATAAAGGTTGGGTCACGGAGGATGGTGCGACCGTTGGTCTGACCGAACAGGGAAAACAGGTGGCGGACAGTCCTGACGAAACATTGGCGTTGTAGGTATCAAACCACTCTCCGAAGACAGCTGCACTGCCGCAGGCGCGGCTGTTTTGTCCGGCCCATTTTTATCTACCCGAGTCCTTGATGTCCCCTTCCGTTGCGCCGCTCAAAAACGATGCCTCCTCAATCATCGGCAGGTTCTTTGGTGTCTTCCGCTACAGCAAGGAAGCGTTGAATCTTGTTTGGACGACGGACAAATGGCTGACGCTGATTCTGGCAGCGCTGACCATTTTCGCCGGCGTCATCCCGGGAGCGATCGCGTACGTGGGGAAACTGATCGTCGATGCCGTTGTGCTGGCGGTCGAAACAGACCACCCGGCCGATCGCTGGATGGTTCTGAAGTGGATTGGTGTGGAGGCGGTGCTGATTGTTCTGATGGCGGCAGCGCAGCGAGGCCTGATGATGGCCCAGACGCTCCTGCGCGCGTTGCTTGGCCAGCGCGTCAACGTGATGATCCTTGAAAAAGCGCAAACACTGGAACTCTCGCATTTCGAAGACGCCGAGTTCTACGACAAAATGACCCGGGCGCGGCGGGAGGCCTCGTCCCGACCGCTGAGTCTCGTCACACGCACGTTTGGTTTGGTGCAAAATGGTATCACGTTGCTAACCTATGGCTGGTTGCTGATTCAGTTTTCGTGGCTGGCGGTGGTTGGTCTGATGGTCGCGGCGTTGCCGGCATTTTTTGTGGAAACCTATTTTTCGGGGGCCGCTTTCCGGCTTTTCCGCTGGCAGGTTCCCGAAACCCGCAAGCGAAATTACCTCGAATGGCTGCTGTCGCGCGAAGACTATGTCAAAGAAGTCAAACTCTTTGGTACCGGCGAACTGTTTCTGGCGCGCTATCGGGAGATTTTTGAAGCGCTCTACGCCGAAGACAGGGCCCTGACTTTGAAGCGCGGTCTGTGGGGATTTTTGCTGGGCATGCTCAGCACGATCGCTTTCTACGCCGCTTACGGGTGGATCGGCTGGTCCGCGGCCCGGGGGTGGATCACGTTGGGCGGGATGACGATGTACCTGTTGATCTTTAAACAGGGGCAATCGTCGATCGCGGCCAGCCTGACATCGATTGGCAAAATGTATGAAGACAATCTTTACCTATCCAACCTTTACGAGTTCCTCGAAGAGGAAATTGAAACGCAGGATGGTGCGGCAACGACGGGCCCACTACCGGGTGATGGCGTGCGTTTTCAGGAGGTGTCATTCACCTACCCGGGACAGACAACTCCGGCGCTCGACAAGATCAGCCTGCATCTACAGCCAGGGCAAAAACTGGCACTCGTTGGAGAAAATGGTTCGGGAAAAACAACGCTGATCAAATTGCTGACGCGCCTGTACGTTCCGACGTGCGGCCGCGTGTTGCTTGACGGGCGCGATTTGAAGGAGTGGCGTTTGGATGCATTACGCGATCGAATTGGCGTGATTTTTCAGGATTTTGTCCGGTATCAACTGACCGTTGGTGAAAATATTGGTGTTGGTGATGTCGCCAATTTTGAAGCGCGTGATCAACAACAGGCGGCCGCCGAAAAGGGAATGGCCGGCCCTTTTATAGACCAGATGGATGACGGCTACGATACGCAACTGGGGCGTTGGTTCCAGGGTGGTCGCGAGCTATCGGGTGGTCAGTGGCAAAAGATTGCCCTGTCACGCGCGTTGATGAGACAGCAGGCCGATGTTTTGGTGCTGGACGAGCCTACGTCGGCGATGGATGCCGAAGCGGAAGCCCACATCTTTGACCATTTTCGCTCGGCGACCGAAAACCAGATGGTCATTTTGATTTCGCATCGTTTCTCGACGGTTCGCATGGCCGATCAGATCGTCGTGTTGGCCAAAGGCAAGGTCATTGAGCGTGGTTCTCATGAAGAACTGATGCAGCAAAATGCCCATTACGCTCATCTGTTTGCCATTCAAGCAAAGGGCTATCAGTAAGTCTGTGGGGTGCTCCGGCCATTCGATTCAGGCCGGTGTTGTCAGCGGGGATTTCGTTGGCTGGCGTTTTTCATGCAGCCCCACCAGCGCCAACCCAATCAGGCACGTGACCACTGAAAACAGCAGGAAATTATTGGTCAGCGCAATCCCGCACAACATCACGACGGCGACAATGGAGGCGACCTTTTGCGGCATCAACCACAGGAACCCGCAAACCCATTCGGCACAGATCACCATCCGCGCATGCCACATCGCGACGTTGGGCAGCGACTCTTCGGCAAACAGGCTGCGAATCAAATTGTAAGTCCAAAAATCCCGATCAATGAAATAGATTTCGTATAGAACCGTCCCGTCCCAGTAGCCGGGCGTCATCTTGCCAACGGCGCCTCCGATAAAAATCATCGACAGGATCAGGTGCGTCAGCCATGCGGCCCGCGGAAACAGGCTCTCAAAAGGCTCGTGCAAGCGCGTCGACATCCACAGGCACCACAGCGCCGACCATGCACAGCACATGAACGTCACATCGTTGAAGGATTTTTGGTGGATGCTCAGCACGATCAGCATCAGCAGGTTTAGTGCTGTCAGGCGGAAGATATTTTTCGAGGTTTGGGAAAATAGGATCAACCCCGCGCTGACACATGCCAACAGCCACGCAATTCTGACGGTTTCCAGTCGTTGAAGCACCCATGGGAAGAACGGATGTTCGAGCGGGAATTGGGAGTGAATCGCACTTACGACCAGAAAGTACCTGGCCTTCCAAACCAGCGAGATCAAAATGGCGGCTTGCACCAGTTTTAACAACGTTCTGTTGTCACCGTCGATCGAGGCCACGTCGGAATCTCCAGTTTCGGGGCGGTCACTCATGGCCTACTCCCGGCTTGGTCACGTTCCATTTTTTTGAAATCTGGCGAACGATCATGGTGCGGGGGACTGAACCGGACGGACCACCGGTTGAGCCTGCTGTCTTGTCTGGTTTTTTATCAGCGTCAAGGTTCGTGTGTTGCGACTGTGGCGTGATTTCCCAGCGCGTGACCAATTCGGTGTCCCCGAATACCGACCGGATTTCAAATGTGCCTTGAGGTTGGTTGGAGAAACAGACCGGATGGTTGTTGCCGAACGTGATGAAACGCGCCGGGTAATGATTGAGCGTTCGTTTGATATAGCTTTCGTCTGCAGGGTCAAACGGTTTATCTCCAATCAGACGATTGGTGAATTGAATCCGATTTTCCATGTTGTACATTGCCGGCACGGCCTGGTGGACGGCCCACAGCGGAAAGCTGTTACCGGCAAGGTGAAAACGTTCCAGCGCCATTTGACGCATGGTTGGGGAAAAAACGATCGTCATTGACCAGAGAATGGTTCCCCCAATCATTGCCAGCAACCCCAGCCCCAAGAGGTCGCGTTTGGCAAATGCGTCGGGAATAAATTTGGTAGAACGCAACATGTTGGTCGGCGACAGAGGGGATGGATCAGCGCAGCGATTTTTGTTGGGGCGGCGAGGCCGGGCCGTCATCGGAAGATTGACGTGTCTGAAAGTGCTCTTCGACGATTTCGATGTCGCGTCTTGAGTCGGCAAGGATTTGGTCCCAATCCAAAGGGCCGGATCGCGCCAGCATTTGGGAGTGGTACTGTTGTGAGGCCTGTGCGGTGTATCTTTTACAGTGCAAAAAGGCTTTTTGGATGTGCGTTTTCGCACTGGCGTAATGTTTGGGATCCCCCGTCGCGTCAAACAGAGCGAGGTTGGTTGCGGCGCGGATTTTTGCGGCGTAGTACCTGCCCAGCCATACCATGGACAGCATGTCCGACAGTGTGGCCGACAGTTCCGAATCCAGCCCGGTGACATTCACCTGCCCTGTCCCGCCGTCGTTCAGGATGTTCTGGGCGGTGGCGATCGTGCTGACCAGTTGTTCCGCATCGTGTCCCAAGCCATCCAGTTGGTCTGCGACAGCAAGCGGTGTTTGGGGGGAGTTGTTGTTTCCCGCAATCGTTTGTTGGACGAAGTCCGAAATCGTTTGGAGGTTGCTGCCGGCCATAGTGCGGTGGTTGGCGAAGGTGTCCACTTCGTAGTACCCTTCGGTATGGCCACGGCATGATTCCACAGACCACAAGTGATCCCAGTCCTTCCAGTGAAACTGATTGACCAGCGGGATGATTTTGGAGGAGATCTGCCAGGCACGGTAGAGCTGATCGGATCGCTGATCGCCTGTGTTGCGGGGCAGGTCGGCGAAGAAGCGCTGCTTGAGTTTGGTGGTGAAAAAAGATTTTTCCAGTGTTGGGTCGTAGGCCAGTCGTCCCCACAGCAGCGTGCGGTACCAGTGTTTTTCGTAGGCGCGTGTGCGCGGCGATGTGGGGAATTTGCTGGCGAACTCGCGCCCCCAAACGTAGCCGTCCGAACCGATATGAATTCCCGCAGTGTGTGCTGGTGGGGGCAGGTTCTTCAGAAACTCCCGAACATAGTCCGGATCGCCCCAGCGGTGCACGTAAATATCATCGTTACGCAGGTTCCACCACGATTTCAAACCGTGAGGTTTCATCAGTTTGATCTGTTTTGCCGCAAAAGGGATATACGGTGACGAGTACAATCGGGCTTTGGCATATTTGAAACTTAATTCGAACCGGTCCGGGTAATTTTTCCAGACCTTCATGATTTCCGTCAGATCCGTATGCCAGACGCGATGAATAAAATCGATCTTGCGGTCGGGCTGGAGCTGTTTGGCGTCGGCGATGCCTTTGCCATAGGTGTCGTACAGCCATTGTTCGCGGTTGCTTTGCGTCCAGTCGCGTGGCATGTGCTCTCCGGCGGTGACGCCGATCCCCTTGACCTGTGGGTAGGTCAACAAAAACTGTTTCACCGCCGCCCGGTAATAGGCGATTGTATCGGGGTCGTTGATTTGGTGGCTGACACCATACTTTCCTGCGGGCTCTTTTTCGATATTGATTCCGAAGGTGCGATACATCGGGGCGACGGGGGCGGCAACGCTGTTGGGGCAAATATTCCACGTGTAAAAATAGATGTCGATACCGCGCGAGTGGGCATGGTCAATCACCGATCGCCAAAACTGTATCTTTTGATCGATCGTCATTTTTTTGACCGTCTTGAGATTGTCGATCACATTGGTGGACACCAATTGGGGTTCGCCCCATTCGTTTTCGCGTCCACCGGGTTTAAGTGTCGTGACGCAGACGTCATCCAATGCAACCTCCGGGTAACTGTCCAGTTTAATCATGGAAGGGAAGGGATGAGGGTTCCAGAGCGTCAGCACGTTGTAGCGGTTGCGGGCCATCTGGTCGAAGGTTTCCTGCCAGAAATCAAATTCCCACATTTCGGCGATGTTCGATTGTGCCGCATCACCCGAGTCGTCATAGCTGGGCGTGCGGGCGTCTAGGGGGATATTGAATTTGATCCCGCGGCGATCGATGGCAGGGTGCCGTTGGATAATTTGGTCAAATTCGATCGGCTTTTGTGCGGCGATCATTTCCGCCAGTTCCAGCCCCCCGTACATGGTTTCGTTTGCGTCGCTGCCGGTGATAATGCAGCCCCAAGATGAAGGCACAGAAGGACTATCTACAGAGGTAAATTTGATCTGGAAACCCGCCCCAACCGCAGCTGGATCAACTTTCAACACAACCGACTTGATTTTTGTAATATTGCTCGCGCTGGAGTCGTCTGAGGCGTTCAGTGCTGTGATTAGATCGTTTTTGGCGAACCGGGTTTGGGCCGTTGGTGGGACCAGCGTGACATGGATGTCGGTGCCGGCATGGCCAGCACCAGCGGTCAACGCCATGAGGAACAGGCCGACCGGGATTTGCAGGAATTTGAAAATGCTGGAGACGGACTTTGAGGGCATGTGACTAACTGATTTGGGTGTTGCGAGATCGGACAGGTGTTGTGAGATCGAACAGAGACCGGGGCGATGGAGGGCCGAGTATTGTTTGGGTATTGCCCGAGTATAGCAAAATTTGGGGTCGGCATCTGGTTCGCGCATTGCGGACGGAGCACCGAAGGTTTGGCCCGATCTCCAATTCATGCTTGCAGATTCAATCGCCCAATGCGAAAATGAAGGCAGCAGCTGTTCGTTTCGACGATCATCTTACCCTATCGGTAACCCCCGGCGAGCCCACATGAGTGCCCTTACACGAGATCAATTCATTGCGTGCTTGAAAAAAAGCAGGGCAATGGAAGGCGAGGCCGTTGATTCGTGGATGTCACGCGTGGACGACGAAGACCCTCGCAAGATCGCCACCAAACTGGTGCGGGACAGAATGCTGACACCGTGGCAGGCGAAATTATTGCTGTCCGGGCGATCGCGGCTGACGTTGGGAAACTATCGGTTGTTGTCGCGCATCAATCGCGACGAATTGGGAGATCGTTTCGAGGCGATTCATTCGCAACTGGGGCGGAAGGTTGTGATTCAGATCTTCCCTTCCACCATCGACAAAGATAACGAACTGCGGTCGCGCGTGCTGAAGGTGATGCAGCAAATGACCGAATTGGATCATCGTTCTTTGGTGCACGTCTATGATGTTGATCAGGAGGGCGACCGGTATTTTGTGGTCACTGAGTTTGTTGACGGGACGCCGCTGTCCGAGTTACCCCGGGGGGATTTGAAGGACACAGATGTGGCGTCCATCATCGGCGACATTATCACCGGTATCAAACACGCTCATCGGGAAGGCGTCATTCACGGTAACATCGTTCAGGAGAATATTCTGGTAACGGCGGACCGTCACGCAAAACTTCAAGGACTATCGACCTCGGCCGTGCGAAGCGCGATGTCCGATCTGTCGGGTAAGCTTAGCTCGGAGCTGGATTTTGCTGCGATCTCCCGATTCGGCCAGTCTGTCCTTCAAGAGGTGCCACCCCGGCGGCGCGGTGACGGGTACGATCGCCTGGTCGATCTGCTGAAAACCCTGTCGACGGTAAGTGCAGAAAAGGTCGATGACATTCAACTTAAATTGTCGCAGTGGACCGCCGAATACGCTCCGAAAATTCAGCCAGCAACACCAGTCCCACCATCAACACCGCAGGAAGCATTGACGGTGGCCGCCTCCAGCAGTGACAGTGCGCTGGCGATGGCCAAGTCGGTGGATCCGCTGGTTGCGCAGCAAGAGGGGGTGGAATCTCGGACGACAGCGCTTCCGGCGGCACCGTTGACGAAGAAAGAGAAGGGGATCGTACCTGAGCCGGATGTGGGGGCTGAAAGTTTCCTGTTGAGGATGTGGAATCAGAAACGGGGCATTTCAATCGCTGCGCTTGCCGCTGTTCTGCTGGCGCTAACAGGAGGGGCCGGTGCTGCAACGTATCTGTTGAAACAGCCTGCCACCGCGCCGGTTGGTGGTGACCGTCAACCAAACGGCCAGAATGAGGTCAACGCAGCTAATGCAGCTAACGGAGAATCGGATTCATCGAAGAAGTCAAAAACCGGGCGGAGGCGGAAGGAATTCAAACTGGAGAGGCTTGCCGCTGGCGACGGATTGCTCTCCGGAGAACGGTCGGCCGATGCACTGGACCCCGTGGCGACCAAGCGTAAGTTTGAGGAACTGTACGCCCAGCGGCAGGCGGCAGCTGCTAAATCCGCCAAGCCTAAACCTGCCAAGTCTAAAGTCGCCAAGTCCAATGCTGTAACGGCTGAACCGACGGTTGAAGAACAGAAAACGCCCACTTCTCCAGCACGCGCCAGCGGTGCTGCCGGTGCGGCCAAACCGGCAGTCGAAAAAGTCGCGGCAGCGCAGAAGAATGCGACTGTTGCTGCCGGCAAAAATGCAACCAACGGCGCATCCAAGCCTGCTGGCGAGCCCTCCATCAAGCCCGACAAAAAAACGGCCTCCAAGTCGAATAAGAAACCGGCCGCTCCGGCGGGCAATCCCTTCGCCAAGCTTCCTGAGCATGTAGACCTGCCGCCATCAACGGATACCGGTGATCTCAAAATCGCCGACATCGTTATCGATAAAAAATACCTGATGGGGCTCGAGCTAGCGACTGGTCCGGAGGTTTGCAAGAACAAGTTTGCCTACGACCTGAAGCGATCAGCGCAGGATAAACAGTTGTGGGATGTCCGGCTGAAACGCCGCAAACGCGATGAACCGTTGCCCGTGGCCCAGATTCAAAAGACTCCGACCGAGTTGTTGTTTCGTTGGCTGCCGGCGGCGGAAAAATATGCCGAGGCAAATTTTATTCGCAACTGTAAAATCAAGCTGTCCGCCGCCAAGGATCTCGGCTGGTTGGGGCTCCGCAAGCCGGTGGCGATTGAAAATTTTGCTTTCGAGAATGGCAGGGCCTCTCTGAAGGCTGATGTCAATTTAAAGTGGTTGCCCAATCCCCAGGCAATACGGATCGAACTGAGTCCTTTCACGGTCGAGCAACGCGTCCCTAACAGCGATGCGGGCAAGGTATATTTTGCTCCTAGGGAGGTTGCCCCAAAGGCACCCGGGGCAATCTATTTTCGCCAGCGCGATGATTTGCGATTCTTTTTTGTGGAAGTTGGGGTCGAAATTCGATCGAAACTGAAGATGCAGGGGCAGATGTTTGTGCTGGGTGCCAGCGGTACTCCCCAACCCTTGAGAAAGCTGAATGAGATTTTGGACTTGGCCGATGTGCTGGCCGTGCGGAAGGGCGAAACCGAACGGGTGCAGGCGATGGTGGCCCAAGCAAAAAATAAAGAAGGGGTGGTCAAGATCTTCCCCGAACTCAAGGATGAGGGGAATTACAAAGCGATCAGTGGAAAAGCGAAACAGGCGACAGATCTGGCAACACGTCAGGCATTGGCCGGAAACGAATACGTGAAGATTGTCAAAAATCTCGCCGGCAGAAGGATTCCTTTCGAAATCTACTTCGACCTTGACGGCCAGCGCATTCCACTTGCCCGGTCGATCGCTCAGGAGTTTGTGGCCACGAAAAATACCGAGGTGAAAAAATAGCTCCGCAACCAAATAGCTCGGCAACCCTTTCCCCCGTCCCTCAAACGTAGCGACCGTGGCCAGGGGGCCGCCGGTGAAACGGAATGGCTACGTCGTTTGGTCCGGCGCAGGTTCCCGTTCTGTTGCGGGCGCACCTTTTCAGGGCGAACCTTTTCGATTCCAATACATCTCTGGCGTTGGTGGTCTCCCCTGCCCTTCCCTAGCGTTTTCAAGGACAAAATTGAATGATACGAGTTGGCATTGTCGGCGCGACCGGCTACACAGCGGTCGAATTGATAAAAATTCTGCTCAGGCATCCCGAGGTAGAGATCACCTGCATCACCTCGCGCGATGAGACATGTCCTCACATCTCCGCTGTCCATCCCCGGTTGCGCGACCAGCTGAATCTAAATTTCCAGCCACTGGACATTGATCGGTTTGCTGCGCAGGTTGATTTTGGGTTTTGCTGTCTGCCGCATGCGGCGTCCGCTGAAATCGTCGGCCAGCTGTTGGACAAAGGCATCAAAATTGTGGACTTCAGTGCGGACTACCGGCTGAACGATGTGGGCTCTTTCGAGCAATGGTACAAGGTGACGCATCCTGATCCGGACCGCGTTGGAAAAACGGCTTACGGAATTCCGGAACTGTTTCGTGAATCTATCGCAGGGGCCAGCCTGGTGGCCAACCCGGGTTGCTTTCCATCTTCGGCACTTCTGCCGCTGGTGCCGCTGCTGCAAGCGCGGCTGATTCAATCGTCGCCAATCATCGTGGATGCCAAGACGGGCGTTTCGGGCGCGGGAAGGAAGCCCAATTTGAAATTCCATTACCCCGAGTGTAACGAATCGATCGCGGCTTACGGTATTGGCACGCATCGGCACATGCCGGAGATTGACCAAATCATCAAACGATTTGCCGACATCGACACCAGCGTCATCTTTACGCCTCATCTGACTCCCATGGATCGGGGCATTTTATCGACGATCTATGTGCAACCCGCGGACCAACACCGGCCCGGTGACCTGATGGATTGCTGGAATGACTTTTATAAATCGTCTCCGTTTGTGCGTGTCACCGATGGCGGAGTCGCCACGAAAAATGTCAGCGGCACGAATTTCTGCGATGTGTCGGTTAGCCAATGCCGTGGCACGTTGGTGATTACCAGTGCCCTGGACAATCTGATCAAAGGCGCCTCCGGTGCGGCGGTGCAGAACTTCAACGTGATGTCCGGATTCGATGATACGCTGGGCATGTTGTAGATTTGTCAGACGGGCTCTCCTGCCGCGTGACGTTTCCCCCATTTTTCATCAGAACAACAAACATGAATTTGCCAGAAGGATTTCAGTACGCCGGCATGGCGTGCGGGATCAAAGCCTCTTCGAAAGAAGATATTTCCCTGATCATTGCTGCTGACGGTGCTGTCGCGGCGGGCGTTTATACGCAAAACATCGTCCGCGCTGCCAGTATTGACTGGAATGTCAACGTTACACCTTCCGCGGATTTCCGCGCTGTCGTGATCAATTCAGGTAACGCCAACGCATGCACCGGGGACGAAGGGGCGACCAACAATCGCGCGATCGCGCAGCAAACCGCTGACGCGTTGGGAGTGGTTGCCGATCAAGTGGCCGTTTTGTCCACGGGCGTTATTGGGGTGCAGCTGCCGATGGAAAAAGTTCGCACCGGAATTGCCAGTGCGTTTGGGAATGCCGGAAAGTCGCCGGACCATTTCATGGCGGCTGCCACCGGCATTACGACGACAGATAAATCAACCAAAACGGCAACGACTGTGTTGACCCTTGGCGGTGAAAC
Organism: uncultured Pirellulaceae bacterium; assembly: GCA_937967505.1. Classification (GTDB taxonomy): domain Bacteria; phylum Planctomycetota; class Planctomycetia; order Pirellulales; family Pirellulaceae; genus Mariniblastus. The sequence goes on along the minus strand of CALCJM010000036.1, from coordinate 93,590 downwards.
GGTCAACATCGCGGCGATGGCAAAAGGCGCTGGCATGATTGGGCCGCGCATGGCAACGATGTTAGGAATCGTGACGACGGATGCCGCCGTTTCGGCAGACACTGCTGACGAGGTGATCCGGCACGCCGTCAATCAGTCATTTAACTGCATCAGTGTCGAAGGTCACATGAGTACCAACGACGCGTTGATTCTGGTTGCCTCGGGCAAATCGGCGGCTGTCTTTGACACTCCCGAATCCATTGCAGAACTTAAACATGCCGTCACGGGGGTCTGTATCGATCTTGCGAAACAAATCCCTGCCGATGGTGAAGGTGCGACGCATTTAATCCAGATCGACGTCACAGGAGCGCCTTCGGATAGCGAAGCGCACGCCATTGCCCGCACCGTTGCCAATAGCGCGCTGGTTAAAACGGCCATCACCGGCAGTGATCCGAACTGGGGGCGCATTGTTTCAGCCGTTGGATACGCGCGCGTTCCGGTGCGTGCCGAAGATATCAGTTTGAAATTGAACGGGACTGATCTGTTTGTTGCCGGCCAGCCAGTCGAATTTGATGCCGCCGCAGTGAGTCGTTCGATCTCGGCCCGTTTCGAAACCGAAATTGAACTGCGGGTTGGCAATGCCAGCGGTGTGGCGCGGCACTGGACCAGCGATTTGACGGTCGATTATGTCCGTTTCAACTCAGAGTACACGACCTAGCGTGAAACTGGTCAGGTCGGCCAGTTCTGTCGATTAAGTCCGTGTTTTATAAGGTTTTGTCGGGTTTAGTGGTTTTGTGAGAAACAGGTTTTGGAAATTCGGAAGGCCTGTGTTAGTGTAATGGAAGAAATCGGAGCGACGCGGCGTGTCCGCAACGCGAATCGCAGCGACCCACCACACTAACCTCTTGCATAAGCCCATGATAGTTATGTCAAAATCAATTTCTGTTTGTGTTGGCCTGTTTGCGACGTTGTTTGTCTGTGAGGTGCTTGTGGCCCAGACAACAATCACAATAAATCCGAACCAACGTCGCTCGATCGGGAACGTTTCTGTTTTGGAGCGCGACCGGTTCTTCAATTACACCGAATCGCTGGTTCCCAATCCCAACCTGATTCCAACCAGCACAATTTACAGTGCCAGCGGTCTAAATATTTCTCCGGGGCGCGTATCCACCGAACTTGATTCGATTGTGGTGCCCTTCGGTAACGTCGCCCCCTTACAGGAAGATCCCGCGCGCCCCGGTCAGGGCTTCATTGATCCCGTACAATTGCGGGCCGGCATCCAGGACCGTTTCCGAAATTTTGTCGAATCGTCCTCGCGCTATGAAGCGATCCGTGCCAAAGCGGCGACCAGCGTCCTCGTCACGTCCGGGCGCAGTTTTAGTCGCTGGCCCGAGTACTTTCGCACCTCCGGCGGTGCGGTCAGCAATTTCTTCCCAAAAAAAGAGGCGTATGCCGAATTCCTGAATATTTATCTGGACGAGGCTGTTAACGGGCCCAATGCGTTCATCCCCGTCAACAGCGATCGCTATCACATCGAATTGTTGAATGAACCTGACTTACATATCAGCGCTGATTTCACGCATCAGGATCTGATCGACTATCACAGAGATGTTGCTCAACTGGTCAAGGCACAACATCCCAATGTCTCCATTGGTGGGCCGGGATTGGCGATCACCGGTTTTTCGGGCAACGATTTCTCACGTTGGAACAGCACACTTAAACCGTTTATTGAGCAAGCTGGAACGGATGTCGATTTTTACTCGATCCATCCCTACGAACGATACGATATCGCCAGAAATGGAAGCCTGATTGGCCGACGGGTGCTGCAAAGTCCCGGCCGCACCAATGCGACGATCGACCTAATTCAGGCGCAACAATTAAAAAGCCATCAAAACACACTGCCGGTATCCTTGACGGAGTATGGTTCCTTTCAACGCTATGAAGGAGAGCCTTCAGACGAGTTTTATACCCGCAAGCAACAGCAGTGGGACCTTTCAAAAGACATTCGGGATAAACTGTTTGTGTTCCTTAATCGACCTGACGCAATTCTTAACGCGACCCCGTTCGTTCAGGGAAGAGACTTCGTCAACACCAATGGAGGGGCCACACGTGTTGCGGGCGACAATGTTCTGTTTGAGCAGGATACTAACGGCCAGTGGCGTGAAACAGTATTGGCTGAAATGTTCCGCACTTACGCGGCGGTGCAGGGCGAGTTTATTGGGATTAATGCGGACAACAACAACGTTCAGACAGTCGCATTTCGCGACGGTGATCAGGTGTTTCTACTGTTGAACAACTTGCTTGACAGTAACCAGCAACTGGATCTCAATTTTCTTGGCCAGTTTGGCACGGTGACATCGGCGACCGTTGATCGAATTTTTCAGGTCGGAAGCGGCTTGAGTTTTGATACCGGATTCGAGCAAGATGTTGACATCACATCCTCGTTTGGCAACTTTACACTCAGCGGTGAGGAAGGTGCGGTGATCACGTTCACACTTAATGGTGCCGACGGACTGACCATCGACACGCGGGAGAATACTTTCTATAGCGATGACATCGTTACGGTGCTGGATGGCAACGGTGTTTCGGAACTGATCAATATTGATGCCGTTGTGGCCGATGCGATTACGGCCAAACTGCGTGTCGGATTCAGTACTGATTCGGAGACTCCCGAAGGTTTCGAGGTATTCATTAACGGGCAAAGTATTGGTTTGGTCAGCGCTGAAGCATTGGGGATCGATGATGGTGATGGCGGGCATTTCGCCCGCGAAATAGACGTGCCCATTGCGTTGCTGGCTGATGGTGCCAACAGTGTTCAGGTGGACTTCAATGGAAATGGTGGGTACTTGAGTACCGCGGCATTGGTAGTGACCAGTGCAACGGCAGTCCCGGAACCCTCTTCAGCGGTACTGTTGTTGTTGCTGGCGGGTTCTGCCATGGCTGGCCGCCAACGAAAACTGACGTAGGAAATGCGGATAAACGGCTGAGGACTTCTTCGGCCTCTCAAACCGTGTTTGGAAAATGGCATCTTGAGGCGACTGGCTGAGGCCGAGGCAACTGGCAGTTAGGAATTTACCATCCGTTGACGACGTTGCCAGCGTCGGAGCGAAGCTGGCAGCATCGCCAACGGTAAGCTTTCAGCTGATAATCGCCTAAAAAGCCAACTTTGTTGAATCCCGTGTCATTTTGCGATAGCTTAAAGGGCTGGTTTGGGTGTTCATCGCCCGCTACTCCCCTCCAATTCCTCTCTTTTTGTTCAAACGACTATGGATCTTATCGTCGGTATTGATCTTGGTACAACCAATTCTCTCTGCTCTGTTTTTAAAGACGGCCATCCTGTCCTGATCCCCAATACTCACGGCAGTTTTTTGACGCCGTCGGTGATTGGAATTTTGGAGGATGGACAAATCGTCGTAGGTGCCTCGGCAAAAGAGCTACGGGTCACCCATCCGGAGAGAACGGCGTCTGTATTTAAACGGTCCATGGGAACTGACCGAACGATTGAAGTCGGTGGCCAATCGTTTACCGCCACCAAACTTTCCAGCCTGGTGCTGTGTGCGCTGCGTCGTGACGCCGAAGCCTTCCTGGGATGCCGGGTCAAAGAGGTGGTGGTTACGGTGCCCGCCTATTTCAACGACAACCAGCGTCAGGCGACCAAACAGGCGGGCGAGATGGCGGGATTGAAGGTGCGCAGGATCATCAATGAACCCACCGCCGCGGCGCTGACCTATGGTTTTCATGACCGTGGCGCGGAGAAACATCTGATGGTGATTGATCTTGGGGGCGGGACCTTTGATGTCACGTTGATGGAGATCTTCGAAGGCACTCTGGAAATTATTTCCACCGCTGGCGAAAGCATGTTGGGAGGAGAGGATTTTACGGATCGGTTGATGGCCACCGTGCTCAAGAAAGAGGGACTGCACCTGGAAACGACAGAGATGAAACAACCTTTGCGCACGGCTCGGCTGCGAGAAGAATGCGAAATGGCTAAACGACAGTTGATGACCGACGGGAACAGCCGGATTCGCCTGCCCGATGCACAGGGGACGTTCGACGAATCGAAAGCGCTCCAACTAAATCCTGATGTGTTTGCCAAAATCGTGCAGCCGCTGATGAGACGCATTAGGGACCCGATCAACAAGGCGCTGCGCGATGGTGATTGTCCCCCGGAAAAAATTGATGATGTGATTTTGGTCGGTGGTGCGACACGCATGCCGGTGATGCAAAAGTTCGTGGCCGATTTTTTCAAAAAACGGCCGCTGGTGAGTTTCAACCCCGATGAAGTTGTCGCGTTGGGTGCGGCGGTGCAGGCGGCACTGATTGGCGACGACGCCGCGGTCGATGAAATGGTGATGACCGATGTCTGCCCATTCACCTTGGGGGTGGAAGTGGCCAAGGAATTTGGTGGACGTGTCAGTAGTGGATACTACCAACCAGTGATTCACCGCAATACGACCATCCCCGTTTCACGCGAGGAACAGTTTGGGACAATGGTGCCCAACCAGCAGGAGGTCCTGTTAATGGTGTATCAGGGGGAATCCCGTAAGGTCGCCGATAATCTCTGTCTGGGAGAGCTGCGGATTGTTGATATTCCCCCCGGGCCGGCAGGGACCGAGATCCTTGTGCGGTTCACCTATGATCTGAACGGGTTGTTGGAGGTCGAAGCGATGCTGCCGTCCACCGGTCGGAAATTTAACACGGTACTGACCAATCATTCTTCCAGCCTCTCTTCGGAAGAACTGGCCACGGCGGTGGCCGAGATGCAGAAACTGAAGTTCTACCCGCGCGACGACTTGCAGCATCAGCGTTTGGTGCTGTACGGCGAACGCATGGTGGGTGAGGTAGGGCCGTTTCACCGCCAGCAACTGGAAGACGCGATCGATGTATTCGAACACGCGATGTCGATGGGGGACCGGGAGCTGTTTGATCGTGCCCGGTTGGGATTGTTGATGACGCTGGAGCAAATGGGCGTCGGATATGACGAAACGGATGAAACAGACGAAGATGTTGCCGGAGATCGCCGTTGAATACCGCACCTCAAACGACAGCAAAACAGAAACTGAAATACGCCTGGCGCGCGTTGCAGCTGAATCCTGCCACTCAGGCCGATCAAATTGTGCGACAGCGTTTGATTGGACTGGGGATGACCGCAGAAACGGATGTTACAGGATCACAGGAACAGCGGATTGAGATTCGACAACAACTGGACCAGGTGCGTGAAAAATTCTGGGTGTTTCATCCGGAGCAGATTTTGGAACTGCTCAACGACCTGCCGGTTGCCCCTTACCCGGAACTTAAGGTCAGTGTGAAACGCATGCAGCGTTTATGCACCGTCAAACCGCTGGTGGAGAAACTCTCCCGGCGAAAAGAAAAAGACATCAACTTCATCAACACCTTCAAGCGTATTTTTTTGCTGCCGCCACGCGAGGCGGGCAAGGTAAAAGAACGCTATTTGCGAAATCTGGCCAACAATCCGGCGATTGCAAGGGTGCAGGATACTGTCAGGGTGATACGCGAGAAATACCCGCAGTTGTACGAGGTCGAATCGGACTGGTTTTCCCAGATGCTGTTGATTCAGTCGCGCCAGCCGGAGCCGTCCCGCGCGGCCTCCGCCTCCGGGGTGAGTTTTGATCTGGAAGGAATGGAACTGCCGTTCTTTTTAATCTTTGTGGTGGTGATGTTCGCTGTACGAATTGTGTGGCTCGTTTTCAGGTCAGCACAATGAGCGAAACGGGAGCACCGCGGTGGGATTTGTTGCCACATGATCCTGCCGGTTTTTTTGAACTTTCCACCGGTTTTGACCGGAAGACGCTCAAACGCGCCTACGGAAAACTGATTCGACAATTCAAACCGGAGAAATTCCCGGAGCAGTTCCAAAAGATTCGGGCCGCGTTTGAAGCGCTCGATGGTCAACTGCGGTACGGGCAGCTTCCGTCAACCGACAGCAAAGGTCAGATATACCAGTGGCAGGTGGAAACAGCTGCGGCGTATGATGCAAATAAATCGGCCAGTTCTGGAATGGAAAATGCTGCAGCCGAAGCAGTGCCGCTTCATGATCTGTTGCGGACGGAAAAGCCCTCGGTGCTTTATCGGCAGATAAGTCAGAGCGATCGGAAGACGCCGTACGATTATTTTGCTTTGGCGATTCTGTCAGATCTGGTACAAACGGATCAAAAGAAGTTCTTTCAGTGGTTGCTGACGGGATTGAAAGAGCACCCGCAGGACAAGGGCCTGTTCAGCCTGCTGTATCAGTATTTTCAGACTGATTTGCCGCTGGAGTTGATCCCGACGCTGTTGCTGACGACTTCGAAAGCGATTTGTGATGACCGGTACTACTATTTGACGGAATCGGCGTGGCTGCGGTTGTTACGATCGACAAAATTCCCCGTGTTTCGGGAGACGCTGGCGCGCTGCGAGGCCAATCTGAAAGATTTCCGGATCAATGCGCGCATTGCATTTTACATTCAAACGTTGCGGCCCGCATTGTGGCGGGCTGATGCGCAGTGGTTGCGGAAGACGATTGACTGGTTGGAGGTCAATAGCGGTCACCTACCGCCGCAGCTTGAGAATGACTTTCACGTACTTGAGTTGATTCGCGACTACCAGAAAACTGCGGCGGCATTTGTTGGAGACGATCCTACCCGGCGGCAGGTCGCAGCCACAATCAAGCACTATTTTTGCTCGGACAGCACTACCGGGGATGCGGCGGTGATTGAACACCAATTGACGCTGGCCGACGATGCCGAGGCGCTCATGCGAGCGTTTCCGGCGGAACTGGAGGACAGTGAGCGCGAGGGAGCGTCGGCGATGTGGGTGCTGTGGAGCTGGATCGGCAGCGAAGTGGCCGATCGTAACGGTATTGAAACCGCCAGGGTCGCGCCGGAGAAGTTTTTGAAGCGCGTCTTTGCCTTGATGGTCGATCTGGACGAGACGTGGGACATCTCCAGCAGAAGCATGATGATCTATTACATGGTCAATTATTTGCCATATCTACTGTTCTCCGTGGCTCCATTTCTGATATTTTTTTCGTGGCTGGAGAATCCGTTGTTTTTGGGGGGAGCGATTGTTCTGGCGGTTCTTTCGATGGTCTTTTATCACTTCGTTCTGATTCCCGCGACGATTGAACCAATGTTCGACAAAATGATCCAACGTTCGATTGAGGAGAATTATCTGCGTTTGTGGCGAGGCCGATTCGTGCAGTTGATCGATGCCAACCATGTCAGTATGCAGGGCCTAGCCGCGACCCTTCACGAGATCGTATTTGAACGAAAGCATCGCCTGCGAGCGGTCGTCCATTTGGTGAACTATGTACCACGCGATATTGGAATCGCCTTCTATGCCGAAGCGGCCAGATTTCGGGTGTGATGGTTTGTTCAGACTGGCTGTCAGTTGAGTTTGTGTGGCGATAGGCGGGGTTGCTAGCGCGATGTGATAGTTACGTTTTTTCAGGTGTTTCTCATCGTTCGTTCGCGAGTTTTGGAGGAGAGCGGGCAGCCTGAAACGGTATGTGAACCGGGGGCTTGATTGAGTAAGCTCCCCGGACTTACCCACCCGGCAACGTTGTTCCAGTTAGAGCAGTCCTTCAATGTATCGCAAAAAAACACCCTCAAGCCTTTTTTTCCTTGTGCTCCTTTTTTCATTTTCTCAACCTGCCACAGCGGATATGATTTTCCGTTTTGATGCGGACCTTGAGGGGTTCTTTAACTCCGGTGCGAGTTCCCCGGTCGCGGTAACGCATTCTGCAAATTTTGGCGGCAGTATGAGAATTGAGACGCCCGGAGGTCTCGATACGCTCGATGCGCGGCTTGATGATATTGTCTTGAATTTTGCGGCTGGATCACCGGTCCAGCAGGAACTGGCGAACGCGGTTGCCAACGGCGGCACAATTTCATACCAGTTACATTTTCCCTACGCTGAGCAATTATTGAATGAAACAACTCCGAACAAGTTTGAAATCGCGTTAATTACGGAGGGGGCTTTTGTTGACCGGTCATTGAAGATTGTGAATTACCCGTCGGCTGGACAGACCGTTACGACCAACGTTTCCTTCGACATCATCGGCGCGGAGCAGTGGGATTCAGATGCCACTAATTCTCAGCTGACCTACCGGGATCAGGGCAGCGGATCGCTGGCGTTTGGCTTGAGGGATCCCGGTGGCGATTTTGAGGTGGGCGTCTTTTACGTAGACAATCTTGTGATCGCAGCCAACGTTGCTTCGGTGCCGGAACCTAGTGCCGGTAGTTTGCTGGCAGTTGCCATGGTTTTGTCGGGCTGCATCCGCCGTAAAAGAACGTGGACTCGCTTCAGTGAACGATCGTTCGGTTAACCGCCATTGCCATGAATACAAGTGTTCGGGACGCATTCTGGAAGTTTTTCGGAGATTTGTAGCATGTTGATGGGGTGACTGAAGGCTGCCACTGCCTGATTGACCCATGCCTTTAAGCCATTCAAAATCAGGTCTGCTGTCCGTGTATGGCAAGATCAACGGTCGCTTTTTTTGTGGTTGATTCGGAAATGTTGCCCAATCAGCTATCGTCTTGCGGGTGTTTCTGAGTAAAATTCCCACTGTTTTGATTTTCGAATTACTCAGGCAGTTGGAGAGCGAAAACTGATGTCAGTCGACGATGCCCTTGAAGAAGATGATGACACTTTGGTATCGGGTGAGCCGGAAGCGACGGCCGATGAAATTGCCGCTGACGTGGAAGATGACGGACTGGATATCGATATCGTCGAAGAGTTTAACGAAGATGATTTCGACGAAGACTTCGATGATGATTTCGAGGAAGAAATTGTCGGCGAGTACGATTTGGCGGACGACAAGTATGGTCAGGAATTTGACACGACCTTTGGTCACCTGACCGACCCGACACGTGCGAAGCCCACCCCAGGAGGCAAAGACGGTGCGTCAACCGCTGCCGGCAAGAAAGCTGCTGCGGTGAAGAAGGCGGCGGAAGCAAAAGCCAAGTCAGCGAAGAAGGCGGCCGCCAAGAAAACGGTTGCCAAGCCCGCAAAAAAGCCGGCTCGTAAAAAGTAACCTGCGTAAAAAGTAACCTGCGTTAACGGAATCCGTCACTTGGCCCCGTGAACCCAACTGCCTCAAAACCGCTCATCTCCTGAGCGGTTTTTTGCGTTCGGGCCGGCAGCACAGCGTCGGTGACGGGCTTGCATTCAAAGGCCGCCTGATTTACAGAAACACCGTTTTGGGAGATATTATAGGCCTCGCATTCTTGCGATTGTTTCTCCCAACGTTTCCATTTAATTCGACAGAACACGCGAGCGATTTTCATGCCTGAGAAGGAACAAGGCTCATTTCAACCGGCCACCAATAACGTCAACTTCCCGGAACTTGAAGAGTCCATTCTTGAACTGTGGAAGAAGAACAACGTTTACGGACGCTCGTTGGAACAGCGCGCCGGCAAGGAGCGGTACGTTTTCTTCGAAGGTCCCCCAACGGCCAACGGGAAACCACACCCGGGCCACTGTCTGACCCGCGCGATCAAGGATCTGTTTCCGCGGTATAAAACGATGCAGGGCTATCTGTGCGAACGCAAGGCCGGTTGGGATACGCATGGTCTACCTGTGGAGGTCGAGGTCTGTAAGGAGTTGGGGATCCACTCCAAAGAGGATATTGAGGCCTACGGTGTCGAGCCCTTTATCCAGAAATGCCAAACGTCCGTCTGGCAGTATATGCAGCAATGGGAGCAACTGACCGAGCGGTTGGGGTTTTGGGTCGATCTAAACAAAGCCTACGTGACCTACCATCAAAGCTATGTCGAATCGGTGTGGTGGTCCTTGAAGAATTTCTTCGATCGCGGACTTTTGTACCAGGGGCATAAAATCATCTGGTGGTGGGCTCAGGGCGGAACCGCGCTCAGCAGTGGCGAGGTTGGTCAGGGCTACCGGACGGTCAAGGATCCGAGTGTTTATGTCAAATTTCCGCTGATCGATCGGGAGAACACCAGCCTGTTGGTGTGGACGACCACGCCCTGGACATTGCCCAGTAACCAGTTCGCAGCGGTTAACGAAAATATCAGCTACGCCACCGTCTACGACGCGGAACAAGATCACTACCTAGTGTTTGCGGAAGACTTGGTGGAAAAAATCGCCGCAAAAACCAAGCGCGCACTGGAGGTCAAATCGACTTGTTTGGGCAAGGAGCTGGTTGGCCAGCGCTATCAACCGCCGTTTGACTATTTCTATAAAACTGACGGCGACAAAACGGGTAAATTGAAGACGGGGGAAACAGAAGCGGTTGCCTGGCGGATTACTTCGGCTGACTTCGTCACCACCGACAGTGGAACGGGAGCCGTGCACGAAGCGCCTGCCTTTGGTGAGGTCGATTATGAATTGTTGGTGTCGGAACAGGAGCGATTTGAGTCCGGGCAAGGGCCTGAGCTGATTTGTCCGGTGGAGCCCAACGGCAAATTTACCGATGAGGTTCCCGATTTTGCCGGCCAGTGGGTCAAAGATGCCGACAAAGCCATCACCAAAAAATTAAAGGAAGCGCACCAGCTTTATTTGCTGGAGCAGTATGAGCACGAGTATCCGTTCTGTTGGCGGGCCGATGAAGATCCGCTGATTCAGTACCCCCGTCGCAGCTGGTTTGTGAAAACGACCCAGTACAAAGATAAAATGCTGGAAAACAACCAGCAGATCAACTGGTTGCCGGACCATATTAAAGATGGTCGGTTCGGAAATTTTCTTGGCTCAAACGTCGATTGGGCGTTGTCGCGCGAGCGCTACTGGGGCACACCTCTGCCAATCTGGGTGTGCCAGGCCACCGGCCAGATGGAGGCCATCGGTGCCTATGAGGAATTGTTGGCCAAACCCGGGGTGACCGGCACGGAAGTTTGGGAGAAAGCCAAATCTGCCAATCCGGAACTGGTGGATGATTTAAAGGTCCACAAACCTTACATCGACGCGGTCACTTACGATTCGCCCTTCGAATCCGGGGCGCGAATGGAGCGCGTCTCGGAGGTGATCGACTGCTGGTACGACAGCGGTGCGATGCCGTTTGCCCAATGGGGGTACCCGCATCAGGGTGCGGAGGATTTCAAACAGCAGTTCCCGGCCAACTTCATCAGCGAAGCACTCGACCAGACGCGCGGTTGGTTCTATAGCCAACTGGCGATCAGTACGTTGCTCTTTGGCGACGATCCGGAGATCAAATACCCGCATCCGTTTGAGAACTGCATCGTGTTGGGGCTGATGTTGGCCGAAGGGTACGTTTGTGTCAAATGCCAAAACCGCCACATGCAGTCCGTCAAAAAGTGCGAAAAATGCGGCAGTAAAGTGCAACGCAAAACGGAAAAGATGTCCAAGCGTTTGCGAAACTACCGCGAGCCGCGTGAGATCTTTGATTCCTTTGGTGCGGACGCTTTGCGGTGGTATTTCTTTGCCAATCAACCGCCATGGACGTCGATCATTTACAGCGGTCGGGCGATCAAGGAGAGCATTCCGCAGTTCCTGTTGCGGTTGTGGAACGTCTATAGCTTCTTCATCCAATATGCGAATATTGACGGCTTTGACCCGTCATCGGTATCCGACCCAGCACAGCTAACCCCGGAATCGCTCGCCTCGGGAAAAGGCTATCGCCCTGTCGAACAACGTAGCGAGCTTGATCGCTGGATCATCAGCGAGTTAAATCAAACGACCCGGACGATCGTGCAGCGTATGGACAACTATGACAACTACGTGGCGTGCACGACATTGAGTGCGTTTGTCGATAGTTTGAGTAACTGGTACGTGCGTAGAAGCCGCGACCGGTTCTGGGCCGAGGACAAGGAAGACTCGGATAAACTGGACGCGTATTGGACGTTGTTTGAGTGTCTGGCAGCGACCTGCAAACTGGCTGCGCCGTTTGTGCCGTTCGTGACGGAATCCATCTGGCAAAATTTGACCGGTGCATTTGACAGTTCACACGCCACCGGCGATGGTGGGTCGGTCACGCAAAGTGTTCACTTGTGTGATTACCCGGTGGCAGATGAAAGCAAAATCGATGCCACGTTGTCGCGACAGATGAACCTGTTGCGCGAGATTGCCTCGTTGGGGCTGTCGGCGCGGATGAATGAAAAACTGAAGGTGCGCCAGCCTCTTTCGGGCATGACGGTCGTGCTTAATGATGCCACCGATCAGGCCTGGCTGGAAACGCATGACGGCCTGCTGAAGAAAGAATTGAACGTTCAGAACGTGGCCTATACGACTGACGCCGGCGATTTTGTTAGCTACCAGGTGGTGCCCAATTTTAAATTGCTGGGCCCTCGGGTAGGGAAACTGATGCCCAAGGTGAAAGCGGCCTTTGGGGCGGCCGATGGAAAAGTGATGCTTGAGGCGTTATCCTCCAGCGGCCAGTCATCGTTGGAGGTCGAAGGGCAAACGATCGAACTGACATCGGATGATGTCGAGGTTCGGCTACAGGCGAACGAGGGGTGGGCGGCGGCCCAGGGAGGCGGTGCCGTCGTCGTGCTTTCGACTGAACTGACACCCGAACTGGTTCGGGGCGGGCTGGCGCGTGATCTGGTGCGATTGGTGCAGGACTATCGCAAGGAACTTGATCTGGAACGCACCGACAGGATCGTGCTGACGGTGGCAACCGATTCTGACGAACTTAAACAATCGATCGATGAAAACAAGGAGTATATCACCAGCGAAACACTGACGGTTGAGCTGGTGGCGAGTGCTGCCGGGCGCGCGGTGGTGGAAAAAGAAATTGGAGAATTGAAAATCCGGTTGGGGATCGAAGTTGCTTCTTCCACTTCGGCTGGAGGCGCGTGACAGTGTTTTCGATTTCTGTTTTTATTTCCGGCGGCGGTACCACGCTGAAGAATCTGATCGACTACGGACAATCCAATCCCGATTGTCCGTGGCAGATCACCAGCGTGGTTTCCAATAAACGGGATGCTGGCGGACTGGAGTATGCGCGAGCGGCCCGTATCGCGACTTTCGTGGTTGATCATAGACAATTTGATTCAACGGCCGCCTTTAGTGCGGCGCTCTACGATGCGGTGCGGCCGACGAATCCGGACCTGTTGGTAATGGGTGGCTTTCTGCGACGTCTGGCGGTGGCACAGGAATTTGAAAACCGGATCATCAATATCCATCCCAGCCTGATTCCGTCATTTTGTGGGAAAGGCAACTATGGATTACGTGTGCATCAGGCGGTTCTGGACTACGGCTGTAAATTGACGGGCTGTACGGTTCACTTCGTAGACGACCAGTACGACCATGGCCCAATCGTGGCGCAGCGTTCTGTGCCTGTTTTTGACGGAGACGACGCCCGGGGACTTGCCGCGCGCGTTTTCGAGGCCGAATGTCAGCTGTACCCTGCCGTGATTGATCAGATCGCCACAGGGAAGATCTCGGTTGACGGCAGAACCGTTCGTGGCCGGTAGGCGTCGGGAGTCGCCTGTACCGTTTCACGACTTTCGTCTCTTTTTTATTGCTTGACGGCAATTACTTTGCTACATTGAAGTCTGTCACTTCCACTTATCTGACACCTCTTCACTGCATCTGCAATTTGCACGCGTGATTTGCAGTTAATGCCTGCAATATCACGACAGGTCTTGAAGCGGTGTTGCAACTGTAGAGTCTCGTTATGCGATTTATGTATCTTTTGCTTTTTGTGTTTGCGTGCTGTTTTGTAGTTCTTTGTACGCCCGTCGATGTGGTAGCTCAGTTGCCGCAGGTCGAACGTGAATGGTCAGATAAAAGCGGCAAATTCAAGATGACCGGGGAATTGTTGCGGATTGACACGCGGCACATCTACCTGAAAACGGCAAACAAAGATGAACTGAAGGTGCCGATTGTCAAACTGGCCAGCGCTGACAGGAAACATATCAAGTGTCTCCAAATCTATCAGCGCGAACGGAAACAGTATGAACTGGTCGCGCCGCATCTGGAACGCTACCGCGAGAGCCCAACGGCCGTTCTGGAGATTCTGTTGGAGATCCACAACCTGCACCGGGAGGCTCCATACGCTGCGGCGATGATTGGAATGGCGTATGCTTCGGGGAAATCCGATTACAAAAACGGAATCAAGTACTTTAAACTTGCGGAAAAATCGATCAGTGATGGCCAAGCCGTGCTGGGCAAGAGTTTTCACAAAACGACCGAGGCGGCCATCCTGAATAATCTGGCGGTCTGTGCGTTTAAAAGTGGGGCGGCCGATAAAGGAGCGACATTTCTGGCAGCCAAAAAGGACGGGATGAAGTCGATCCCTTTTTGCACCTATCACAATGCGACCCTGGCGCTGGATTTGGTTGGCGATCGGCGGCACGGGATCGTGTTGTCCAAGACCGGACGGAAGAAACTGGTTTCGGTCCTTGCCACGACGCCACCGGAAAATCCGGGATTCGAGGTGCCACGTTACTTTTTATATCTGCTCGATTGGGATCTGCCGTGCACGCTGGAACAGGTTATGGAACTGGAACAGGGAAAACCGTTGAGAGCAGCCGCCGACAAAACGACAGCGCTCAGCGGCAATGTTTATCAAACCGAAAAACAGCTGCGTGAGAAAGGTTATCTCGAACATCTTCAGGGAACCGGGTTTTTGGTCTCGCCCCGGTTGTTGGTCACAAACCGGCATGTGGTTGAATCCAGAACTAACAATCTCTCTTACACAATCGTTCAGGTTACCGATGACGGAAAACGAACACTAGTGGGTGGATCGATTGTGAAACGCTCGCCTGTGCTCGAGGAAGATCTTGCCCTAATCAAGTTAGATAAACCTGTCTCGGGGCAGCCGCTGCCCATTTTTCATGCGCCTGTCGTGGAAGACGACGCGGTCACCGTGCTCGGATTTCCGCGCGCCTTTGAAAAGGGCGAGCATATTCTTGCCTCCGGTGGTTCCGTACGATCGATCGATGCGGAAAAGCCATGGTTTTACGTTTCTGCAGAATTGGAACCCGGCAACAGCGGAGGCCCCTGTGTGGACAATTGTGGAAATGTCGTTGGAGTTGCGTTTGCCGTGACCAACCGGGCAAAATCTGATTTCAGTTCCACCCAGTTCTATAAGCGGGGCGTGGTGGTGAAGGCCAAACCGCTGATTGAGTTTATCAGGGCCTACGACAATAGTTTTGAATTTCCCGAAGTGCGGGAGGTGCCTATCTCCAATCGTCAAGATTTAACTGCGGCGGTGCGCGATTCGGTGCTGCTGGTACGTTCGTGGAAGTCTCCCACTGAACGATTCGAGAACCGGGGGCGCGGAGGGATTAACGAGCTCCGGTTCAATCCACGACGGGACATTGTCAAGGAATTTGCCACGCTCAAGGAGCATCGACTGTATCCGGACCAGTGGTGTCCTCACTGCAACGGTAGTGGGCGGTACAGGTGCCCCAACCGATTTTGTAAACGCGGCCGGGTAGAAAACCGCAAACAGGTACTGGACCGTATCGATCCCAACACTGGCAGAGAATACTACCGCTGGGCACGCGAATATTCACGCTGCGGAACTTGCGGCGGCGAGGACGTTGTCAGGTGTGAATTCTGTCGGAGTGGGAAGATTGGGGAGTAGACAATTGGGGGCACGAGATACAGTTCCCGTTGATCGTCGGCTATCGACCATGGGTCAGTGGCGAGTAAAATAGCTGCTTGCCTTCCCTGCCCGCTACCGGTCGCTGATTTCCATGAGTCGAATCTATCTTGACAATGCAGCCACCTCATGGCCCAAGCCTGAATCGGTATACCGCGCGGTGGATCAAATGCAACGCACCGTGGGCGTTGCCGCCTCCCGAGGCGGTTATTCCAGCAGCATGCAGGCCACTCAGGTTGTCCGGCAGACGCGCCAGCGTGTGGCGGAGTTTATCGGCGCAAAAAGTGCCGCTGATTTGGCCTTTACCAGCAGTTGCACAGATGCGCTTTCTACCGCAATCTTTGGAATGTTGAACCCCGGTGATCATGCGATCGCCACGGTGGTTGATCACAATTCGGTGATTCGTCCCTTGATGCATCTGCGAGACACCGGCGTGATCACGTTGACCGTGGTGGACTGCAATGAACAGGGGCTGGTGGCTGCGAAAGATATTGCCGACGCAATATTGGACAATACTGCGCTGGTCACGATCACGCACGCCAGCAATGTGCTGGGAACGATTCAGCCGGTCGAAGCCATTGGTGAAATCTGTCGGACTCGAGGCGTGGCATTTTTACTCGACGCTGCCCAGACGTTGGGGCATCTCCCGATTGATGTTCGTCAGATTGGTTGTCAGTTTTTAGCCGCACCCGGGCACAAGGGGCTGTATGGTCCCTTGGGAACCGGCGTTCTGTATGTCTGTCCCGGCGTTGCCGAACGACTGCAACCACTGCGTTTTGGTGGGTCCGGCAGCGAGCGCATCGACCAGGGGCAACCGACCACCATGCCCGCAATGTTGGAATCCGGCAGTCAAAACGTACCGGCCATTGCGGGGTTGGGGGCCGGGGTCGAATTTACTACCTCCCGGCAGGGAGCCGACGCGATCAGGCATGCGGATGAACTGGCGGCCAAGGCCCTGAGCGGCATCAGCAGGATCGGGGGTGTGCGGGTCTATGGTCCCGCGCCGGGGGACCAGCGGATTCCCGTCATTGCATTTTCTATCAAAGGTTACGACTCGGCCACCGTCGCCGGAATTCTGGACAGCAGTTTCCAGGTGCAGACGCGCTCCGGTTTCCATTGTGCCCCGCTGCTGCATCAGCGCATCGGCACTGATGTTGATGGCCTGACCCGGATCAGTGTCGGTGCCTTCAATACGGTCGGTGACGTGACTACCGCCGTTGACGCGATTCGGGAAATGGCTGGCGGTTACTGAGTTGCGATCGATTCCCGTCAATGAGATTGAAACCCTGTGTAGAGGAACTGAATCTGAATTGCGGTTTTACCGCCTGCCTGCATTTGCATTAGATAGTGGTCGTTTTCCGATACTGGAATTAACCAGCAGTGAAGGTGGAAACGAGTTCCAACCTTCGATGCATGATAGGTAAGGCGACTGACTGTTAGGACTGTTAGGGATTTACACCCGTTGCCGACGCTGCCAGCGTCGGCGCGAAGCTGGCAACATCGCCAACGGTAAACTCTCAACTGCCAATGGTAGTGTGAAGCCATCACAACGCGCCAGGCTGGCTTGGGAAATGTCAGTGATAAAGACGCCCGCCATTCCGGATGACGTTTATTCCGCGCAGATCACTTCGCAGTTTGTATGGCGAGCTTGGAAATCCTTAACCCAACTGGCGGTGACCCGGGTTCCACGAAATTCGATTGAGCGAATATGGGCGAATTTCGAGACTATGTTTGCTGTCGAGTCATTGATTTTTGGGCCATGTAATTCAATTCCCACCACTCGATCATAGATGGGGTGACCCCATCGTGTGAGGATGGGCTGTAAAAAAGGTGGACCGGAATATTCGATTGTCACGCAACCGCCGCTGCTGGACTGTCAGCAAAAACGTATCGCATCTGCATCGCGCGGCAAAAAATGCACCGGGACCGGAATTTGGGAGAGTAAATGCTTCTCCAGATTCCGGGCGGTGATCGGTGGCAAGACCGTTGCGATCAGAACCGCGCAACCAGCGACAATGAGTAGTAACGACCGTAGACGGAAGTTTTTGGTGATTCGACGGTTAGAATCCATGGTAGTTATCGATACGACGATCACAGGCTGATGGTTCGTTGGTTCGGTGTAACCTCGGGCCGGATAACGCATTGCAATCTCTCCGGGATTTCCTGAGGTGATTCCACCAAAAGTGACTTGTTTGGAAAGCAGCCTCAAACTTGTTGGCCGGACCAGTGCTGTCTGTCGTGCCGGTGCGCTGCATTGGTCCCAATGTAATGTTGAAACTTTACCGGCTGAAGCTGTTAATCCGGTCCGTCGTGGTAAATTGTGACGGCTATAACAGTCTTGTTTATGAAGTAGTATTCATAAATTCGTTTTGTCAACGTTGTGGTGTTTCCGGGGTGCGGAATAGACCGAAGTTGCTGGTAATCACTGTCGTCCCGCCATGCATGAAAAGGATTTCTGCAATGTTGAAGAGAAAGTGTCTGGCCGCTTCGTTATTGGGGCTGTTTGTTGCAGCACCAGCATCGGCCCAAGAGTACTACTCCCAAGATCGTACCCCATCGACACGGTTTACGACTGTCAGTTTCGGAAACACCAATGAAGATGAAGGTGCCGACAAAAGTGTTGTGGACCTGGAGGTCGCAGACGGTGATGAAGGCCGGGAATCTACCGAGGAAGCCACGATCGCCGAACTGCGCGAGCAGGTGAAGCTGATGAGTTTGCGCTTGCGTGAACTGGAAGATGATGTGGCAAACAAAGTCAAAGCGGAAAAGAAGCCTGGTGACAAGGGTGCCGACAAATCCTGGAAAGACGCCGACAAGCGTCTGAAGGAACTGGAAAAGGGGTTTGAGAAACAGGGAAAGTCGATTGATAAAATCGATTCGACCATCCCGGGGTTGGTTCACGCCGGTCACAAAAATCCAAAGATGACATTCTTCGGACGGATTCACTTGGATTACTGGGCGTTCCCGGAAGACGGCGAAGGCGTCGAGATCTTTGAGGACGGAAATCCACAGGATCGTGTCACCTTCCGCCGCATGCGGATTGGTGTCAAAGGTGATCTGAATGACAACATGTTCTACAAATACGAAGGTGAATTTGCCGGTGGCGTAGCCTCCAGCTACCGCGATGCATTTATCGGTTTCAAAAAACTACCGTTGTTCAACACGGTGATCATTGGTAACCACAAACGTCCCTACGGCCTGGACCACCTGAACAGTAGCCGCTACAACGTGTTTACCGAGCGTCCATTTGTGGTGGAGGCCTTCAATGAAGACTCCCGTCGCCTGGGTATCTCCAGTAACGGACTTTCGAAAGACCAGAAATGGAACTGGCGTTATGGTCTCTGGAATCAGGAGCTGACGCAGACGGGTGCGGGTTGGGTCAACGACCACTACCAGTCCGAAATCGCCGGTCGAATTGCCAATACGGCTTGGTACGACGAGAGTTCTGGTGGACGCGGATATTTTCACTGGGCGGTTTCTGGATCATGGGGGACGCCTGATGGCAATGGTCCCAACAATCAGGCGCGTTACCGAACGCGTCCCGAAGCCCGGTCTGACGAACGTTGGCTGAACACTGATTTTATTGCCGGTGCCGAAGCCAACTCTCTGTTCGGTTTGGAAACCGTATTCAACGTCGGGGCGTTCCAAGTGACCGCCGAGTATCTCCAAACCTTTGTTAACCGATCCAACCTAGTTGGCAACGACCTTGGCTTCGGCGGCGGTTATATTCAGGCAGCCTACTTCCTGACCGGGGAACACACTCCTTGGGAACGCAAGACAGGTACGCTTGGTCGGGTGAAGCCCTACGAGAACTTCTTCGCGGTTCGCAACTGTGATGGACAGCGCGGGTTTGGTTTGGGAGCGTGGCAGATCGCAGCCCGGTATTCCTATCTTGATCTACAGGACGAAGACATTGTCGGTGGTAAGGGCGAGTCACTCACGTTGGGTTTGAACTGGTGGTGGAATCCCAATGCTCGCATTCAAATGAACTATCTCGTTGGCGAAATCGAACGCGAGCCACTTGCTTCGGATGACTATCAAATTGTCGGCGTACGTTGGATGGTTGACTTTTAACCCGCCCACCGAAGTTTATTACAAATCATCACACAGGATACGAGAGTACGAATCATGATCAAAGGATTGAGAATATTCGCAGCACTGCTGATGCTGGTTGCTGCGATGGGGGCACTGGAAGTCTCCACTGGTGCAGTTGTGTCAACGGTATCAGCACAGACATGCGGTTGTGGGAAGCCTTCCTGCGGCGGTTGTTTGCAAGGTCTCCGGGCCCGGCGGATGACCTCAGGGAGTGTTCAGGAAATCTACCAGGGATCAGCCAATGATCCCGTCATCAAGACGGTCTATGGTCCCGAGGTTGAAATTGGTGTCGCAGGTTGTGCCACATGCGAGGCGGCTCCTGCTGCAACATGCGCTTCGTGTGCACCTGCGGCGCGGGTTGCTTGTGCCCCAAAATGCGAATGTCAATTTTGTACGCTGAAAGTCAAGAAAGTCGAAGCAGACACATCCTGCTTTGAGCTTGAACAAAAGGAGGTTTGCGTGCCTGCGGTTCGGTTGCCGTGGATGAAGTGCTGCCCTCCCAAACGCTCACGTGTTCGTACGGTGAATGTCCTGAAAACCAAAAAAGGGAAAAAGGACATCTGTGAGTACAAATGGAGTGTGCATGAACCGGAAGAGCCCGCCCAGCCAGAATATGCTGATCCTGCTGCGAAGGCAGAGGCTGCCGAAGAGGTGAAGCAACCAGGCGGTTACCCCGATCCCGTGACAGAGACCACGGGGAGCCTAGAGCTCTCGGATCCGGCAGATGCTGCTGGTGACGTGCCACGTCCGCCACTGGAAAAATAGAACACGCTTCGATTCACATCATTGATCTAGGAAGAAGCTGCCCGTGGCATTGGACATGGGCAGCTTTTTGCGTTCCCGGTTAAATCGTAGCGACCATCGCCAGAGAGTGGAGCGTTCGGGAAAAGCGCTACCACAGGCAGAAATTGCTCAACGTTCTTCCACGCTCTTGGCGAGTCGTGGCTACGGTATTAATCACCTAAAACAACCTGTTCATGCCATTAAGTGCAGCGACGCGATACGCCTCGGCCATCGTTGGATAGTTAAAGGTCGTGTTGACAAAGTACTCCAGCGTATTGACTGCGGGGTTGGACATGACGGCCTGGCCGATGTGCACAATCTCCGCGGCGTTGGGGCCGAAGCAGTGAACGCCCAGCACTTCCAGCGTCTCGCGGTGGAACAGCAATTTCAGCACGCCGATGTTCTGCCGCAAAATTTGGGCGCGAGCCAGATGTTTGAAATTGGAGATCCCCACCTCATAGGGCACCTTGTCCTCTGTTAATTGCTCTTCTGTTTTTCCGATGCAGGAAATCTCCGGCGTCGTGTAGATGCCTGAAGGGATCTCGTGCAGTTGGCAGACGGCGTCTTTGTCCTGAAGGATTGCCTTGGCTGCCGCGCGGCCCTGGGTGTACGCAGCGCTGGCCAACGACGGGAATCCCACCACGTCACCGACAGCGAACACATTGGAGACTTCCGTCTGAAAGCACTGGTTCACCGAAACATAGCCTCGGCTGTCTGGTTCAATGCCGATTGTTTCCAGTCCCAGATCATTGGTGTTGCCCGTGCGTCCGGCGGCCCACAACAGCGCGTCCGATTTGACCTGTTTTCCACTTTTCAGGTGAGTGATTACGCCGTCGTCGCAAGTTTCAATATGATCGAGGTTCTCGTTATGGCGGATCACGACACCGCGTTCGCGCATGTGGTACGACAGCGCGTCGCTGATTTCGTTGTCCAGGAAATCCAGCAGAACGCCCCGGCTGTTGATCAGATTGATTTTGATCGACAGATTGCGAAACATCGATGCGTACTCACATCCAATGACGCCTGCCCCGTAGATGGTGAGCGATTTTGGTTTCTTTTCGAGCCCCAGAATAGTATCGCTGTCAAAAATTCTCTCGTGATCAAAATTAACATTGGGTGGATGGTACGGACGCGAACCGACGGCGATGACCACATTGTCCGTTTTGATGTTTGGGCCACCTTCCACCGAGATCGTGTTGGCGTCCACGAAACGTGCGTGTCCGGAGACTAATTCGACGTTGTTTCGGGAGTAGAACGTGCGCCGCATGTTCTCCTGTTCGGTGATGACTTTTTGTGCCGTCGCGGTCAATTGAGCGATCGTCGGGCGCGGTTTGATGCCGCATTCCACCAAGATCGGATTATTGATCGCGTCAGTCAGCTGCGAAATGGCAAACTTGAGCGCTTTGCTGGGGATGGTTCCCCAATGAGTGCAGCCACCACCGATGCGACTGTAGCGTTCCAGCACGACCACGCTTTTTCCCGCTTTGGCCAACTGCATGGCGGCACCCTCACCACCGGGGCCGGTGCCAATCACTACCACGTCTGTCTTTAAATCCGTCATCGTTGTTCCGTAAATGGTTGAGTGTTAACCCGTCGCGTCCAATCCCTTTCAAACAACCCATTTTGACCTTTGGCGGCAACTTCTGCAATCGACCTGAATTTTATCGGTCGCCTTTGGGGGTGCGGAGGAAGTCAAACTTTGGATCAGGCGTGCCGTCCAGCATCTGCACCAGACGTCGTCCCAACACTGGAGCGAATTTGAATCCGTGTCCTGATAGGCCGGCGGCAAACACAATTTGTTGGTGATCGGGGTGATGATCTAGGATGAAGCGCTCTTCGGGTGACATGGTGTACATGCACATGCTGTGATGGACCAGTCGCTGTTTGGTAAAATGAAAGTGCTGTTTCAGGAACGTTTCGACGCGCGTTTGTTGGTCCGGATCGATTCCCCGGTCCAGTTGGTCCGCAGATTCCAACGGGCGGCCGCCCGTATGTTCGCAAACCTTCATTCCCAGGGTGTCCAGTTCCGGACTGCCGTAGAAACAGGCCCCGTCAGATTGTTCGAACAGAAAACAGGGAAATTGATTGACCCGTTTTTGTTCTACACGATCCAGTTGGTACCAGTGCTGTTGTTTGGCCAGCAGGGTCAATCCGAGATCGACGCCCTCCAGTAACTGACCGGTCCAGGGCCCGGCACAAACGATCATGCGGTCGGCGGACCAAGAACCCTGATTGGATTGAAGGTGAACGGTGCCGTGATCATCGACCTGCCAGGCATTCACCTGCACGCCCGACTTCATCGTTGCTCCGTTGGCCAGCGCCTGTTTGATCATCGCAGCCACGCACAGTTCCACGCGCAGAAATCCTCCCTCGGGTTCGAACACACCGACATGTCCGTCAGGCACATTAAGAATCGGTAGCCGCCGGTGAATCTCATCTGAAGTAAACCGTTCGACTGCCAGCCCGTGTTGCCCGGCACTGTTCAGGACGCCGCGGACCACCGTGCCGTCCTCCGGGCCAACCTGCAGGACGCCGCACTGCGTCAACAGCTCTTTCACCTCGGGGGCGGTACGGTGGCGTTTGTTTAATTCGTCCCAGCATTCGTACGCGTCTTGCAACAGCGGCACGTAGTCGGGATGCTCAAAATATGACTTGCGGATGACGCGCGTCTGACCGTGAGAACTGCCACGGTTGTTCGCCGGCCCGAAGCGATCGATTCCCAGTACATTCCAGCCATGCAGTGCGGCGTACCGCATTGCCGCACTGCCAACGCCGCCGAAGCCAACGACGATACAGTCGAAGTGATTTTGTTCCATGTGAGGTTCCTGCTGATCCATCCGGGGGTTATTGGATCAGGCATAAAAAAACACTGACCACCCGGTGGGCTGTCAGTGTCAGGTAAGTCAGTTCTGCAAATTGATACCTGCGGTGCAAGATTATTGCGTTTCAGGGCCGCCCAACAACGGCAGTTCGCCTGCCGACTCTTGGTCAGTCGCCCCGTCTTCGGCACTCTCGGTCGCGGCAGCCGGTTTTAGTGTACTGAAGTCGCCCAAGTCAAACTGTGGTGGGGCAGATTCCGTGGCGCTGGTCGTTCCCGAGCCATTGGTGTCACCACGGTTGTCGGTCTGCGATCCAGGCGCACCTAGCGCTCCACCGGATTGCTCCTGAGTGGCACTGCCGTCCAGAGTGTCGGCAGATGTGGCCGTCACGGAAAATCGATAGCGTCCCAGATTGGTAACGGTTTCCGGTTTCAGAATGGTTTTGTCGTAAACAACAGTCGCCGATCTGGTCGATTTGTCTGCATTTGCGGAAGCTACACCCGGTAGCTCAAGTAGAGCCTGCTCTACTAATTTGTCTCATCCGGGTCAGGTCATGCCCTCAACGGCGAAGGTCACCCACGCTTTGTCGGTTTCGGGAATGACCCGTGCCTGTTGGGCAGGCTGTTGGTCGCAGGCGACCAGTAGCAGGCCAACCAACAGCACCAAGGGAATTAGAGTCTTAAGCATTGTCATTGGAAGTCTTCGGTAGGTTTCGGGCAGTTAACACCGCGCCGGGAAATGGGTTCAACGGCATCGCCATTTGCAGAATTGATTATACACGATCGGTCACATCGGAAAAACCGCCAGTTTGTTCTTCAGATCACCGTCTGTCAGAAAATATCGGGGCCAAAAGATGAAGGTCACGCCGCTTTTTGGTGTCTGGTGGGCGTTTCACTACCAAGCCACTTCTGTAGTTTCTTGAGTTCGATGTCCCAGTCTTTGCCAAGCCTAACCTCGCAAAATGCCTGGAAAAGGTAGTCGGCCGTGTCGGCCAGCTCACGGACATGGGCGATTCGATCGGTCAGCTCATGTGACATGGTGGCAGATTCGTCAGCCGTGCCAATTCTGGCGCTGCCAACGGAGAACATTTCGCTTTGCAACGCGAAGTCAAATTTGAGATCGTTGCGGACCAGTGTGAGGCCGGCCTTGCGGGGCAGTTTTCCCATCTTCACCGCCAGTGCTGCTTCGGGAAGTGCGACCGGTGATTCGGATGAAATTGATTCCTTGCCGTGTTCGCCTTCGGGACAGTCAAGGCTCAGGCTGCGCGCGAACATCCCGGAGACGGTGCTTCCATCTGCCAGAGAAATTACGTTGGATTCTGTTTCCCATTGCCACCACAACCACAGCAAAAATTCGTTACCCAGATAGTCATAGTTATCACCCATTCCGTTCCACCAGACAACATTGCCGGAGGAGTGTTCTCCAAATGCGGTGGGCGTCGCGGCAAACAGGCCCTCGTTCCGGCCAATTTCGTCGGCGATCTCGGTCGCCAATTTCCCGCAAGAGACTTTTTCAACGGAGATGCCGAACGCCCGTTCCATCAACCCCAATACAGTATCGTTCGTTTTTTCGGAAGTCCCACCTAGGAAAATCGTATCGGAAACGGCATCCCACAGTACGGAGATCTCCGACAGTTTCTTGAAGTTTCCCTTTTCGGCTTCCTGAGCGCAACGATCTTCGACAGCTTCTTTCGCTTCGCTTCGTTGGGTTTTGGATGGCTTGCCTCCAGGGTTGTCATTCAGAAAACTGGCCAGTTCCTGATGCATCCATGCGCGTTTGATGGGGGAAGGAATCTGGCAACTGTCAATTCGGACCCCGAAGTGCATCGCTTCGCCAATAATGTTTTTTTCAAGGTCAAAGTCGGTGTCCAACAGGTGAGCGCCACCCGAAAACCCAACGTCGGGTTCCTCGTAGATGTTGCCTGGCGATTTACCGATCACATACTGTTCCAGTTTTTCGATGTGACCTGCCCCGAATTCCCCTGTAGGATCGTCGGTAACTCGATAACGTTGAAAGGTGACACTGCCGGAAAGAAACCCCATATTGTGACCGCTCCTGAAACTGTTGGCGCTGTTGCGTGAAACGGGTCGATCGATCTGACCCGCTTTGTCATTGATGCTGAGATCGTTGTAGGGTTGTCTTCGGCGCGGCAGCAGACAAACTTGACCTGGAATCGGGTGGAGAGAACCAGCGGAAAATACTCCTGTCGATCAACGTGGCGTGGTGATCCGGAACACGATTTGAAACAGTTCTGCCAGTATTGCGGGCTGAAACGAAGCTACGCTTGCCAGCTTCAAGACGAGCTCTCAGTGACATCTACGCCAAAGTTGGACTCGTCGTCAAAAGACGATGGTAACGATGCAGCCGATTTAAAGGTGATCGAGGAGAAAGCCAAATTTCGAGTGCCCGGGTAAACGGGCCTCTTAAGATATTCAGGCGCACCTCGGCGGCGGTATTGCTGCAAATGCGAATCAGAAATTTGGCGTTGGCGGTCGGTAGTGATCTAGGTCGATCTTTTTGAACCAGGCAATCGTCTTTTCCAAACCTTCCCGCAGCGGCACCTGCGGTTCCCAATCAAGTTCCTTCCGGGCCTGGGTGATATCAGGTTGGCGGCGAGTCGGATCGTCCGGTGGCAGTGGCCCGTAAACCAGTTTTGATTTGCTATCGACAATGGACAGCACTTCTTCAGCCAGTTCTTTGATCGAATATTCCCCGGGATTGCCCAGATTAATCGGGCCGGTAATTTCATCCGGGGCTGCCATCAGTTTCAGAAATCCCTCCACCAGATCATCCCGATAGCAGAACGAGCGTGTCTGGCTGCCGTCGCCAAAAATGGTGATATCTTCGCCGGCGAGTGCCTGACGAATAAAGTTGCTGACGACGCGTCCGTCAAACGGGTGCATGCGCGGCCCGTATGTATTGAAAATTCGGGCAACACGAATATTGGTTTTGTTGTAGCGGTGATAATCGAAGAACAACGTCTCGGCTGCGCGTTTCCCTTCGTCGTAACAGGCGCGAATTCCGATCGGGTTGACGGAACCTTTGTAGCTTTCCGGTTGTGGATGAACTTCCGGATCGCCGTAGACTTCACTGGTGGACGCCTGGAAAATCTTGGCATTACAGCGCTTGGCCATTCCCAGCATGTTGATTGAACCAAGGATGCTGATCTTCATCGTCTTGATGGGATTGTACTGGTAATGACCGGGAGACGCCGGACAAGCCAGATTGTAAATCTCGTCCACCTCCAACAGAATTGGATCGATGATGTCGTGACGGATCAGTTCAAAGTTTGGCTGACCCAGCAGGTGGGTGACGTTGGTTTTCTGACTGGTGTAAAAATTGTCCAGGCAGATTACGTCGTGGCCCTGTTTGACCAGACGCTCGCAAAGGTGTGATCCCAAAAAACCTGCGCCACCGGATACCAGAATTCGTTTTATTATCGCCACGTGTGAGTCTCGTTTTCGTGTTCCGGGAAATTCATCGGTCAAAGGATGATCATTCCGCGATTGTAATTACTGCCGTTGAAATACAACAGCCAAAAGCAGTTCAACGGGGCATGGTCGAGTACCGGTCATGCACGTTTTGTCGAAGGGAACGATTATTCAGGCAGATTGTTAAAGCAGATCGTTCAGGTTCCATGCCAGCGCGCGGGCGCAAGTGTGTCGGTCGAACCGGCGCACGGCCAGATTTCTCAACTCCCTCGAAACCGATTGCCAAAGTTGACCGTCGATCAGCAATTGGCCGGTGCGCATTGCCAGTGCCGCCGCATCGTCTTTGTTGCACAGCAGATCAAAAGAATCATTACAGCCAAGGATCTCGGGGCTGCCGCCGACCAGGGTGGTTACGATGGGCAACCCGCTGGCTGCTGCTTCGAGGATCACGCGCCCCAGCGGTTCCTGCCGTGCGGGATGCAATAACACCCTGGATGCCGCCATCCAATCTGCGACGTTGGTTTGACGACCCAACCAGTGTACGCGTCCCGCCAGTGGCGGTTGTTGACTGGCGTGGGCAACACTGCTTTCGTATGCGCGTGCTTCCTGTTTCTGCGAATGGCGCTGACCAATGATCACCAAATGGGCATCCGGTGATGTTGGCAAAACTTGTCCAAACGCTTCCACCAACACGTCGATGCCTTTTCGCATCCCGATCTGGCCAACGAACAAAACCACAGGGCTTGTCTCCGGGATACTAAGTCCTTTTTTCAGCGCTGTTGGGGACGTGCGATTGCGCGGATGAAATTGCTCAAGATCCACGCCATTGTAAATCACCCGAATTTTCCCAGCGTCCATTCCTTGGGCCGCGTGGAAGTTCATCGTGGCTTGCGATACGGCAAAGATTCGGTCCAACTCGTTCACATCGGAAACGGCTTTGCGGCTGAGTTTAATGATGTCGCGCAGGTAGCCAGCCGAGGGAATCATCAGCCGCTTTGTTACCGGCCCGCACAGCCGGCTGGTGGAGAGACTGTTGCACAATACAAGATCAGGCGTTGTGCACATGAGGATCTTTGCCAGATCATCACGATAACGCTCCTGGGATTTGCGTGCCCCGGACGGGTCATGGGTGGGAAGAACGATTTTTTCCGCACCGGCAAGGTCCAACGCGCCGGCAAGGGTATTGATCTTGTCCGCGCGATTGTTACTACCGGCATCAGTGGCTGAAGGCGTGGGGCCCGGCCAAAGTGCGGTGACGCTCCAGCCTGCCTCGATCAACAGCGGCACGACCGCCAGTATGGAGTTTTCGCCGCCGTTGAGCGTGTCAAACTCAAACACAACCAGTAGCTTTTTTTCAGGACCGGTCATGGGGCAAGCCTAGCGAAGGGGGCGTCTGCGTGCTTACACCGTCCACGTATCGCCGCTGTTAAACAGCGTCTTCAGATCGCCTCTGCTGTTTTTCTCACGTGCAAAATCGACTTGGGCATTGATCTGACTGTCGTACGTCGGGCGATCGACCGCACGGAAGACACCGATCGGTTCCGGGAATTCGGGGTGGCGCATACGGCTGAGCAGGTACGCCAATTGAGGGGATTCCAGTTTTTCGTCATGGAACAGCAGGTCATCCTGGGCAATCTTGCCGTCCAGGTCAACCGTCTCCGGTGCGAAGCCGTTTAACCGGATGCCTTTGTTGCCCTTGGCATAAATGAGTGGTTTGCCATGCTCCAGTTCAACGGTCGATTCGTCCTTGGTCGCTTTGGCTTTGGCGTAATCCCAGACACCATCGTTGAAGATATTACAGTTCTGGTAGACCTCGACAAAGGATGTCCCGCGATGCTCACTGGCGCGCTGTAGCGTTGTGCGGAGGTGTTTCACGTTCGAATCAACCGACCTTGCCACAAACGATGCTTCTGCTGCGATCGCAACCGACAATGGATTCAGAGGTTGGTCGATGGATCCCATCGGTGTGCTTTTGGTTTTCGTGCCGACCTTCGATGTGGGCGAGTACTGTCCCTTGGTCAGGCCATAAATACTGTTGTTGAACAGGATGATGTTCAGGTCCACGTTGCGGCGGATCAAGTGAATGAAGTGGTTTCCGCCGATACTTAATGCATCTCCGTCCCCGGTAATCACCCACACATCCAGTTCCGGACGCGTTGATTTTAACCCCGTTGCAAATGCGGGGGCGCGACCGTGAATGGAGTGCAGGCCGTAGGTGTTCATGTAGTACGGGAAACGGCTGGAGCAGCCAATTCCAGAGATGAAAACCGTCTCCTCCTGTTTTTTGCCCATGGAGGCAAGGACGTTTTTCATCTGCGCTAGAATGGAGTAGTCGCCGCAGCCCGGGCACCAACGTACGTCCTGGTCGGAGGCAAAATCTTTGGCGGAAAGTACCGGAAGTTCAGTGCTCATGGCAGATCGTCAATTCAGATTCAAATTCAAGTGATATAAGTGTTTCGGGCCGGATCTGTCCGGGCCCGGGATGGCTGCGCGACTAACTCGCACGCGTCTGGTCGCGCGACTACCCGTTGGAAAGTTCCTTGATCTTGCCCACGATCTCGGAAACATGAAACGGCTTGCCTTTGATTTTGTTCAAACCAATTGCGTTGGTCAGGAATTTATCCTTGATCAGCAATCGCAGCTGGCCAGTGTTCAGTTCCGGAATCAGCACGTTGTCGTACTGACCGAGCAAATTTTCCAGGTTGGCGGGGAACGGGTTGATCCACCGCAAGTGCACGTGACCGACTTCGACGCCGTCTGCCAGCGCCGTTTTGACTGCCGTGCGGCAAGCGCCGTAGGTTCCGCCCCAGCTGAGCACAAGAGTGCCTCGGGATTTGCCAAACACCTCGGCGTCACCAATGGACTCCGCCACCAATTCGACTTTTTTGGCACGGGTTTCCACCATGTACTGGTGGTTGTCCGGGTCGTAGCTGACGTTACCGGTGCCGTCCTGTTTTTCCAGACCACCAACGCGATGCATTAGGCCCGGGGTACCGGGCAACGCCCACGGACGTGCCAGATTCTCATCGCGCGAATACGGCATGAACGGCGGATCATCTTCGGCACGAGGTCCCGGATGGTTGATTTCGATTTTCTCAAGTGCATCCACGTCCGGAATTTTCCACGGTTCAGATCCGTTGGCGATGTAGCCATCGGACAGAATAAAAACAGGCGTCATGTATTTGGTGGCGATCTTCCACGCTTCGATGGCAACGTTGAAGCAGTCGGCGGGACTCTGTGCTGCGATCACGGGCAGTGGAGAATCCCCGTTGCGCCCGTGCATTACCATCAACAGATCTGACTGTTCCGTTTTGGTGGGCAGCCCCGTACTTGGGCCACCGCGTTGCACGTCGATGATCAAAAATGGCAGTTCCAAGATCAATCCTAGCCCGATGCCTTCGCCCTTGAGCGCGATACCGGGGCCACTGCTGGTGGTGATTGCCATGCTACCGCCTAGGGCGGCCCCCACTGCGGAACAAACCGCAGCAATTTCGTCTTCGGCCTGGAATGTGCGAACGCCAAAGTTCTTGTGCTTACTTAGTTCGTGCAGGATATCACTGGCCGGCGTAATCGGGTACGACCCCAGAAACAGTTCCTTGCCGCTCAGTTCGGCCGCCGCGATCAGCCCCCAAGCCAACGCTTGGTTGCCCATTACATTTTTGTAAACGCCCTGCTCCAGGTCAGCGGCAGGTACGAGGAACGTCGAGGCAAAGTTTTCGGTTGTTTCACCGTAGTTCCAACCGGCCATCAACGCCAACCGGTTGGCCTCGGCAATGTCGGGTTTGCCTGAGAACTTGTTTTCGATAAACCGCAGTGTGGGTTCCACGTCGCGACCGTACAACCAGAATACCAGCCCCATCGCGAAAAAATTTTTACAGCGATCGGCAAACTTGACGGACAGGCC
The DNA here is from genome assembly GCA_937967505.1 of uncultured Pirellulaceae bacterium. Taxonomy (GTDB): domain Bacteria; phylum Planctomycetota; class Planctomycetia; order Pirellulales; family Pirellulaceae; genus Mariniblastus. The sequence continues at coordinate 63,050 of CALCJM010000036.1, read as the reverse complement.
TGTTGGTTCGACTGCGCCCCGGGTCATCGTGGTCATTGGCACTTTGATGGTACGAAAGCCCTCGATCGTGCCGTCTTCAAGCGGGTTGCTGTCCAGTTTGGCCAGCTTCAGGTCTTTGGCCCCGAAGCCATCCGAGTTGACGATCAGAATGCCGCCGCGTCGCAGGTCACCAATGTTGGTAATCAGGGCTGCCGGATTCATACAGACCAGCGTATCGACCCCGTCACCGGGGGTGAAAATCTCCTCGGCGGAAAACTGTACCTGGAAACCGCTGACACCGGCGCGTGTTCCGCGCGGGGCGCGAATCTCGGCGGGGAAGTCAGGAAAGGTCGCAACATCGTTACCGGAAAGCGCGGACGTGTTGGTCAGCTGAGTACCCAGCAGCTGCATGCCGTCACCCGAATCGCCGGCCAGTCGGACGGTGACGCCGGAAACGGATTCAGCTGGTTTTTTTGTCGGGGGGAATAATTCTGCGGAGCTGGTCATTGAATTTTTTACTGCTTCTGGTGAGGTCGAAATACACCGTCAACCAGGAGGCGATTGGGTAGAAAAATTGGGCGGCCGAGAAACGGTCAAGATCATCGTGACAACGGATGTGCCCTGCTGATCAAGCGAAAAATTGTATTGGTCGAAACCTTCAATCGAATCCGATATTTCGCTGTAGTTTGTCAGAAAGCCGTTGGTCAGGATTGTCGGGAAATGGGTTCCGTTACAGACGTAACCCCGTGTGTGGGAACGATACTGCCTGCCGGATTTTGGGGCGACCCCAAAAACATCGTCATTTTCACCCAAAGCCCCTGTTTTCGGAAGGGGGAAACCTTTGTTAAACTGCGTCGAAATTTCAATTATTAACCCTCCTGTTTTTCTGGATGTAAAAGTGATGGAACGGTCTCTCGTACTATTGAAGCCTGATTGTGTACAACGCCGCCTGATGGGAAAAATTATCTCCCGTTTCGAAGACAAAGCGATTGAGATTGTCGCCATGAAGCTGATGCGGGTCACGCCAGATTTGGCCAAACAGCACTACGCCGAACACGTCGAAAAGCCGTTCTACCCGGGTTTGGAGGAATTCATTACCGCTGCCCCCGTGGTCGCGATTGTGGCGCAGGGGTTGGATGTGATTCGTGTGATCCGCGAAATGCTGGGTGCCACCAACGGACTTAACGCCGCACCGGGAACGATCCGGGGCGACTTCAGCAGCAGTCGTCAGATGAATCTGGTGCACGCTTCAGACGGCGCAGAAGCCTCAGCGCGAGAGATCGCGCTGTATTTCTCGGACGAAGAAATCTGCGATTTCGATTCTTGTCTGGAGTCCTGGTGCCGTGCCGGCGACGAGTAAGCGTCGTTTCGGTCAATAAGCGTTGCATCGACTTCCGGGTTTGTCGTCGATTCTCCATTGGTGGATAAACCAAGGATAAACTAGGGATAAACCAAGGATAAACCACAGAGGACACGGAGGAGCACAGAGAGAAGACAAGCGACAAAGCCTCTGGCTTCTTCGCGCTCTTGTGGTTGAATCGAGGGTCGTAACGCAAATGCTGGCAACCGGTCGCTGAAAGACCGGGATTGCAATCGATCGATTGCAAAATCCCTCTGTCGGATATCTACGACAGTTGATAGACGCCCGCTTGGGCGGCCTGAAGCTTTTCTTCCACCCACCGGCGGTTGGCTTCGATGGATTTCGCCTGCTGATCCTGATCGATCAACTGGTAGTGCACGTTGCGTTGCTGAGGCTCAAAACCCAGTTCCGAAATGCAGTCTCTGATCTGGTCCAGCGTCAAATGATGAACCGTGCCGGCTTCGGCGACGACGTTTTCCTCAATCATCAGACTGCCCATGTCGTTGGCACCGTAGGTCAACGCCAGCTGGCCAATTTTCAGTCCCTGCGTCACCCAGCTGGATTGAATATTATCAAAGTTGTCCAAGAACAATCGGGCAACCGCCTGCATGCGCAAGTATTCAAACGCGCCCAACGGCTGCACGTCCGCCATGTCCGTATTGTCTGGCTGGAACGTCCAGCAAATGAACGCGGTGAATCCGCCCGTTTCGTCTTGCAGGTCTCGTAAACGCTGTAAGTGTTCGATTCGCTCCTCGAGTGTTTCCACATGGCCGAACATCATCGTCGCACTGCTGCGTCCGCCCTGCTTGTGCCAGACGCGCATCACATTCAGCCAGTCCTCGGTCATGACCTTGCCGCGTGTAATTTCCTTGCGGACACGGTCATTGAGAATCTCGGCCCCGCCACCAGGTAGGCTGCCCAATCCGGCAGCTTTGAGTCGGCTGAGTACCTCCTCCAGTGACAGATTGTTCAGTTTGGTGAAGTGATGGATCTCCGGTGGGCTGAAACCGTGAATGTTCAGCTGAGGAAAATTTTGCTTGATCTCTTCAAGCATATCCTCGTACCAGTCCAGTTTGTACTTTGGGTGCAACCCCCCCTGGAGCAAAATCTGTTCGCCACCGAGTTTCACCGTTTCCTCGATCTTCTGCAGGAGCTCCTGCCGGTCCAGCACGTAGCCTTCGTCACTTTTGGGGCCCCGGTAAAACGCACAGAAATCACAGACCGCCGTGCAAACATTGGTGTAGTTAATGTTGCGGTCGATATTGTAGGTCCGATAGTTCTCCGGATGCTTACGGCGAGTCACCGCATTGGCCGCAGCGCCGAGTGCCGTCAAATTGTCCATCTTCAGAAGCTCGAGAGCCTCTGCGGACGAGATGCGTTCCCCGGCGACGGCTTTGGAGAGAAGCGCTTTGTGATCAGGCTGTTTGGCAATCATGAAATTGTAGTTGGAGGTTGGGGGCGATCACATTCAGTTCGGCCGCGTAACGAAAGTACGCCGCCAGTCCCTGTTTTTCGGCATCGCCCAGCTGAAAGTAAAGGTTGTCAGAGAGATAGTTTTGGCAAATCGTTTTGGTCAAACCGTAGACTCCCGCCTGGTCGGTGGCGATCGCGTCCACGTTTTCCACCCCGCGATCACGGGCACGGGACAGGATCCATCCCAATCGGTCAAAGTTTTGTTGCAGATCATTATCGCTGCGCGCGGCCCAGACCGCGAATACAAACGGCAGTCCGGTCCACTGGTGCCATATTTCGCCCAGGTCCCAGACGTGTGGGAATTCGGGCGGGTCGATCGTCATCGCGCGGTCGCCGATAATCATCACTGCATCGGTAGGGACATGCTGCCAGGCATCGGCCATGTTCAATTGGCTAAGTCGTGGGAGAACGCCAAATTTTTCCTTCAGCAAGATCCGCCCCAACACCCGGCTGGTGCGGCTGCCTTCGTCGAGTGCCAGGGTTTTGATCTTAGCGCCGGGGACGCGACTGAGCAGTTTTACGCTCCAGACTGGTCCGCGACAGCCAATACAAGCATCCGAGATGATCGTGTAGTGCGGGTTGGCGATCGCTTCGATGGACGGGATCAATGCCACGTCGAGGTCGCCCGAATTGAGCCGATCGGCAAGCCGACTGGGGAGGTCGAAGGACAAATCGATTTCATCGGCGTGTGCCTCCAACCCGTACACCAGTGGTTTGGTGTTGAGGTAGGAAACGGCACCGATGCGGATTCGATTCTCGGGGTGGTTGGTCATGGAAAAACAGTGGAAGCCCGAGGGCTCCCGGAGAGGCGCTGGTGTAGTCAGATTCCGGTAAATTTCATTGTGGTGTTTCTTCCCGGGATTGTAGGTCATCATTCATAACCGCGAATCGAGCGTTTCAAACCACGCCAAATTGACAAGGATGTTAAAGATTGACGCTAATTCGGCCTACGAATTTTGCATAAGCGTAAATCGTTATGGCGGGATTGTCGAGTCTAATCAAGGTAGTGGAGAAACGGGTTAAACGGGCCGATTAGGTGATAATGTGCCAAGATACGGGCATTTGTCGCCCGCAGTCGCAACGTCCGGATACTCAACCGAGCTCTGATCATGACCTGTCCGAAATCGCTCATCCGTATTGCGATCGTGTCCGCTGCGATTGCGGCGTTTTGTAGCGGTTGCCAGCATGTCGAAGCTCAGCTGATTTCCGCGGTCAAGACGCGCCGATTCGAGCCCGCATACCAGTATTCGCCGTCCGACCCGTGGACACGCAGCAACGCCACACAAGTGCAGACCAAGCACTACGGTTTTTTCTACAATTGTGACAGGGAAGAGTGCAAACGGCAGTCGCCGTATGTTCAATGGAAACGACACTGCGAAACGGACCTGCCGCCAAAAAAGAGTTGTCTGACACATATTCAGTGTGCACTAGACGAGATCAAACAGCGATTGCGCGATGGTGGCTGTCTGGGGGAAGTTGGCTGTTCAGACGGTCAGGCTGCGACTGCGGCGGCGGCTTGCCAATCGTGTACGTGTGCGGCAACCTGCAAAAGCTGCCGGGCTCAAGGGGGCGCTCCCGACACACCGCTCATTGATGTCGAATATGAAATTAGTGACGATCTTTGGAACGAGGAAGCCGTAAACCCCAATCGCATCGGCCAGACAGTAACCCAAAAATCGCTGCTTGCTGTGCTGCGTGCGAAGCTCCCGGCGGGGCATGAAACTCTCACACCGTCTGCGCCTATCCAGCCGACGCCCGGCAAACATTTGGTGCGATCGGCAAACGCATCCACAAAAAAATCTCATCTTCCAGTTTCGCCAATCCCCGCATCGCCTCGCGTTTGGAAGACTTGCAGCGATAGACGGCTGCCGCGTGACAGAACTTTCTGAAACGTCTTGCTTCAATGGGGAAAGGGTTCTGTGCACAAGGCCTCTCTTGTGTAAGGCCTCTCCCGGTCAGGCGTCATCTTGAAGATTGCGGTTGCGCGATAGTAGCAGCCCGCAGCAGACTGCCTGTGAACCGCCTGTAATTAACAGGTCGGGCAAACACAGGTTGGGCAAACCAGACTATTTGATTCAAGGAGTTATGATGAAAATTACCCCACGATCCGTCGATTTGCGCAGCGCCGTTGCGATCGCATTCAGGAATGCACTGCGGGCCTCCTGTGCGGCCGCGCTGGCCGTCGCCGTCCTTACCATTGTTGGGCTGTCCGCCGAAGATGCCCACGCCCAGTTTGCGATACACGGACGCGCTGGCAGCGGGATCTACGTTGGTCCTTACGGTGCCGTAAGCGTCCACGGACCCAGCTACCGGAGCTACAGCAGTGGTTATCGAGGCTACGGGCGCGGTTATTCTTCTTACGGCGGCTACGGGCGTAGCAGTCGGAGTGGGTACGGCTATGGTTCAGGTTACGGTCGGGCGAGTTATCACTACCAACCGTACTCCAGCCACTATCGGGGCGGCTATTCGCGCTACGGTTACTAATCCATTAATCAAACACCGTGCGACCGCGACCGTGCGACCGCCCGGTAGCGACGCCTATGCGTTGGTAACGCAACATTACATCAAGGCGCCGCTCGAACCAGTTAATAACTCACAACGCTTCAAACCATAACGCATTAGCTGATTTGAAGACTCGTGGGCAATGACAGCGGTTCCACCTATTGGACACCGGAATACTGTTCCACGTTAACCTGCTTTTCCCAGGCAGCCAATTTCTCTGTCAATGTCTTCACGACGGCCGAGTTGGCTGCGGCAACGTCATTTTGCTCGGCATCATCCTGCGGAATGTTGTACAGGCTGACCTTGCCGCTACGATAGGCAAGCAACTTCCAGTCGCCTTCCCGGACTGACGCATATAGATCTTCGTAGGCGCGATAACCGAACAGCGGTGCCGCGCGTTCCAGTGGACCATCGCCACGTATCAGTGGCAGTAGCGATACGCCATCCAGATCTTCAAATTTTGCAGGGTCGCCACCGGCAATTTCGACCAGCGTTGGAAACAAGTCGGTTGATTGCACCAAACTGTGGTCTTTCGATCCGGCTTTCGTGACGCCAGGCCAATGCATAATCATGGGCACACGTGCACCGCCCTCACACAGAGTGTCTGACATTTTCCCGCCCCGCAGCGGTTCGTTGGAATACCAGCTGCCTTGATCGGATAAAAAGATGATCATCGTGTTGTCCTCGATCTGCTTCTTTTTGAGGGCGGCACGAATTCGTCCAATGGACTCATCCACAGATTTCACTTGAGCGGCATACACAGCGCCTTCATCGTCGTAGCCTTTCGATTTGAAATGGGCAACCAAATCATCGCGGCCCACCGGCGGACGGTGCACGTTGTAGTACCACATCGAAAGCATGAATGGCTGATCTCGGTCATAGCCTTCGATAAATTCGACCGATTTGTCCGTCAAGGTATCGGTCAGATACCCCTCTTTGATCTTTGCCAACACGTCCGAATTTTTGAAGAATGGCGCGTTGTATGATTTGGGATGCCCTGCATTGGCCGTCCCGTACTGCGTATCGAAACCCTGCTGAATCGGATGATAGGGCTCATGGCCAAGATGCCACTTCCCGAAAAATGGACTGTAATAACCAAGCGATTTTAATGCTTCGGCATAAGTAGTGTGTTCCAGCGGCAGCCAATTGCGGCTGGGAACCTGAGCGGGATCCGTTTTCCACAGATTAAACTCCTCGGAAATTCTCCCGTATTTGTCAAAACCAAATTTGACACCGTTGGGGATATGACGCGCCATTTGCAAACGCGCCGGATGTTTTCCCGTCAACAGGGTGGCTCGACTGGGACTGCAAGTCGGAGTGGCGATATAGGTGCGTTGGAAATCCAGCCCCTCGCCAGCCAGTTTGTCGATTTCAGGCGTTTCAAATTTGCTGTGGCGATAGCCAAGGTCATTCCACCCCAAATCATCGACGAAAAACAACACGATGTTTGGCTGTGTTTTTTTGCTGGTGGCTGACTGCTTGCCTTCCTCGGGAGGATCATTGGCGGGCGGGGCCTGCGCGAGCGCAGCCAGCCCGTCATTGTTTTGTTCAAGAACGTTACTGCAATCGGACGATTTTTCGATTACCAGTGGCCGATCAAATCCGGACACGCGATTCTGTTCGATTTCAACATTATCGCAGTATTCCAGAGCGATCGAAGGGCCTTCGTCGATCAGCGGATAGTTGTTGCTCAATTGCACTGTGTTGTTCGAAAGGGTTAGTCCTTCGACGCTACGGGCGCTCGCAATCAGTCCGTTAAAGCTCTTGATTGTGTTGCCGGTAAAGCGAATGTTGCGATGGTAATGGCCGTCCCCCATCCGTTGCTCCCGGGTGAACAGTGGCGACGCCATGAGGGGATAACGTTGGTCCTTGGCGTATCCGATATCTTCAAATGTGTTGTTGCGGATGACAATATCTTCTACCGCGCCGGATTCGTACCATTTGTTGTTGTCGCCTTCAATCAAAATCCCGTGCATTTGCGACGAAAAATAGTTATCCTCGATCAGAACTTTACCTTTGGTCGTGACCAGTACGCTGCGCGCGCGATTTTGACGAATCTTGTTGTTGCGCATGATCAGGTCGGGATACCAGGTCATGTTTTCCACCGACAGTGGACCTTCAGGCAGTGATTCCGGAACGTCCGTGAGCGTCATGACGAAGCGGTGTTCGTTGAGAGGTTCGACCGCTTTGACCGTCGTTTCGGCGAACGGCAAAATTGTCTCGCGCGACAATAATGCGATCTTGTCACCGGGTTCTGCAAAAACCAGCCCCCACTGTTGGAAGTGGCTAATCTCGCAAAGAAACCGGGCATCCCCCAGATACTTTTCGACTTTGACATAGGCACCGTGAACGTTGATGCCATCGTCAAGCATGTGTTCCAGCAGGCATTCGTTGAGTTCGATTGTTCCCTTACAGCCGATGAAATGCGTTGCGTCGGCGCGTGTTGCGACGCTGCGGTCGGAGGGCGAAGTGACGACCATTTTGTTCAGAAGGATGTTTTCTGTGCGTTCGACGATCAGCGCCATACCGCCTGCTTCGTAGACGGTCACATTTTCGATTTTTAAATCTTTGGAATTGGTAACGTGAATCGCGGGGCAAAGTCGGCTGGTTGGATGAACGCCATAAACGATTAACACACTGCCAACAGGAGGTGCTTTTCTGGCTCCCTTGGCGATTCTGAAGCGCCGTTTGTTAATCGCCGTGATTTTTGCACGTCTGCTGTTAACGCGGTAATCTCCGGTGCCAACGATCGGTGCCGAGGTTTTTGGGTCAAACACGATATTTGATCCAATCGGGTCATCCTGTCCGTAACGATGGAACAGGATCTTGCCACCTGCGATCGTGTAGGGGTAACGTTCCGGGTCGGTTTCGACGACGAAGCTCTGGTCCGTTTCGTCGCGCTGAACGACGGTTAATTCAGCATGAAATGAATGCGTCCAGTCAATAGAAAAATTCTTCAGCGTCACGTTTGATGACCGGTCTACGGACACCGGAATCATCCGCCCATGAAACATAAATGTTGATCCATCACCGTCGATCGTGAGATTTTTGTGATCAAAGACCGGAAAACCAAACCGTTTCAAGCCGTTGTCATGGTTGGCCACTGCGCGATACATCTCAATCGCATTTTCCGGATGGAAGTCATACGTGCCCCGGGGAAAGAACAGCGTGACTTCCGGACGGTCTTTGACGGATTCCAGCAGTTTCCTGACGGAGTAGGTTGCATCCTTGCCGGGGATGATTCCATGGTCCGCTACGTTAATGATTTCGGCGTTGAGGGATGCGTGGCCGCAACCTAGCAGGCAAAACAAACAGATAAAAAAAGTTTTAAGCTTAAAGTCTAGCATTGTTCAATTTCAACATTCTCTTTAAAGGTAATCATTCGTACTGTTTGTGCACCGACCGGCCTCTTCCCCGTAAATGGGTTACGGGGTTGTCAGCCGGGCGTGTAACGCAAATGGCCTCGCGCGGATCACCGCACCGTGCCATTACTGATTTCGTTTTGGAGCTGCTTGATGGCCCCGGGTACCGCCGAACGGTCTTTCATAATGATCCAGTAATTTCCCTCCAAAGGAACGATGGCATGGCCGATGTCGTCAAAATCCGACGGCAATTTGCCACGTTTGCCTTTGAAAAATTCATGAACCAATTCTCCCCGTTGCCCAAACACCAGTTTGAGCCCCGTCGCATTTCCGTCCAGCTCCCACCATGGAACATGGGTTACATTGTAACCACTTTCCTCCAGCTGCCGGGTTAATGTTTCACCAAATTGTGAATCACTCCCAAGACTTTTTACATTAAACAATTTGGCGATCTTGGGAATTTGGCCGGAAGAGCGATTGGCAATCGTAACGTCCTGTTCGACATCGGCGATGGTCGCGACCCAGTCCAGCGGTCGCGTGCGAGCCAGAAGCTGAGTGTGGTATTGGCGATCGGCAAGATTGGCAAGTTGCTTCCAGGCGGCCGCAGCCTGTTCCAGATGACGCACCGCACGGATTTGGAAATCCTTTTGCCGAGCGGGTGCGGCAGCCTCATAAAGACGCAGATAAACCGCCCCGCTGATCTTGTGTCCGTAGTAGTCGCCGTAGTGCGCCAGGCACTGAAGATCGTATAAAGTCGCCTGTAATTCGTCGGCTGCTTCAGGGGTTTTTCTCCTGAGTTGGGCGACCTGCTCAAGTGCGGAGCTGGCATGCTCCAGCAGGGCGTCTGCCACCTGCAACGGCGTCGTCCGTTCGCACGGTTCTCCGTTGAGATATTTTGTTGCAAAGGCGGGAATGTCGAGGATCTTGTCAGGTTCAAAGGTATAGCAATCGATAAAATCGCGTACGGTTTCAAACCCGGCCTGGCCCATGCAGCCTTCCACGGCCCACATTGAATCGGTTGGCTGCCAGTGAAAGTTGTTGACCAGCGGGAAGATCTTCGAGACCGTTTGCCAAGCAGTATAAAGCTTCGCCGCATCGGTGTCAGGAAAGTGACTTGCGAGGGTGCTCTGAAAAAACTTTCTATCCAGCTGAGCATCGTAAGCCAGCCTGCCCCAGATCAGTTCGCGATACCAATGTTTTTGGGCCTCCAGGACGCCCGCCAGTGAAGGCGTCTTGCTGGTGAAGTCGCGTCCCCACACGTAACCGTCTGAACCGATATAAAAACCGGCCAGAGGGTAGGTTGCCATCTTGGTCAGATACGAACGGGCAAAATCCGGGTCTCCCCAACGAAAAACAAAGATGTCATCATTGCGCAGGTTCATCCAGCACTTGTAACCGTATTGCTCAACCGTCTGGCCATACAACCCGTCAAACAGCGGTGGCTCAGTGGAGCTGTACATGTGGGCCATGCTGTATTTAAAGCTTGTTTCGACAGGGCCGGGATAATGCGAGGTGAAATCTTTATCGATGTCCTCTAGGTTGGTGTGGTGGCGTCGAAAGATGAACCGAAACGTGCGTTGTGGGTCGTCTTTGAGCACCGAAGCGGCTCCCACACCGTAGGTCTCATAAAGCCATTGGACGTTGGTGAATTTTCCAATCGTGGGCCCCATCCTTTCGCCCGCAGTCACGCCGATGCCGCCCAGATGCGGATAGGTTTTCGCAAGTTGTGCGACGCACTGCCTGACGTACTTGATTGCTTCGGGGCTTTGGGGACTGATGGAGGCGTCGGGTAAATAGATGTTCCACGTAAACAAAATTATCTGGATACCACGGTCGTGGGCGTACTGCATCACCTTTTGCCAGAATGCGATCTTTTCCTCGATGGTCATTCGTTTGACCAGCATCAGATTCTGCGTGTTGTGGAGATCAATGCCGCCCCAGTCTTTGTGGGTGTCGGCAGTGATTGGGCCGGTGTAGGCGTACACGTCGGGCAGGGCCGCCTGCGGATACTCTTTCAGTTTGATCAAAGCAGGAAACGGATGCTTGGACCACAGCGTCAGCACGTTGTAACGATTTCTGGCCAGCGAATCCAAATAGTTTTGCCAAAAATCCAGCGACCACATTTCGGCAATGTTTTTTTGTGCCGCATCGCCCGTGTCGTCGTAGCTGGGCAGACGCGCGTCGAGCGGAACGTTCATCTTGATGCCGCGCTGCAGAATGAAGGGAGATTTCTGATAGGTGTGCAGTTGCTCCCAGCGACGGCCAAACGAGATTTGTTCCGCGATGTCCAGCACTCCGTACATGGCTCCCACGGCATCGCCGCCGCTGACCACCACCGTCTGCGGTCCGCCGTTGGCGATTCTGTATCCTTGCGGATTTAAGTCTTTCACCATGGTGATCTCAAGCCGCCGTGGGCGTTCACCGGCCGCAGGAGGCAATTGAGAATTACCGAGAGCGCGTTTTAGGTCAGCAAGTGCAAATTCAGTCGCGGGTGAATCGACGGCATCATCAACCTCAACCCCGCGCGGAAACTGCTGTTGGGCATTCGCGGAAACAGCCGGAATCCCCAAAGTGATGACAACGGTGAGTATCGCGCGGGTGATCTTCGTCATGTTAAAATCCATGGGTCGTCGTGTCCAACAATTTTGCTGTAACCGTGGAGAGCGCTTCGCCTGTTTCTTGCACTCCAGCCCCTTCACTGCACGTCCAGGCATTGCTGTAGATCGGCGATGATATCGGCGCTGTCCTCGATCCCGCAGGCCAGTCGGATCATATTGTCGTGGATTCCGAATTCGGCCCGTTCCTCTGGCGTACACTGGAAATAGCTCATCACCAGCGGTTGCTCGATTAAGGTTTCTACTCCCCCCAGCGACGGGGCGATCCGGGCCAACTGGGCGGCATCGACGATCGCGGCTGTCTGCTTCCAGTCGGCGTCCTTGACCAGGAAAGTGACCAGTCCGCCGTATCCGCGCATCGTTTCTTTGGCCGTTTCGTGATACGGATGGGATTCCAGACCGGGATAGTAGACCTTCTCCACGCGTTGGTGAGACTCTAGGAATCGGGCGACCGCTAAACCGTTTTCGTTATGCTGCTTCATGCGCAGGCCGAAGGTCTTCAAACCGCGCTGTAGCAGATAGCAGTTGTGTGGGGTCGAGACCGAACCCATGATCCCACGCAGTTTTCGGATCGGATCAAGGAGTTCCTTGGATCCCAGAACAACGCCGGCCAGCAGGTCATTGTGACCGCCCATGTATTTGGTTGCCGAGTGCATTACCAGATCGACGCCGTGGACGATCGGTTGAATGTTGAAGGGGGTTGCCAGGGTGGCGTCGATAATCGTGGTGACACCGTGTTGTTTTCCAATCGCGGCGAAGCGGTCCAGATCAATCACGCTCAGGTGCGGGTTAGTCGGCGATTCACTGACCAGCAATTTTGTGTTGGGCGTGATGGCAGCTTCCATCGCGTCGTAGTCACCCGTTTTCACTTCCTTGGTCACCACGCCAAAACGTGACAGATACTTGCGTGTGTACTCGCGCGAGCGGTGGTAGCATTCGTCAAAGAATACAATTTCGTCGCCGCTGGAGAGCATCGAATTCAAGACGCCAACAAAGGCCGCCATACCACTGGAGTAGATCACGGCGTCTTCGGCACCTTCCAGCGCCGCCAGCTTTCGTTCGACAACTTTTTCACCGGGGACTCCGTAACGCCCGTATTCGCCACGGTCCTCGTCGTTTTCGATGAAGTTGATAATAGATTGTGTGTCTTCAAAGGTAAACGTTGACGCCATGACTACCGGGTCGGTGATCGCGTTGTCTGATTTTTGCCGGGCTTCGCCCGCGTGGACGGAGGTCGTGGAGACGCCCCGGGTCTCCCGGGGAACGACCGGGCGCGAGGGGGCCGGATCGGTTTGTGCGGCAGGTTTACTTACATCAGAGGGGGTAACAGACATCAAACAATGGCTCCATGAATTCTTTCAATTCAGGGAGATGTCGGCCAGCGGTGCCTGATTTCGGATCGCAGAACTTGGGGGGCTCTCTCTCGATCGGAAGCGTCACGTTTGAATGCGACGATAGCTTTTTAGCAGATAAAGGCTGCAAGCGGCTAACAAATCCCTATTGCCCCAAGTATAGCCTGCGGTGCTGAACACTGGCAAGGAGCAATCCCGAAAATGTCTGGTGACAAGGCCGTTTTGACGCGGTCGGGTGGAAAGTTCTATTGGTTTTGACCCGTGTAGCGTTCCGCCGCACGGGGCTATTTAGAGTACCGCACGTGAATCACCGCGCGTGTGTGTTTGCTTAATTCCAGATCGCTGGCGACTTTGTACTTCAAATCCAGCCCTTGGCCTTGAGCGGTTGCCAATCCGCGGGTGGCGGATGTTCGTTTCGATCTTTTTTCGCCGGGCTCACCGGCCGGTGGTGGGGTGCCCTTGGGCCAAGCGGCACGGATATCGACGGTGATCATACCAATGCTAATGCTGGAGGCGCTGGTCCCCGCGCGTCGCGCCACGCTGTTTTCATAACCCGATACCAGAAACGCTTTGGTGGATGGCAACGGCTGGTGATTGGGGCCGAGGACTTCTTTTGTACCGGTGTGAATGTACCAACCTTTAAAGGTCGCCGTTTTATGAGGCCGGGCAATGCGACGCGCGTCTCTGGGCAGGTCTTGGGCATCGGTAAATGCGTTGACACCGTCAATCTTTAGGCCGGCTGTGATCGGGAAATCAGCCCCGTTATGAACCTTCACGACGTATTCTTCGCCGTGGTGCAATTCTACGAACGCATTTTTACCTCTTCCTATCGTGGGTTGGCGGGGCACCAGTTTGCCATTTTGCCTGACCAATACCTCAACCCCGAACGGTCCCGCCCCGCGTATCTGGGTGTCGGCGACCTGAATGAGCGGATCATGGTACTGTTGAATGATTTTTTGTTGCTTCTCCTTGACCGGCAGATTCGGGGGAACCTCGTAGGAAACCCCTCCCAACTGGATCGCATCATCCCCATAAACAGGAATGCCGATCTCGTTGCTCCCTCCACTGCCGTCGGCCTTGACATTGTTGATCTTCAGCGGATCCGCGTTTTCATCATAGAACTCGACCGTGATATCGATTCCCAGCGAATCAAAGTCGTCGGTCTCGTGTTCTTTGGCCTCAATAATTTTAAAGGCACCTGAAATTTCGGTCCACTTGTCGCCGTCGGCAGATACCGTGATCCCTTTCCCTTGCAGACACTCGGTCAACTGACGGCCGATTTCGATTCCGCCGCTGGACTTGCTTCTTCCGCGTGAGATGAAGTCACCAATGATGACATGGTTGTTGCGATCCAGTTCTTCCAACACCGAGACAATCTTGTCGGCGACCTTGTCCATGGCCCGGGCAAGGCTTTTCTGGGGAGCGGCCGGGGCAGCCAAAGCCGCCGATGAAACACCCGCCGACACGGCAATCAGGCCGATGGCAATCATTTTGGTGATCGTCGCGTTGATCAGGAACGCGGGGTTGAGGACAGAACGCATTTTTCTACTTTCGTGGCAAAACAAACTGGTTGGTTCGAAAATCAAGAAGGGAAGGGAATACCTATTTCTGGTACGAATTTGGTTTCTGAGACGTGTTGAAGTTCTGCTAGTGGGTCGAGTATTCCAAGGGAATGCCAAGGTCCATGGCCGCGGCAACTTTCCCGTAGAACTGTTCCCAAGATTTGCGGGGGATGCTGCCGTCCCTGCCTGCCAATCCGGAAAGGCCCATGGTGCGGAATTCTCGGGTGCCAAAGATCGCTTTGAGGTCGTAGATCGATTTCATGTTGGCCGCTTCTGCCTGTGCGGGGTCTTCCGGTAATCCCAGTTCGCGGCAGGCGTCGTCCAGCGCGATGTCACGGAAGTACTTTTGTGTCACGTGGGTGATTGGGTCGGCAAAATCTGCGACGGTTCGCCGTTTGGTCATCGGGTTGAGTTCATACATCCCTAGGACAGCGTCGGTGGAAATGTCCCAGCCCATGTTTTCCTTGCCTTTTGTGGCCAGCAGCAGGATTGCCTCGCGCGGCTCCAGAGCGGAATAGACATCGCGACGGGTTTCCTCCATCAAGAATTGCTTTACCTGTTCCGAATCGAAATTGGATTTGGTGGACAGCATTACGTCCTGGAAGAACTGATGGTATTTGCTGGCCACATCACTGCGATCTGAACCCAGCAGGAATTCGCCGCAGGCCTGTTTGACAGCGGAGAGAAAGTGGTTTCGGTCTTGGTCAACGACTTTGAAGAATTCCTGATCTGTCGGAAACAGTTCCAATACTTTATCGGCCACACGCTGTCCCTGGCGCTGTTGGAACTCGGGGCGCACAAAATCGGCATCCCATTTGATCATGCCCTGTTTATGGCATCCCATGCAACTGACCCCATTGACGATTTCGAAACCGCCGCCGTGTTGGTTGGGGTCGCGCACCACGGCCTGGGGGCCGATGTCGATGCGTTGGTCATTGCCATCAACCAGCATGTACGCCTGTAGGCCGTTGGGAAGACTAAAAATGATTTCGCCACCGTCGTGGGCAAATGCCGCACCATCGTATTTGCTGTCGATACCGATCGGCCCCAAAGGCGTGCGCAGAAAGTCCTGCTCACGTTCGGCACCCGGCAGCATGTCGTAGCTTTTCCAGTAAAACCTGCCGGCACCCGCCTGATCGTGTCGTTCCACCATGCGGTTTTGTTCGGAGACGCCGCTCTTGAGGCCATTGAACGCCGCCCGCATTAACTGATTGGCGGCAAAGTTCTGGGGTATATTGACGCCCAGTTTTTTTTCCAGCACTTTGGCGTTGTGCGGGATGTCCAACAGTTCGTGATAGAGTGGCGGACGCGCACAGGCGTTCACAAACCAGTCAGCGCGAATCACCGGGGTGGCACAACCACCGGTATTGCGAATGATCCGTTGTTCGTCTTGGCCGCCAATGCGTAATCCATACGGATAGTGATTCAGGATTTGATCCCAGTCATCGACGGTCCAACCATAATCGCGCAAGTCGATCGCCATCAGGGTACCGTATTGAGCATCGACAATGCGTGGCGGAACGATGCGCGGTTGATAAGAGAGGCTGTTGATCAGTTTGGAAACGGCCGCCCGGACGTAACGCAGATCTTCGTCGGTCGTAGGTTCGACGCCATCGATATCGTTCCACAAATGGGCCAGCGAGAAATAACGCGTGTACTCGATGGCTTCAGATTTCACGGTATCAAGATCCGCCGCGATTAATTTCACGATCGTGCGGTCGCCCAAAAACTCACGTTTCTCGCGCTGCTGCGGCGGAAAATGGGCACCGGCAAGAATCCACTGCTTGAGAATCTCTTTGTCCTGAGCGCTAGGCTGGGGCTGGTTTTCGGGGGGCATCGAATTGCCCGTATCGACGATGCGACTCCAGATGCGGGAGGCTGCCAGATCACCGGGAACCACGTAAGCCGGTTCGCCGTTGGTGGGGGCCATTAATCCGGCGCGGTCGTTCATATCCAGGCCAGGGTAAGCCTGCCCGTCGCCGTGGCATTTTTTACAGTAGGAGTTCAGCACCCGCACACCGTTGCGGGCCAGGTCGATTTGTTCCGGGCTGAGGTTCTGGGCGGCAGAGGTTTGCCAGCCAGCAAATCCCGCGAAGATGAACAACCACGCAGCTTTCAGTACGGTTCGATTGGGTTGCATTGTAGAGCCTGAATATTTATCGGAGTGGATTGACGAAAACCAAAGGTTGGTTGATGCCGCCAGAGGGGTTCCGTGGCGACCGCGCAAGTGAAACGATCTAATTTTGCCGTTATTCCTTTGGTTTTCCAAATTTATTTTGAGCAATCGAGCCAACTTTTCGAGAAAACTGCCCCTAATTGCAATTGGGCTGGGGCGACAATCCGGACGCAAGTGCTCCGCAGCTCCCATCGTCCTATCGCTCCGAATCTCCCATCGAACTGCCTTGCAATTTTGGTTGGCTGCAAAATTCGATCAATGATGGGGGCAACGTACGCGCTTTCGGACGGTGGGGCGGTACCCGTTGGCGTCGCAGGCGTTTTATCTTGCCGAGGCATAATATCAGGATATTTTTTGGTCAGGCTGCGACCCGTTCTGGTTGAATTTTCGTACCACCGGGGCCGAGCGTGCAATATTTACACGATCACCCGCTGCCATGGATTGGCGCGTCCCGGAGATTGGATACTGGTTTCAACAAAACCAGCGGACCTCCCGGGATGACCAGATCGCACCTACGCGATCAAAACGAAGGTTTTATTCATGGAGATTCAATGAGTTCATTTCAACAAGTCGCGATGGGAGGCATCTGCCTTGTCGCTGCATTCTGGTTTGGGTCGTACATCAACGAACGGCCCGTTACGCTGCAGCAGTCTGTTTCCGAACTCCCCGGCGGCCCCAGCGCTGCCCAGAATGAAACAGCACAGACCCAAAACGGACTTGCCGCTCAAACGCAGGGATTCTTTGCGGCGCTATTTGAAGCTCCTGCGAAGTCCAAACCGGTCACTTTGGCCGACCTGAAGTCACGTTCGGCTCCCGACGACAATCGTTCAATCGGTCAGGAAGCACCCTCACCCTTTGTGATGCCGGCCAATCAACTGGAGTCGCCTCAGTCGGTGACGGATTCTGTTTCCGGGGTTGATGCGGATTTTTCAAGTCCACCGGCTCCCGGTGACATGGACGACCTGCAACGGTTAGCCATCGTGCCAGATTTTTCAACTTTGGTTCAGGATGTCAGAAACGAGCAAATGGCTACCCCAGCACGGCACAAACAACCTGCAGCATCTGATACAGCACAGGTTGGAAGTCTATTGCCTGTTCCAAAGATGAAAGATTTTTCATCAGCCGCATTTGAGCAACCTGCACGTGACTGGAATGCGGTGCGTCAGCGCGTGATGTCTGTTGAAGAAAAACTGAAGCAGTTCCGCCAGGCTCACCCGGTCGCAGAAACTTTTAAACCCGTACCAGCGCTGAAATCAACCTCGGGACGCGTTGCGGCTGGGATGCCGGTGTTGTCCGAGCCTGTTTCCGGCATTGCGGAAGTATTGCAACCTACAGAATCGCAACCGACGGTAAAGGCTGAGACCGGTCGCCGTGTGAAGGGGGGGGCGGCAAATTCGTCTTTGGACAGCGATTCTTTACCGGGCGTTGTGATTCCTGAAAATCAGTTGCGTAGTGAGATTCGGCAACTACGTGCAGAAAACCAGCGTCTGAGATCGGAAAGTCATCTGACCGGTCGCGCGAACTGGAACCCGCGGGCCAACCGATCTGCTGAAGCACCCCAACGACCGGACCCACTTTACGCTCAAGATCCGCGTGCAACAGCGACGCAGCCGGCCAGTCGCACGCCAGAGACGCTGGCCGAACGTCAGCGGCGCTGGGAGATTTTTGGAGACCGGACCCGGACGCGGCAACCTCAATCCAGTACACGCCCCCCTGTTCCCGCAACGTCCGCGATATCGCCATCCGGCGCACTGCCCGAAGCCGATGTGACCCCGGTTGTGACGACCTCCGGTCCAGCACAAAAACATTCTTCGCGCGTGCGGTCGTTGAATGAAAGCAGCGCCCTGGGGGGGGAAACGGGGATGCGAGGGCAGCAGGTTGCTGATGGACAACGTGTCGCACAAAATCAGGCCGACTCTCCATCCAATTCCCGGCAGGAAGAGAATTGGCGCCGTACCGAAACGGTGAGCGCTCCAACAGACGGTTCTGCGGCTGCCGAGGTGGTTCGCTACGGTGATTTTGAGTCCTATGTCACGCGCGAGGCTGATACATTGCAGACGATTTCGGAATCGTTTTACGGAACTTCGGAATACTATTTCGATTTGTATCTGGCCAATCGCGGTACGTTAGTGAATCCGGCAACCGTTCCTGTTGGTATCAAATTGCGAATCCCGAAAATCGGTCAGTGATCCAGTGCAACGGTGAACCCGATTGCCAAATCTGCGGGATGGCCCGAATCTGTGGGATATCGTGATCGTAATAAGCCCTTTTCGGAACATTCCAGCGGGAACCTTGGCAGATATTCAGAATTGAGTGCGACCTGAAGGCTATTTTTTCGGGTTGAACCAATAATCTGATTCTCTGTCATTAATGTCCTGCCGGCTGCTAAATGAAATTCGCTTGTTACTTGTCACCGCAATATTGCGTTTTCCTGTTCTCTTGCGCTGTGGTGTTTGTCGGACCGGTCCAGACGCATGCACAGCCACCCTCGCGCGATCAACCAGGCGACAGGGCGTCGGTGGCCGTGGGCATGGTCGCGCAAATTCGTCAGGCCAGATCCGAATCGTTTGTTGGCACGCTGGAGCCGCTGCGAAAATCGACCGTCGGATCGGCCGTCGAGGGCCGGGTGGTCTCGATCGACCTTTTCCCGGGCGATCTGGTCACTGCCGGACAACCCATGATGCAGTTGCGGACCGGGACGCTGGAGATTCAAATTAAGGTCGCGACCACGGCACTGGCCGTCAGCCAGCAGGCGTTGCTGGAGCTTCAGGCGTCGCTTCCCAAGGATCTTGAACTGGCCAAAACACGTGTCGCCGAAGCGGAAGCCCGCCTGAAATATTCCAGAACGGATTACGAACGCTCCAGTCGGTTGCGCGGAAACAGCGGGGCTATCTCCCAGGGCGAACTGGAGTTGGCGCGGTCTCGATATCGGGCCGACGAACAGGCTGTACAGGCGGTCAGAATTGAGTATCAAAAATTGCAAGCCACCAGGCAACTGCGGCTGGAGCAAGCGCGGCTGAATGTGCAGGCCAGTGAGCAGGAAATCGAACGTCTGAATCACTTAAAGAAAAAGTACACCATCAAAGCCCCTTTTGAGGGTGTCGTGACCCAAAAACTGACCGACGTTGGCGAGTGGGTGACCCGAGGTCAGGCAATCATCGAGGTTCTGCAGCTGGACCCGATCGAACTGATCATCAACGTGCCTCAGGAAAAACTTCCTTCCATTCAGGCAGCTTTGGATTGGGCCAACAACGCCGTGGCAAATGGTTCAGCGCGTAGTGGTGCTGCGGCGAACGGCGTGTTGCCGGCAACCGTGACGATCAATGGGGTGGCCGGCACGCTGCGAGGGGAAGTGATCCGTGTGGTGTCCCAGGCCGATTTGCGTTCTCGCACGTTTCCTGTCCGGATTAGAGTCAGCAACCCCCAAGTCGGAGCTGGATATGCCATTCAGCCAGGTATGTTGGGCCGTGCGACGTTGATGGTCGGAAAAGAGACCGACATGATGATGGTCAAGAAAGACGCATTGGTCTTGGAGGCCGGTCAGAAATCAATCTTCAAAATCGCGAAACGGGCCGGGAAAGATGTTGCGGTTGAATTGCCGGTACGGACGGGCGCGGCTGTCGGCAACTGGATTGAGGTTGGTGGGGCTGGCGGTAGCCTGGCCGCTGGTGACCGCGTGGTGTTGCTGGGCAATGAACGCCTGAGGAGCGGGCAGGAGGTGTTCGTTTCTCAAGTCATCGATCAGAGGCCCCAAGAACAGTTGCCGCTGGATCAGCCGCCTCAAGAAACTGTTCGTTCCCCGTCACGCCGATAGAACCCGTCGCTGTTATCGAACCCGTTTTCGGGTTCGTTCGATCCTCTGAACCAAAATCGCCAACGTAAACGAGTCTGCACTGTGTCACCCATTTCCTGGTTTATTGAAAATCCCGTTAAGGTCAGTGTCGGTATTATTCTGCTGACGCTGTTTGGTGGTATTGCGCTGTTTCAGATGCCGATGCAGTTGACGCCCAACGTGGAAAGGCCCTCGGTGGGAATCGACACGCGTTGGGATGGAGCCAGCCCACAAGAGATTGAAAAAGAGATCGTCAATCTCCAGGAAGCAAAACTCAAGAGCGTTGAAGGCATCACCAAAATGTCTTCGTCCAGCTCCGATTCGCGAGCCAGTATCGATCTTGATTTTGCGGTTGGCACCGATATGAACGAGGCCGTGCTGAAGGTCAACAGCCGACTCCAGCAGGTGCGTGAATACCCGGTCGATGCCGACAAACCCGTCATTCGGTCCTCGAATTCCGGTGACCGGGCGATCGCATGGTTTATTCTTGGCTTGCGTCCGCCGGAGGATGAGGCGCTTGATGACTTCGTTCAACAGTTTCCTGATTCCGAAGAAGAAATCGCTGCAGTCAAACGCGCGTCCTCGGTGGGGCTGAAAATGCTGCGTTTAAAACGCGTGGCGGAAAAGTTTCCGACCGCCGCCAAATTTACGCCCGATATCGATGTCACCGAGTACCAGAAGTTCGCCGAAGACGTGATCGAGGCGCAATTCGAACGGGTGGACGGGGTCGCCAACTGTAACGTTTTTGGTGGCCGCAACCCGCAGTTGCAGGTGATCGTCAATGCCGAAAAATTGGCCGCGCGCGGACTGACCGTTGACAATCTGCGTCAGGCATTAATTCAGGACAACCAGAATGTCTCCGGCGGTGATTTTTCGGAGGGCAAGCGGCGGTATGTGGTGCGTACGCTGGGTCAGTATCGCTCTGTCGAACAGGTGGCCAACCAGACCATTCCGGTGGCCGGAGGGGGAGTGGTTTATGTGCGTGATGTTGCGACGGTGAAACCGGGGCACGCGAAACCTGACGGATTTGTGCGGCGGTTTGGCGCTACCAATATTGCCATTAATGCTCAACGTGAGTCCAACGCCAATGTGGTCGATGTGATGCGTGGCCTTCAAGAGGCGGCCGAGCGCTTGAACAACGGCGTGCTGGCGCGGAAGAATCTGGTTCTGACCCAGTCCTATGACGAAACGATCTATATTAAATCTGCCGTGGGGCTGGTTCAGCAGAATATCGTGTTGGGCGGGTCGCTGACGGTAATAATTTTGATGTTGTTTCTGCACTTGCGGGGAAAAACGCTGATCTTTGTACCGATGCTGATCGCGTCGGCGGTCGCGGCGATCATGTTGTCGCCGTGGTTTTTTGTGTTGGCGATCGCGCTGGTGTTGGTGGCGGGAATGTGGTTTGCCCGTGGGACACTGGTGGTCACGCTGGCGATTCCGGTCAGTATCGTCGGTACCTTTTTGGTCCTCAGCGCGCTGGGGCGATCGCTGAATGTCATCAGCCTTGCCGGGCTGGCATTTGCGGTTGGCATGTTGGTGGACAATGCCGTGGTCGTGCTGGAGAATATTTTTCGCTACTATCAGATTGGCTATTCACCGATGCGCGCCGCACGGGTGGCGGTGGGAGAGGTCTGGGGGGCCGTGTTGGCATCCACGCTAACGACCTTGGCCGTGTTTTTGCCGATCCTGTTTCTACAGGGCGAATCGGGACAGCTGTTTGCCGACATCGCGTTGGCCATCAGCGCGGCGGTGGGTATCTCCCTGATCGTCAGCGTCATCGTGATTCCGACTGCGGCGGCACGAATTCTCAAAGAAGATGACCGCCGTGACGATGTCGATCGGCGAAAGAGTGCACTCGAACGGTTCTTTTGGCGCAGCGGAACCCGATTCACCAGCG
Organism: uncultured Pirellulaceae bacterium; assembly: GCA_937967505.1. Lineage (GTDB taxonomy): Bacteria > Planctomycetota > Planctomycetia > Pirellulales > Pirellulaceae > Mariniblastus. The sequence continues at coordinate 40,940 of CALCJM010000036.1, read as the reverse complement.
CTGTGGTTGGGTTCAATCGCTGGATCCAATGCGGTTGGTGGCGGCGAATTTCGACCGTGATCATGATCTTGGGAATGTCGTGCGGGTTGGGTTACAGTCTGATGCCCGAAGTTGAATACCTGCCCGGAGGCAATCGAAACCTGATTCGAGGTTTCATTCTGCCACCGCCGGGCTACAACGTCGATCAGTTGGCGGCCATGGGGGAAGAGGTCGAAGAGGTTTTGCGACCCTATTGGGATGTGGATCCGTACACTGAGGACACTGCGCATCTGGATTACCCGGTGATCGACGACTATTTTTACGTCGCGCGCGGGCGCAGTGTCTTTGTGGGGCTTAGAGCCCATGACCCGACGCAATCACGTAAACTGATCGATCTGATTCGCGAAAAAGTGCGCGGCCGGTTTCCCGGGTCGTTCGTCACCGCCAGTCAATCGAGTCTGTTTGGGCGGGGAGGGGGTAGTCGCCAGATTGATGTGGAAATCACCGGCCCGGAACTGGAGAAACTGGTCTCCCTCGGTGGACAGGTCATCGCAGGAATCAAGCAACATTTTCCGCCCGAAACACAAGCAAAACCGACACCCAGCCTGGATCTGTCCAGCCCCGAACTGCATGTCCGTATCAAACCCCAGCAAGCCGCGGCGGTCGGGATCACCAGCCGGGAACTGGGGTATGCGGTGAACGTCTTGGTCGATGGGGCGTACGCCACAGACTACTTTGTGGGCGGCGAAAAAATCGATCTGGTCATTCTGGCTGACGAACATTACACCACCAATACGCAGTCCGTCGCGTCGGAGTATATCGCCACCCGTAACATGACCGAACCGGTTCGGCTGGATGCGATTGCCGATATTTCACTGGGCAGTGGCCCCGAGCAAATCAATCATCGGGAACGTGAACGCGCGATCACGATCGAAGTGTCGCCGCCATCGGGGGTGCCGTTGGATTGGGCGATTGAAACCATCAACTCTAACATCATCGCCCCGCTGATTGCCTCTGGCGAAATGCCCGCAGAGTATAAATCCAACCTTAGCGGCACCGCAGATAAACTGGAGCAGACATGGGCCGAATTGCGGTGGAACCTGTTGTTGGCGGTCTTGATTACCTATCTGTTGATGGCCGCCCTGTTTGAGTCCTGGTTGTATCCGCTGGTGATTATTCTGAGCGTTCCGGTGGGGGCGGTCGGAGGAATTCTGGGGCTGAAACTGTTGGGGTACTACTTGATCGCACAAGGCGAACCTGTACAGCGACTGGATGTGTTGACGATGATGGGGTTCGTGATTCTGATCGGGACGGTAGTCAACAATGCGATTCTGATTGTGCACCAGACGTTGGTGTTTATGGAACATGGCAAACCATCGGCAGACGCAATTGCCGATAGTGTGCGTACACGCATTCGCCCGATTTTTATGACGACGGCAACGACGGTTTTTGGTTTGGCACCGCTGGTCTTCTTTCCCGGAGCCGGTAGCGAACTTTATCGTGGGTTGGGGGCGGTTGTGTTGGGAGGCCTGCTGGTATCAACGTTCTTTACGCTGGTGTTGGTGCCAACCCTGTTCAGTTTGATGATCGACGCCAAACGGGGGACGAGATGCAGCAAATCGACCGCAGTAGAAGCGGTAATAACGGAGCCCGTCGCTCCTGAACCCGCAGCGGTCGAAAACGAATACTCCTTGACCTGAGATACTTTAGGCAATTGGCATTTGAGAGTTTACCGTTGGCGATGCTGCCAGCTTCACTTCGAGGCTGGCAGCGTCGGCAACGGATGGTAAATTCCTGACTGCCAGCCGCCTTAAATCGTGAGGAAAACGAAAAAACGACGCTTGGCAGGTGCCCGTCAGATGTTCTACGCGAGAATGTCTTTGACCACGTGGCCGTGTACATCAGTCAGGCGGAAGTGTCGTCCCTGATATTTGAATGTCAGTTTTTCGTGATTGATACCCATCTGATGCAGGATCGTGGCGTGCAGGTCGTGGACGTGAACGCCGCCGTCGATCACGTTGTAACTGTAGTCGTCGGTTTCACCGTGGCTGTAGCCAGCCTTCACACCGCCGCCAGCCATCCACATGGTGAAACAACGCGGATGATGGTCGCGGCCGAAGGAAACAGGGTCCAGTTTCCCCTGGCAGTAACTGGTGCGACCGAACTCACCGCCCCAGATTACCAGCGTGTCGTCCAGCATGCCACGGTTCTTCAGGTCGGTAACCAAAGCCGCGGATGCCTGGTCGGTCTTTCGTGCTGAATTTTTCAGCTGCCCCGTGATACCGCTGTGGTGGTCCCAACCCGGTTGGTACAGTTGAATAAAACGGACGCCTTTTTCCGCCAGCCGCCTGGCGCGCAGGCAGTTTGCCGCGTAAGTGCCCGGTGTTCTGGAATCCTTTCCGTATAACTCGAATGTTGATTCCGGTTCGTCCGAGATATCGGTGACTTCCGGAATCGACATCTGCATTCTGAAGGCCAGTTCGTATTGGGCGATGCGTGTTTCGAGTGCCGGATCGCTGGTGGATTCCAGTTCCAACCGATGCAGCTGTTGCAGTCTGTCCAGCGCTTTGCGGCGGCTGCCACGATCGATGCCGTTGGGGCTGTTCAGATACAGCACGGCATCTTTGGCGGATCTTAGTTCGACGCCATCGTATTTTCCCGGTAGGAAACCGCTACCCCAGAGCGCTGAAGTCAAGGGTTGACCGCCGCGCTCCGTCGAAACCATGACGACAAATGCCGGCAGATCCGCGTTTTCCGATCCCAGACCGTAATGCAGCCATGATCCCATGCTTGGCCGGCCGGGAAACTGGGAACCGGTCTGCATCATCGTGACGCCGGGACCGTGATTGATGGCTTCAGTATAGGCCGCTTTGATGAAGCACAGATCATCGGCGATCCGCGCTGTGTGCGGCAGCAGATCGCTGATCCACGCACCACTGTCACCGTGCTGTTTGAATTGGAAAGGCGATCCTGCCAGCGGCAAACTGGACTGAAAACCACTCATGTTGGTCAGGCGTTGTTCGCCTCGTACGCTTTCGGGAAGCTCTTTGCCATGGTCTCTGTTCAGGCGAGGTTTATAGTCGTACAGATCCATCTGGGATGGGGCTCCCGACTGAAACAGATAGATGATCCGTTTTGCTTTCGGGGCGAAATCCGGTTTCCCCGGGATGCCTTGGTCGCCTGATGCGGCGGCGGCCGAACCCGGATTCAGCAAACTGCCCAGTGCGACTGAGCCAAGTCCCTGGCCGAATTGGCTGAGAAATTTTCGGCGACTGCGAAACGGGTTGATGTCGTTTCCGGTGCACATTCGTTTGTTGTTTCTCACTTGTTCCTCACGCTTTCGTCGAGGTTCATGATGGTGTTGATCAGCACAGTCGCAGCAGCCAGTTTGGCTGGGGGCAGCGAATTGTCCGCCGGCGTTTCGCCCGTTTTAAGCAGCGCTTTGGCAGTGTCCTCATTCGCGGTGAAGTGCTCTAGTTGTTCCTTGAACAGTTCGGTGAGGATTTTTAGCTCGCGCGGTTCTGGATGGCGGCTGGTGAACAACCGGAAGGATTCGATTGCCAGGGCGTCGATTGCTTTGTCGTATTTGTTCAGCAGTCTGGCCGCCAGGACTTTGGCCGCTTCGACAAATTGAGGCCCGTTGAGCAACACCAGCGCCTGAAGTGCGGATGGAGTAGCCGCGCGTCTCAACCTGCAGACCTCTCGTTTATTGGCATTCATCGTAATCATGACCGGTGCCGGCGACGTGCGTTTCCAAAAAGTATACAGGCTACGACGGTAGAGTCCCGGGCCTTTGTCAGCGTCCATGGGCGTATACGCCAGTGCGATATCGTAGGGCTTGACCGGTTCCCCACCAATCTTGTTAACCAGCAGCGCGCTGACCGCCAAGGCATTATCGCGCACCATTTCGGCTGACAGACGCTGGCTGGGGCCGCGCGAAAACAAACGGTTCTCCGGGTCCCTGTTGCGAATCTCCCGGCTTACCACACTGCTTTGCCGATAAGTGGATGACAGGGCGATTTGTTTGATCAGGTGTCGAATGTTCCAGCCGTGGTTCATCAGGTCGCGCGACAGCCAGTCCAGCAGTCGTGGATGCGTCGGCGGTTGTCCCTGCAAACCAAAATCTTCCGGCGTCCGTACCAGGCCAACACCAAACAGCAATTGCCAGTAACGATTCACAACGACCCGTGAGGTCAGCGGATGTTCGTTCGAGAGCAGCCAGTTCGCCAATCCCAGGCGGTTGCGTGGTTGGCCTGCTGGCCAGGGGGGCAGAAAGGCCGGGACTTCCGGGTAGACCTGTTCGCCGCGGCTGTCGTACCCACCGCGCTCAAGCAGAAAAGTGTCGCGCGGTTTGGGCAGTTCCCGCATGATGGTGATCGAGGGAACCTGATCCATCAAATCGTTCCACACGATACGTGCCTCCCGCAACGCCGATCGTTTGGCGGCAACGTCTTTGTCGATTGCCAGCGTGTAAAACGCGCGGAGTGCGGTGATGTCAGATTCCGTTAAATCAACCGCCGGTTTTTCCAGAAGGCGTTCCAGTGGTTTGCCCTCGCGCAGTTGGTCGATTTCCGGCATCGACAGTTGTCTGTCAAATGCTGTGAATTCGTCAACCGTACCGTCCTTGAAACCCCGGTCGCGGAAACGCGCACCAATCGCCAGTTCGTTGTGGCCATTTCGCCATTGGGTAATGTTCCTGGTTAAGGAATCGTGCAGTACTTGGGTGCCCGAGGATTTTCCGTCAACAAAAATCTTGATGCCGGTAGATTTGCTGGACCCGTCATAGGTGACCGCGACATGATGCCACTGATCCTTTTTAAGGATCTCGTCGGTCTCGACGCAGAGTGCGTTGCCGGGCCAGAAGTGAACCAGTTTGGCACTTAAGCGACCGTTTTCTTTGGTCAGTTCGTATCCGATGCTGCCCGCATCATCCCAGCCGCGACTGCGGCGGTAAATCACGCCGCGCTGATCAATTTCGGCAGGTTTGATCCACAGCGCGAACGAAAATGGATCGTGGCGACGGAAGTGAGCCACCCCGGGGATAATGACGCCATCGTCCCCGGACAACTTCAGGCCCTTGCCGGCAATACCGTCAACCATCACGTTCCTGGTGGACGTAATCACTTTTTTGCAGCCGGGTACCGAATTTATCATGTGACGAACCTGCGCGGCCTCCTTGGGGGGAAGCTTGGATCCTTTTTCATCGTTGCGGGGATCGTCATCGCCCGGTTGGTGCATTTCTTCGAAGGATAGCTTGGCGACCATTCCGTCGATTTCCTCAACCGGCTGCCGCCGGGTCAACCACTGTTGGAAGGCTGGCTGACTGTTGGTGATGGCCTGTTGAAGCTGGTGGTTGGCGATGGCGATTTGTGCTTCAGCAGCAGCCAGTCCGGATTCCTGTTTGGGGGTTGGCAGGGGCATCGCCGGAGTGGGTGTGGCGTCGGTGAAGTACGAAATCAATCCGTTTTCATCAATGTTGCCGAAGAATGACGTTAGCTGATAATACTCTTTGGTTTTGATCGGGTCGTACTTGTGATCGTGGCAGCGCGCACACTCCATCGTCAGTCCCATAAACGCTGCGGAAAATGTGTGCGTGCGGTCGGCCACATTTTCAACGCGGAATTCCTCGATCGCAACACCGCCTTCTTTTTTGTGCGAGTGCAACCGGTTGAATGCGGTGGCCAGAATCTGCTCGCGCGTGGGGTTTTCCAACAGGTCACCGGCAAGCTGCTCCAGAACAAATTCGTCGTAAGGCTTATTTTGCCTGAAGGCATTGATCACCCAGTCCCGGTATGGCCACACATAGCGCGCGTCGTCGCGCTGGTAACCGTACGAATCCGCGTACCGTGCCACGTCCAGCCATTCACTGGCCATGCGTTCGGCACAGGCATCGGTATCCAGCAACCGGTCAACAACCGCTGCCCGTGCTGCGGGTGATGGATCGACCAGAAAGTTGTCGATTTCTTCGATCGTCGGCGGGAGGCCGGTCAGGTCAAATGTGATCCGCCGCAGCCATTTCTGTGGTGTGGCCGGTGAATTGGGAAACAGGTCGGCCAGACCGCTGTGGTGCGCGTTTTCAAAAATGAATTCATCGATCGGACTGCTGACCCACGGGGATCCGGATGCCGGGACGGGAATCGTTTGAGGGACCGGTTCGAAGGCCCAGTGAGCCTGAAACTCCGCACCCTGTTGGATCCACCTCTCCAGTAGTTTTTTCTCGGTATCGGTCAACTGACGGGCTGCATCCGCTGGCGGCATGACGGCATCGTCGTCCGGGGAGGCGTGAATCCGCAGAATCATTTCACTGGCCCGGATGTCGCCCGGCACGATACCGGCGTACCCCCCCAAGTCCGCGTAAGCGTGCGCTTCGGTGTCCAAACGGAAATCCGAATCCTGATTATCGGCGTCCGGCCCGTGGCAATGAAAACACTTGTCCGAAATGATGGGGCGAATATCGTCGTTGAAAGAAATCCTGCCCTCGGGGACCAAGGCGGCTTGGGGTTTGTCGCTGACAGGTTTGGCGGACAGTGTGGGAGCGTTGTCCGGTGGCATCGCTCGGGTCTCGGCGACCAGCCATACGAATCCGGTGAATCCGGTAAACGCGACCAACTTCAATAAAGATGGAAGATTTTTCATGGGAGAAACCCTTTACTGTCCCCATCGCCTTTAGCCGCCGAAAGCCAATGCTGCGCCGAGGATAGACCACTTCGTCTGTGTTGCGCCTCACCGGGGACACCGGTAGACGCGAGGTCGGGGCCAAGCTGTTCCGGGATGGCCCGCGAGTATATGAACCACCGATCCGTCATCGCCTACCGGGAGTTTCGACCTGTCACTGCAATTTTAACCCGTTTGAGTTAAATTCCCGCAGGATCGGCAAACCGAAATTCTAATTGGCTTTTTCGCCTTTGGCGGTGTGGTGCTGGATGCGACGGGATGAAAACCGGCGAATCACCTGGTAATCGCCAGTTCGGTATTGATGCGTCAGCCCCCAGCGCAGGATCTCCGTCGGCTCTTTCTCATTGTCGGCGTCGCGGTTGAGGCCGATTGCATGGGGCGCGTCTTTGATCACGGACATGATTTCAAAATTGATTCCATCGGAGGCCCACTGAATGGTATTCTTCTCCGGGCCATCAGTTGTGATCAGTGAGGCGATCCCACCGTTATAGGGCCAGACACAGACTTCATGCCCACTGTTGGAAATTGGATTATAGGGAGATTTGACGTAGGGGCCTTTGGGGTTGTCGGCGATGGCAACCCCGTGACGAATCTGACGTCCGCCAAAGGTGATCGCTTCGCCCATCTGTTCACCTTTGTAGTACAGATAAAATTTTCCCTTGAAAGGCACGATGCATGGGTCGTGAACTTTGTGGCTGTCGAAGTCACCTTTCTTTTCCACCATGAATCGATTTTGTTCGGTGCCTTTCCAGATACCGTTTTTTGCCGGGCTGAGAATCGGTTCTTTGCTTTTGGTCCAAGGGCCATTGGGAGACTTCGACCACGCCAGGCCAACCTGATTTTGAACGCGAATGGTGTATGGTGATTTCACGGTCTGATAACACAGGTAGTACATCCCTGCGTGCTTCATGATTTCGCAGGTGAACACGGACCGGTCGTCGTAGGCCCCTTTTTCACCGCGCGGGACGGCCAGGCCTTCTTCTTTCCATGTCCAGCCATCGGTCGATGTGGCATACCACAGATCGCAGCGATCCCACGGCCAGACTTTATCGTTTTCAACGTCGCCCCCAAATCCCTGACTGGGGCCAACGCTGCGCGAGTACCAAACGTAGTACTTGCCGTTCTCCTTGATCATAGCGCTGGGATCGCGTCGCACAACACCCTCCTCATAGGCAAGGTCGCCTTTGAGATCTTGAGTGGAAAATTGAACGAACCACTCGTTACCAATATTCGGCCACTTGAGAGCGCGTTTGGTTGCCGCACTCAGTTTGTCCGGCGTCGTAATGCCCAGAAAATCAATTTGCTCCGGGGTAGGAGTCTGTGCATGAGCGGTGGAAACAAAGGAGAGAATGATCACTGCCAGAAGGTTTGCTTTGAATTTCATGCTTGAGGAACTCATTTTATGGTTTTTGTGTTTTGAGAGTTTCATGGAAATCAATGACCAATGATAGCTGACCGGTTCAGTCGGTGTGCAAACGACCCGCCGGGTTTCTTCCCCACAAATCTATCCTTGCCCAATGCGGTGTTTCGAAAGTTTGTCCCAGTCAATCACAACCCCGTGCCCCGGGCGATCCGACGCATAGGCGTAGCCATCCTTGATCTCCAGCGGATGGATCAGGAAATCATCGACGCGAAACGCGTGGATCTCCAACAGCGACGCATTGGGGATAGCCGCCAAGCAGCTGACATGCATGTCCTGAATACCGTGGGTCGTCAAATCGCGATTGTATGCTTCTGCGATGTGAGCCACTTTCATCAGCGCGGTGATTCCGCCCAGGTTGGAAATGTCTGCATCCGGGTAGGAGACTCCACCTTCGGCGATCATCTGGCGGAATTCGTAAATCGAGTGGAGGTTTTCGCCTGTGCAGACTGCAATCGGCCCCTCGGTTTCCAGCCGCCGGTGTCCGGCAACATCGTCAGGAATAATCGGTTCTTCAATCCAGTGCAGGTCGTATTTTTCAAATGCCCGGACGGCCTTGAGCGCCTTGTCGATTTTCCACTTCATGTTGACATCGACCATCAACTTCATCTCGGGGCCAATGAAGTTCCGTACGGCCTCGATCCGTTCGCATTCCTGGGAGATCGAATCGCGTCCGATTTTGATCTTGATCGCCCGCAGTCCTTCGTCCAAAAATCCCTCGGCCTGCTTCAACAAGTCTTCAATGGAAAGGTCGAAGTCAATGCCGCCGCCATAGGCCTCGACTTTGCTGTCATCGCCGCCGAGGAACCTCCACAGCGGTTCATTGGCAACCCGTGATTTCAAATCCCACAATGCCGTGTCGATCGCCGAAATACCGAATACGGCAATGCCGCTGCGGCCAACGTAGTGCACGGCCCACCAGAGTTTTTTCCAGATCTTTTCGATGCGGCGCGGATCCTCCCCGATCACTAGGGAGGCGAGGTTGTCGCGGATCAGCGTGGCGATCGCCGTCCCGCCAACCTCGCCAACACTGTAGGTGTATCCCATGCCGCTCGCGCCATCATCGGTGGTAATCTTCACCACGATCAGCGAGAAGTTCTTCTGAATTCCGTGGATCGCGTCCTCCATCGGACGGGACAAAGGAACGTGGTAGAGTTCCGTTTCTACTTTCTCGATCTTCATTTTTTAAATATTCAGGGCCGGAAAAATGGGAAAGGAGGAACCTCGTCAAGCCGAGGCCCTTCAGGGGAGGGAGCGTTCCTGCGATTACTGTTCAGATTCTAACTCGCCAGATTCTAACTCGCCAAATCGCATCGGAAAGCCAGATGATGCCCTATTGAGAGAAATTGATATACATCGTTTTCTTCTCTAGGTAGTTCTCCATTCCGTATTTTCCGTCTTCGCCACCTGTGCCACTCAATTTGTGCCCATTGTGGAAGCCTTGGCGTTGTTCGCCCATTCCGCGGTTGACGTATATTTCGCCAAATTCCAGCTCGCCAACGGCCCGTTGGATGCGACGGTTATCGTTGGTGAACAGAAACGCTGACAGACCATAGTCGCTGTCATTGGCCAGTTCCAAAGCCTGTTCGAAACTGGAGATTTTCATGATCGGACTGACCACGCCAAAAATCTCGTCCTGCATAATCTCCATGTCGTTATTTGCACCGGTTAAAATCGTGGGCTCGTACCAATAGCCTTTCTCGAACCCGGCCCCCTCCGGGCGTTTTCCACCAATCTCCACTTTGCAACCCGCATCGATCGCGCGTTGGACCATGGCTTCCATTTTTTCGAGTTCGACCAGACTTACCTTTGGCCCGACATCGGTGTCGTCGAGCATCGGATCGCCCAACTTCAGTTTGCGGCTGGCGGCAATGTATTTTTCCAAGAATTCGTCATAAACGTCCTCGTGAATATAAAATCGTTCGCTGCACGTGCAGACCTGGCCCTGATTCAGGTAACGCGACAGCATTGCACCTTCGACGGCTTTATCCACGTCGCCGTCTTCCATCAGGATAAACGGAGCCTTACCACCAAGCTCAAGTCGAACGGCGGTCAGGTTTTGTGCACAATCGGCGAAAATTTTCTGGCCTGTTTTGGTGCTGCCGGTCATCGAGACCAGACGGGTCAGTTTGTTGGTCACCAGCGCGCGCCCCATACCGGCTCCGTCACCGGTAACCACATTCAGAACGCCTTCGGGAAGCCCTGCTTCCAGTGCCAAACGTCCCAGTTCCAGAACGGCCACCGGCGTGATCTCCGGTGGTTTGACGACCATCGTGTTGCCGGCGGTCAGCGCGGGGCCAATTTTTCGACACGCCAACGCGAACGGGAAATTCCACGCTAGGATGCCTACGCAAACACCGTAGGGTACTTTGTGAATCAACAGGTGCTCATCGGGGTTGTCCGATGGAAAAATATCTCCTTCCAGACGTCGTGCACCATGCGCCGGGTACTCTAGAAAATCGGCCGACACACCGACTTCGCCCATGGCCAAGCCCAGCGTTTTGCCCTGCTCGGCGACCAAGATTTTTGCCAGGTGCTCCTGGTTTTCGCGAATTTTTGCGGCCAGTGCGATCAAGTGCTGCCCACGTTCCACAGCGGGCAGTTTGGCCCAAGCCTGCTGCGCATCGGCGGCCGATTGCAGTGCCGCCTGGGCGTCCTGGACGGTGCCGTTGGGGACGGTGTAGATGATTTCTTCGGTGGTCGGGTTTTCAACGTCCATCCGAGCGCCGTCAGAGGCGTCCTTCCACTGACCACCGATAAACATGCGGTAAGCTTCTTTGGTTCCGTCAGCCTGTTTCATTTCGTTGGCCATAGTTCTGCCTATTCGGGTTTTTCGTCGGGGGTTGCTTGCGTCGGTTATTTACCGCGCGGTGTGTTTAAACTCGTGTGTCTGTTAAGGCAACTGTCAGTGAAGAATTTACCATCCGTTGGCGACGCTGCCAGCGTCGGCGCGAAGCTGGCAGCATCGTCAACGGTAAGCTATCAACTGCCAATCGCCTAAACGACTACCTTCCCATCCAGCCGCCATCGACCAGCATCACTGAACCGTGAACGTAGCTGGATGCTTCCGAAGCAAGGAAGACCACGGGGCCCTTGAAATCCTCCGGAGCGCCCCAGCGTCCGGCCGGGATGCGGGAGAGAATCGCTGCGCTACGATCAGGATCGTCCTGTAGTGCCTGGGTATTGTCTGTCGCGATGTAACCCGGAGCAATCGCGTTTACGTTGACCCCTTTGCCGGCCCACTCGTTGGCCAGCGCCATCGTCAGTTGCCCAATACCGCCTTTGCTGGCGGCGTAACCGGGGACCGTGATGCCGCCCTGGTACGTCAATAGCGATGCCGTAAAGATGACTTTGCCACTGCCGCGTTGGATCATGTCTTTGCCAAACTCGCGTGACAGAATGAACTGCGCATTCAAATTGACCTCGACGACCTTGTCCCAGTAATCATCGGGGTGTTCGGCAGCCGGCTTACGCAAAATCGTCCCCGCGTTATTTACCAAAATATCGACTTGCGGATGATTGGCTTTGACGTCCGCGATAAATTTGTACAGTGCTGCGCGGTCCGAGAAATCACACTGGTATCCGGTGAATGAAACACCCAGCGCCGTGACCTCTTTTTCGACCGCACTGCCGCTGGTCTCCAGAGATGCCGAGACACCAATAACGTTGGCTCCTGCTTCCGCCAATCCGATCGCCATGCCTTTGCCAATGCCGCGTTTGCAGCCGGTGACGATGGCTGTTTTTCCGGTCAAATCAAACTGTGCCAGGTTGCTCATAAGTCTGTTGCTTTTATTATTGTTTGGTTGGTTGTTTGGTGAAAAAAGTTTTCTTCGTTCGTCGTGGCTATGCTCGCCAGAGCGTGGAGCCTGTGGTTAAAGGTCTGCTGTTGGGTTTGTCTTTTTTCTCTTGGTCTCCACCGTCTGGCGACGGTAGCTACGTTAGGTGAGGCATGTCGTCGTGGCTACGCTCGGCAGAGCGTGGAGCCTGTGGGTAAAGGTTTGCTGTTGGGTTTGTCTCTTTTCTCTTGGTCTCCACCGTCTGACGACGGTAGCTACGTTGAGGTGAGGCATGTCGATCACATTAGCTGCACTGTATCAGTGTTTTGATCCCGTCCGGATTGGCGTCGATTGCTTCAAATGCTTCCTGAACCTTGTCAATCGGCATGACTTGGGTGATCATTTTTTCTAGGTGCAGTTTGCCGCTGCTGGCCAGTGCGATCGCTTCATCAAAATCTTGTTCCTCGTATAAACGGGCACCAATCATCTTGATTTCAGACCAGAAGAACTTGAACAAATTGACGGGCTTGGGTTGTGGGTGAATCGCAACCATCACAATGCGCGCTCGCACATTGACGACTTCCGTCATCACTTCCACGCCGGGTGCGGAACCGGAAACTTCAAATACACAATCGGCCATCCGCCCGTTGGTCAACCGATCGACCGCTTCAGGCAGTTTTTCCTTGATTGGGTTGACGGCTTCGATACCTAACGAGCGTGCCAGCTCAAGCCGCGTTTCATTGACTTCAGAGAGAATGACACGTGCTCCTTTTTCAACAGCCACCAACGCAATCAGCAAGCCAATGGGACCACCACCGATCACCACGACCGTTTCACCTGATTGGACTGCACCCATGCGCACGTCGTGGCAGGCGACGGCGGCCGGTTCGATTAGCGCTCCGTGCTCAAGTGAGAGATCATCCGGAAGATGATGCAGCGTATAGGCCGGCACCGTCCACGAAGATTGCATACCGCCGGGAAGATCGATGCCGATAAATTTGAGATTCTTGCCGACGTGGGCGAACCCTTTGTCAAAGTCAGCCGGTTGGCCAAATTTCAGCGGACGAACGGCGACGCGGTCACCGACCTTCACGTTGGTCACGCCAGTGCCGACTTCTGCAACAGTGGCCGATGCCTCATGCCCAATGATCTGAGGGTCTGCGACCCGGGTATCCATCGCACCGTGAAAAATATGAATGTCCGTTCCGCAGATTCCGCAGAAGCCAACGTTTAGGCGAACTTCGCCGTCACCCGGTGCGATGGACTGGCTTTCGGCAACGCCGATGGTTTTGTTGCGGAGGTATTGGGCTGATTTCATGAATCGTTATGGCGGGAGGGGGAGAAAAATGATTTCGAAAATGGATGCTTGAAGCTGAACCGCCCGCGACCATGCGCTCGCCGCCGGTTAGCCGCCCGTTGGCCGCGTGAGGGACCTGCGGCCAGCGCCCGGGAGGCAGTAATTGCGGTGAAAGGTAATCAGGTTACCAGATCACGCCAGCCCCGGATCGACGGAGAATTTATAGACTGTTTTTTCGCGGTACTGTTCGCCGGGTGAGAGCACGCTGCGCGGGCCGTTGATGTTGGGGCCGTTGGGGTACTTGGACGTTTCGAGGCAGAAGCCACGGAACTGGCCAAATTGAGCCCCACTTTCGCGCTTCAAATCATCGGAGGTGTAACGACCGGTGTACAGCAACGTGCCGGGTTCCGAAGAGAACACTTCCAAGCGTCGCCCGCTGGTCGGTTCGGTGACCTCGGCAACTTTTTCAAACGCATCAGGCGATTTTGAAAACGCGTAAAAATGTTCAAACCCCATCGGCAGTTCTTCAAAGCAATCACCGATCCGTTTAGGAGTATTGAAATCGCAAACGGTGCCTGCCACGCTGGTTTCTACACCGACAGGGACGTTGGTTTCGTCCGGTTCCAGGTAGCGATCGCTGGAGAGTTGAACAATGTGATCCAGAACGGTGTCTTTGAAACCGTTGAGGTTGAAATACGTGTGATTGGTCAGCGATAGTGGCGTCGTTTTGTCGGTGGTTGCGCTGTAGTGGATCTCCAAGGCATTGTCGGCGGTCAATTTGTATTCAACCGTCACATCAACGTTGCCGGGAAACGCCTCTTCGCCGTCGGTACTTTTCAGCGACAGGACCAGAGAGACGTGATCGCTTTCTGCGTCGGCCGAATCGACCGACCAGATCCGTTTGTCGTATCCGACAATACCGCCGTGCAGGTGGTTGGGTCCGTCGTTGGTGGCGACCTGATGATCGTTGCCATTGACGGAGAATTTCCCGTCTTTGATGCGCGCCGCATAGCGTCCCACCAGGCAGCCGAAGTAGGGCGAATTGTTTTTGTAATCGTCTGAAAAATAGCCGTCAAGTGAATCGAAGCCGCAGACGATGTCGTCGGAGCTGCCATTTTTGTCGGGCGTAGTGATGGAGGTCACCGTACCGCCGTAAGTGCAAACTTTGACCACCACGCCGTTATCGTTGTCTAGCGTGTATTGCTCGACCGGGTCGCCGTTGAATTCTCCAAACGATTCTTGTTCAATTTTCATCCTGAAATCCCCCCACTGTGTAGTCTGTTTACGCTGACATAAAAAAAGAAAGTGACAGCCCGGTTTGTCTATCGGGCGACCATGACCGATGTCGCCAACCCTTGCGGGTTGTCCATTACGCTGCGCGCTTCTTCTGTGGGAGCAGGAGCGGGTGGAGGCGACTTCAAGGCTTGGCTGGCGGTCAGTACCAACACTCCTCCAACCATGCACGCCAGTCCTTGGTAGAGGAACTTTTTCGCCTGAGGAGAGGCCTTGGCCCATTCACCTGTCAGAATTCCACTGACAACCGCGACGACAAGGCACGTGGTGTTGAAGATCGCATAAACAACAACCGGGCCTGCATCCCCTAGGGCGTTCGCGGCAAACGCATACATCGCAGATGCGGCGTAATGAAAGAAAGCCATGATGGCGATCAAGATGACGTTCAGCACCAATGCCGATGTGGAGAACGATCCCCAAGCCTTCTTTTGAGTTAGTTGCCAACCAAAATACAACGTCATGACGACGCCACCGCTAATAAACACCGGCAGCATGACAGCCATGGCGGTCATCCATTCAGGGTTGCCGTTGGCAAGCACCAGTTCTTTCAGTGGCCCGCCGCCTACCGTAAAGGCAACGTTGAAGCCGGTTGCCAACAGGCCACCGATGACGGCGATCATGATTCCGGTGGCGAATGACTTTTTCTTCGGAGCATCGTCGTCCCGGGTGTCGTCGATGTTTCCGGCGGTGACTTCGTCCTTTTCACGCGTCAAGCCGGCTTTTCCGTTGAATACAACACCAGCGAGAACAACAAAAATGCCCAGTACGATCAATGCCAGAATACCAGCCGAGGGCAAGTCTTTTCCATTGTAGAGATCGATCCCCAAGGGGAGTAGGCTGCCGACCAGAATCACCGTACCAATGAACAGCGAAAACCCCAGAGACAGACCGATGTGGTCGATGGCTTTGCCCCACATCATCACACCGACACCCCAGAGGAAACTGGCGACGACCATCGTCAGCAGGATTCCACTGTCCAGCGATGAGTAAATCTCCGTGACGCCCTTCATCATGCCGAAAGTCACAATCAGCGGCACTACAAACATGGTCAGCAAAAAGAACATGCTCCATTTGTTCTCTTCCTGAAAGTCTTTGACGTATTTTCCAGGGAGGGCGTAAAGCCCCAACATGGCACCGGCCAACAGCGCCGACAAAATCCCGATCAACATGTTCTGTATTCCTTACTGCGGTGGTTGTGGTGGTCGTTTGCTGTGGCGTCATTGCCGCAGGCAGGATTAATTCTGCGGGTCCTCGATTTGTTGATCTGCACTCGGTTGATTTGCACCTAGTTGATCTGCACCCGGTTGATCCGAAGTTGGCGGATCTTCCGTCGTTTGGTCCGCACGAGCGCTGTGCGGCCGCGACGGCGGGGAGGTAATGTTGTTTTCGATGGCGGCAAGCGCTTTGGCCCGATCGCGCGCCCGGAGTGCCTCAAAGATATCCACGTGCTCGCAATAGGCCTCCTGATATGAGTCCAGACGCGAATACGTCAGCAACGTACGCGAGCAGAGTTGTCGCCACACCTGAATGTGATCTTCGCCGCCGCATTCTTGAAGGATCGCCTGGTGAAACGCCATGTCGGCTTTAGCAACTTCGACGACATCGGCGGAGATACACGCCTCTTGTAGCTCCTCAAGCGTGATTTCAATTCTGCCCAAGCTGATCGGCGTGAGTGTCTCGAACCCCTTGCCAACAATATAAAGCTCAATTTGGGAGCGAATTGAGGCAATGAAACCCCGATCCTCGGCCGCCGGAGGATGGCGAACAGTCACCCCCCGATTGGATTGATACGCCAGAAAGCCATCTTTGGACAGCTGTAAAAATGCATCACGAATTGGTCCGCGGCTGACCCCGAAACGCTTCGCCATTTCGGTCTCTCGAAGGGGATGCCCCACTTCGAAATTTCCCGCAACTAGCTCATCTCTAATTTTGCTGGTAATCTCTTCTCTAATTGAAGCCATTAGGCAACTCTCCTGTCACACTGTCTCCATTGTGTACCCATCCGGGCAATTGTTTACAATCCAACAATCGGTTATAAGTTAATGTGGAAAATCTATCCGTCAACGACAAAAAGCCGGGGATCGCAACTGTAGGTACGAAAAGGGTAGTCTCTATTGCGAATATCTTCACCAATTTAACGTAAAGTATCATCCAGATGATCCAGCAACTAGAAAACCTTAAAATTATTCCCGTTGTGGCTATTAATGACGCCGCGAGCGCTGTTCCGTTGGCAGATGCTCTGATTGCCGGTGGGTTACCGGTGGCGGAAGTGACATTGCGGACTGACGCCGGGCTGGAGGCGATCGCCCAATTGGCCAAAATCGATAGCTTTCTGATCGGTGCCGGGACTGTTCACAGTGTCGAAGATGCCAAACAAGTCGCCGGTGCGGGTGCCCGGTTTGTGGTCACGCCCGGCTTCAATCCCAAAACGGTCCAGTGGTGCCTGGATAATGACATGCCGATCTTCCCCGGGTGTTCCAGTCCCACGGATCTTGAAACGGCACTGGATTTTGGGTTGCAGGTGGTCAAGTTTTTTCCGGCTGAACGGATTGGTGGCATTCCCATGCTCAAAGCACTTCAGGGACCGTACGGCAGCATACGATTTATTCCAACCGGCGGCATCAATACGGATAACATCAGCCAGTATCTGGCGCTGCGGTCGGTCGTTGCGTGCGGCGGTAGCTGGATGGTGAAAGCGGAGATGATCGACACAGGGCAATTTGATCAAATCACCGCCATCACGAAAAAGGCCTTGGAGGTCTGTTAGAGAATGCGTTCGGGTAACGCGCTGGGGGCGTGTGCTGCCTAGTCAATGTGAAGTCGAACTGACGCGCCACCGGGTTAACGCGCAGCCAGACTAGTGTTCAAACCGGTAGGGATTACCGGGACCGTTGAACAAGGAGAACAAGAGAAGCGTCACTCTTGGTGGACCGTTTACAGGTCTTCGTGTGAAATGATTTCACCTTCATCGCGGGTGCTGACCGCGCGATACAGGCTCGGGCTGATATTTTCATCAATCGCGTGTGTTGAGCCGTCTGCGAAGACAAAATTACAGGTTTGTGGGTGAAAGCTGATGAACCCACGAACCCGATCCAGTTCGTTGCCGTTGTCATTGGGTGCTACGTCAATCGAAACATCGACCGGGAGTTGGTTGACACGGGCCAATACATCGTCGTCGGTGTCCCACTGGCCGTCGGGGCCCGGGTTTTGTGCGGTCACCGCGACCAGCGAACCACGTCCACCCAGGTGACCGGCGTTGTTGGTTCCATCAAAATTCGCTTTGGACCAGACCTGGCCCATTTTGATATCCGGTCAGCTTCAGGTGGACGTTGCAGGCAGGCCCGTTCTGCTGGCCGCTTCGCCCATCAGAAGAGTATTGGAGGAACCGTCGCGGATATCGGCGAAGGTAATGCGACTGTTGATGCCAAACATTCCTCGGGGTTTGTCCGTTGAAATTCTTGAATTGTCTCCCATGCAAAATGCGTAATCGCCACGCGCCCCCTGGATGCCGGCATTGTCCTCAACGGCACCGCCAGCCGACGGGCACTGTAGAAAAGGAATCGCGGGCTCGGTCACCGCGAGGTTGGCCAAGGCTGACCAAGGCAGTGATCTGTCAATTTGATCGTACAGATTACCCTGTTCGAGAAACGGCAGCAGTTCAACCAGCCCGTTTCTCAAACACGTGCGATGATCATTGTCGTCATCGTAAATCCCGGCGGGAAACCGCTGACGAGCCGATTGGTAATTGTGCGACGCTAGAGCGAGTTGTTTGAGGTTGTTCAAGCATTCGGTGCGCCGCGCCGCCTCCCGCACTTGCTGGACTGCCGGTAACAGTAACCCCATCAGAATGCCGATGATGGCAACCACCACCAGCAGTTCTACCAAAGTGAAACCACGTTTGTTGCAGTACAAAGGCATGGATTAGATTTCCGGCGGAGGTAGGAGTAGTTAATTGATTGAACATCATCATAATCATTATCGGCCTCGACCGGGGATCGGGCAAACTTGAATACTCAGTGGCTGGGTTATTTATCCGCCATCAGGGTTTCGAGTCTTGCGAATACAGGGGTTAGCAGAGTTCTAATGCCGGTGGTGGCAAATGCTGTTTTCTTGAGTTTGGCAAATGTGGTTGCCGCTTCTTCCATTTGCAGTTCCACCAGATTCCGGTCGGTGCTGCTCCATTGATCAGATGCCCCCAATAAATCCTCAAGGGCCGTGACACCTTCGTTCAGTCCCGGCAGCGCTGATTTGGCAGACGCTTCGTCTTTGACGTTCTGCAGCGCCGTTTCCAGATCGGTAAGCCATGTTTCAACCTGGAAGTCAACGTCCGTGCTATCGGCGGCTGAGGCAGTTGGGGGGGCCGGAAAAGTGATCGCATCGTCCCGAGGAGCGGCGTGTTTCACGGCGTCCGCTTCAGCCGTTGCTGATTCCGTTTCCGAAGGTTCCAGCAACGGGAATCCGTTGGCGGCGGGTGCCAGTTTTACCGCGTCGTCGAGACCACTTTCGATGTCAGGTTGATCGGCCGCTTTTAATTCCGGGAGTGATGGGAGCGCCGGGTCGGCTTCGTCGGGGACCGGTTGAGGGATAGAGCGCGTGGGTGGTTCGGTTATGGTTGGCGCTCCAGCTATCTGGTCGGAAGTTCCTGTACCGGGCGTCGATAAAGAAACCGGATCGGCGTTGACCACCAGCGCATCGCGGAGCTGATCAGCATAGAACCAGCCACCGGCAACCAGCGCTGTTAGCAGTCCCAATGGCCACCATAGGAAACCCAATCCGCCACCTTGCTCTTTGGCCAGTCGCGCCTCACGTTGAAGGCGGGCATTTTCAATCGCCGTGCGTTCTCGTTCGCGCCGCAGATTTTCGGTGTCCGGTACCCAGCGACGCGGTTGGTCCGGATCTGGTGTGCTGGCGACAGGCCGGACGGTCGATGATGGAGTCACCGGGGAGGATGCGTGGTCAGGATTGACGGGGGAGACAGCGGCAGCCGCCAGACCTGACTGCACGGCCGTAGCGCCGAAACTGCTGAACGCCGGATTGGCGGCAAATGCGGGTCGCTTTTGCCGTCGTGCGCGTCGCTGCTGGTATGAGGTGACGCCGACATTGGCCGGTGGCGTTTGAGATGTTGTTTGAGATGTTTGCGCTGCCGGTTGGCCGGATCGATTTGGGTGGACCGATGCCGATTGCCCACCGGCTGCCGCGATACCCGTCACCGCCGCAGCACCGGCAAGACCGATCGCGGCCGGCGAGGTGATACCTGCGCCGCCGGAGGAGGAACGGTCGGCGTCCGATTCCACGGTAGTGGTGCAAGTTGAACCGGAGGCTGGTGCGTTGAATTGATCGGCTGCGGAACCCGTATAGCCGGGCGTGAACCCCGACCCCGTGGTCCATTGACCTGCATTGTCGCCCTGCCCTGCCCCGGCAGAGTGATTGATTTGATCGCCGGTTTGTTTTTCAGTGCTCCATTGGGAATCAAACCCGGGAAAGGTTTGCTGACGATCTTTTGCCGCCACGTTTTTGGTTCGTGCGTGGATTGCGCGTTCGCGCAATCCTTCAGTTTGGCTGGCAAAGATTCGCTGCCAGCCCTCGGCATCGACCTGCTCTTGCTGTTGCCATGCCGCCAATGAGGAGAAGATCAGTGGGGAGACGGCACCGACCATCCGGCTGGCCGAAGTGCTACCAATGTCCGCCGCATGGCTGACACGTGCTGTGATGGCGTCTGCATTTTGGCCAACCATCCCGGCCAACTGGCGGTTGCCGTTTTCGACCAGCGACTGGCTGTTTTGGTAATACAGCTGATTGGGGAAGGAAGATGCGAGGGCCGGGTCCGTGTCGCGCAGTTCGCGCCACAGCATTTCCCGACCCTGTTTGGAACGGGTGCGGTTGCCTACAGCGCCAAGGATTTCAGCCGCGGCCGATTCCAGCCCATCGCGCACCTTCACCTCGTGTTCTCCCAGCACGGCCCCCAGCAGTCCCAGACTATGGTCATCAAAGTGGCTGATGATTGTTTCGAAAAGCTTCATTTTTGGTGCTCCAGGGGGCAGTCGAGTCAAGATGTTGCGAGGCGAGTGGTTTCATGGAAATTTGTGAACGGCCACGATTCTAAACGGAGTTAACCACAGATGGCCACATTCGCCAGACACTTTGGGCAAGATTTTACTGACTCGTGCCAGTGGTCGGTTGAGAAAAATCCGATGGTTACTTAACATGCTCGCTGACGAAACATTGATTTTTCGCCAGCTGGAAGGCACGCTTCCCGGTTTTCACCCTACCCTTTATCGAAACTTAACCAACCTTATTCAAACCATGGAAAAAATCGGGGTCGCTATCATAGGCATGGGCACTGTCGGAACCGGCGTGGCCAAAATTTTACTCGATCACGGCGATCGCACGGCGCGACACGCTGGCAAGACACTCTGGCTGACGCATGCTGTGGTCAGGAATCTGGAAAAGGACCGGGGCATCGATCTGCCTGAGGGTGTCCTGACCGACGATATCGACAAAGTGATCAACGATCCTTCGGTGAAGGTTGTTGTTCAGTTGATTGGCGGCGTTGACGAGGCAAAAACGGTGATGCTGCGATTGCTGGACAACGGCAAAGATGTCGTTACCGCCAACAAAGCCCTGATGGCCCAGCACGGCCCCGAACTGTTCGAAAAGGCCCGCCAGCTGGGACGTTCGATTGCATTTGAGGCCTCCGTCGCCGGCGGGATTCCGATCATCACCAATATCAGCCAGTGCCTGTCCGCCAACCAGATCCAGTCGCTTAACGGGATCCTCAACGGAACCAGCAACTATATCATCACGCGCATGGATCTCGAGGGTGCGTCCTACGACGATGCCGTCAAGGAGGCTCAGGACCTTGGTTACGCCGAAGCAGATCCGGCAATGGATGTCGATGGCACCGACGCGGCGCAGAAGCTTTCGATTCTGGCCCACCTTGCTTTCGGTGCCCGGGTAAATTGGGCCAACATACCCAAACGCGGCATCGACCAACTTGATTCCCTAGATCTCAAGTACGCCAAGCAACTTGGCTACCGGATCAAGCTGATCGGGTTGACGCGTCTGACCGATGAGGGCCTACAGGCGGTGGTGGGGCCGATGCTGGTCAAAAACGGCACGCCGCTGGCCGAAGTGCGAGCCAACTACAATGCGATCAGCGTTGATGGCGATGCCGTGGGCCCTGTTTTTTATCACGGGCAAGGTGCCGGGCAGATGCCAACGGCGTCCGCGGTGGTGGCTGATCTGATTGACACTGCGGTCGGACGGACAGCGATCACCTTCCAGACCCTGGAACTGTGGTCGGACGAATCGAACCGGATCGAAATGGCCGCACCCGGGAATTTGACCGGCCGGTTTTATCTGCGATTCAATGTCGAAGATATCCCTAACGTGCTGGCTCAGATCGCCGGTGTGTTGGGCAAGCACGATATTTCGATCGCATCGGTTTACCAACATGACAACGATTTTGCCAACGGCATGGTGCCGCTGGTGATCATCACCAAGGACACCCGTGAGTCGGATGCCGAAGCCGCGATTGAGCAAATCGAGAAACTGGACTGCGTTAAATCCAAGACCGAACGATTGAGAATCCTCGACGCTTAGCATTCAAATTTGGCATCAAAGGAGCGTAGCCACCGTCGCCAGACGGTGGAGCCGAAGTGTAAAGGAGAGAACCGGTTTCCCGACTTTGGCGAGCGTAGCGCCGTTATCCCATAGAACGGGCAGCCTTGTCTGTTCCCCCGAACCTGAACGTAAAGCGGACACCGTTGTCCCTTCACTGCAACTTAAATACAGAAATTCCCCATGAAATACGTCATCGTCATCCCCGACGGCTGTGCCGACGAACCTCAAGAACAACTTGGCGGCAAAACGCCTTTGGAGTCCGCCAACACGCCCGCCATGGACGCCATTGCCAAACAGGGGGTGGTGGGAGTGGCCAATCACACGCCCGAGAACCTGCCGGCTGGTTCGTCGGTGGCGAATATGAGTTTGCTGGGGTACGACCCGCAGGTGAACTACACAGGGCGCGCCCCCATCGAAGCGGCGGCCCAAGGGATCGAACTGGCAGATGAGGACTGGTGCATTCGCTGCAATCTGGTCAGCGTCGATGACCAAATTATGAACAGCTTCACCGCCGGTCACATCAGCAGCGAGGAGGCACAAGCGTTGTTGAAGACGGCGCAGGAGCAGGTTGGCGATGATCGTTTGGAATTCATTCCCGGGGTCAGCTATCGTAACCTGTTGATGTATCGTCCGGCGGGCGGGCCGGCGGCTCCATTTTCCAATGACACGCGCGCCACACCCCCGCACGACCTTTCGGACAAAACGGTGGAAAACGATTTTCCGCGCGGCCCCGGCAGCGATGTGCTGGTCGATCTGATGCATCGGTCCAGCCAATGGTTCGAAAATCACACGGTCAACACGCAGCGCAAGGCCGAGGGGAAACTACCGGCGACCAACGTCTGGTTGTGGGGGCTGGGACGAAAACCAAAACTGGCGTCTTTTGAGTCCATTCATGGTGTGAAAGGTGCGATGATTACGGCGGTCGATCTGTTGCGTGGACTGGCGGCACTGGTGGGCTGGGATCGCATCGAGGTCCCCGGTGCGACGGGCTACACCGATACCGATTACGCCGCCAAAGGCGATTACGCACTGGATGCGATCGAGAAATACGACATCGTCTGCGTGCATGTCGAAGCACCTGATGAGGCGTCGCACGAGGGCGACTTGGGCAAAAAAGTCAAGGCACTCGAAGAGATCGATACGCACATCGTGGCCAAGATCCACAAGAAACTGGAATCGATGGACGTAGATTACCGTATTTTGGTAACGCCGGACCACCCGACCTACATCAGCACCAAAACCCACACGCACGGCAACGTGCCGTTCACCATCTGCGGTGCTGGTGTCGAGGCTGATCGCAGCGATCGTTACAACGAGGTGACTTGCGAGGCCAGCGGCCTGAAGAAGTTGCCGGGCGATACGTTGATGCAATACTTTATCGGGAAAAATTAATCTTGGCGGTTCCCTCCGGGCCACGAGTGCTTTAACCCAACGAACTACCTTACGACTCCTTACCGTCAACCCAAACCCATGTCAGATAAAAAGACGATCGCCGTTCTTCCGGGAGACGGAATTGGACCTGAAGTTACCGCTCAAGCCGTTCGTGTGATCGAGCAAGTAAACGGGGTGTTCGGCCTTTCCTGCACCATCGAAACACAGCCTGTCGGAGGTGCGGCGTATGAGTTGCACGGCCATCCTCTACCGCCGTCCACGCTGGATTTGGCCAGATCGGCTGACGCGATTTTGTTGGGGGCTGTGGGGGGACCACAATGGGAATCCATTGACCGGCAACTGCGTCCGGAGAAAGCGCTGTTGGGCCTGCGCAGTGAACTGGAATTATTCAGCAACCTCCGCCCTGCCCTGCTGTTTCCTGAACTGGCCGACGCGTCCACGCTCAAACCTGAAGTCGTTTCAGGACTGGACATCATGATTGTGCGTGAGTTGACCGGAGGTATTTATTTCGGTGGTCCGCGCGCGATCGAGGGTGAAAAAGGATCGCGTAAGGGCTACAACACGATGGTCTATTCGGAGGCCGAGATCCAACGGATCGGGCATTCGGCCTTCCAGATGGCGATGCAGCGTGACAGACGTCTGTGTTCGGTTGATAAAGCCAATGTGCTGGAGGTGTCGGAACTGTGGCGCGAGGTGATGATTGACCTGGGGAAATCGTACCCGGAAGTTGAACTGTCCCATATGTATATCGACAATGCGTGTATGCAGCTGGTACGCGCCCCGAAACAGTTCGATGTGATGGTGACCACCAACATGTTTGGCGACATCCTTTCGGATGCGGCATCGATGCTGACCGGGTCAATCGGCATGCTGCCGTCGGCTTCGCTCGATTCCAGAGGCAAAGGAATGTACGAACCGGTGCACGGATCGGCACCCGACATTGCCGGTCAGGGGAAAGCCAATCCGTTGGCGACGATTCTATCGGTGGCGATGATGATGCGCAGCACCTTCGGCAACGAACCGTGTGCCGCAGCGATCGAAGCTGCCGTTAAGGCAACGCTTGCCGACGGTTTCCGCACGGGAGACATCGCAGCCGATGGCCAGGCAATTGTGACAACCGAAGAGATGGGAACCGCGGTCGTCGATCGGGTAAGCAAATCGTAGGATCAGTCTTTACTGTGTCAGTCTTGGCCGTACCAGTTTTCGCAGGGGGGCGGTGTGCGGGACTGTTTGACATGCATTTACCTCCCCTTTACCGCCGATGGCGGCAAACCTCTACTCGGGTGACGATGTGGGGGCGGCGGAAGGTGCGGACGTGGCTGGCGGTTGCTCAGCGCGTCGTACTCTGATTGATTTGAACAGCCCAAACATCTCACTGTCGGTTGACAAAACCAGATTGGTATCCTGTTTTAACGCCTTTTTGTACATCTCCAAACGCTGGAGAAATTCAAAAAACTCCGGATCCTTTCCGTAGGCCTCTGCGGTCATGCGAATGACCTCGGCGTCGGCACTACCCCGAATCTCGGCCGCCTTCTGTTTGGTCGCACCTTCGATGACATCCAACTCCTTTTGGGTCATGCCCTTGATTCGATTTCGTTCTTCTTCGGCCTCCGACTGAAACAGTTGCGCCACACGCTCGCGCTCCGACCGCATCCGCTCGTAGACCGTGTTGCGCACCTGGTCGCTGTACTTGACGCGTTTCAAGTGAACTGTCACCAGGCTGATTCCGAACTCTTTTTCTAGGTTCTGGCTGGCGACCTTCAGAATCTCTTTTTCGATTTTCTCGCGACCGCTGATGACCTTGTCACGGCTGGTCGCGCTGCGTCCCAGTTCATCACTTTCGTATTCCAGCGGGTTGTCAGAAGTACGCACCAGATCGATAAGATTGTGTCGGGCCACCACGTCACGCACGGCCGAATCGACAACATCATCCAAAAATTTCTGTCCCTTGGCCTCGGTGCGCACGTCGGTGTAAAACGTTTTCAGATCGACGATCTTCCACCTCGCCCAGCAATCCACGAAGATCCGTTTTTTGTCCCGGGTCTGCATGTTCTCTGGGGCACCGTCCCACGGCAGGATGCGTTTCTCCAGCGTTTTGACATTTTGCAACAGCGGGATCCGGAAATTCAAACCCGGATCGGAAATAAAGCTGACCGGTCTGTCGAACTGGGTGATGACGACCTGCTTTCCCTCGGGAACGATGAACGTCGATAGGTACAAAACAATCGCCAGCGGAATCAAAATAAAAATTGCTGCAATCACGCGCGTCATCATCGGTTGGTCCCTCGTAATGGGTTTCCGGGTGAACCATTGTTCAGGTTCAGAATGGGCAGCATCTGGTTAAGCGATTGGTCCACGATCGTTTTACCGCCAACGTTCCCAAGCACCTCCTGCATTGCCTCCAGGTACAAGCGCTGACGCGTGACCTCGGGCGCTTTTTCATACTCGGCCAGTTTCGCACTGAAGGCCGATACCAGCCCCACGGTTTCTTGGGTTACGTTGGCTTTGTAACCTTCTGCTTCGGAGATCAACTGATCGCGCCGTCCGCGCGCCGCAGGAATTTGACGGTTGCGCTCGCCCTCGGCTTCGTTGACGACGCGCTCCTTGTTTTGACGCGCCCGGTTCACTTCCTGAAAAGCCTCCTTGACGGGTTCTGGAGGGGAAGTGGTTTGCAATTTGACCATCACGATATCGACCCCGGCATCGAATTCATCCAGCATCGCCTGAATATCGACCTTGGCTTGGGCGGCGATCTCTTCGCGGCCCAATGTCAGGACGGCGTCCACGCTACGGTCGCCGACCAGCTTTCGCATGACGGTTTCCGAGACATCCTGGATCGTGTCTGGAATTGCCGGATTGATACCGTCTTGTGTCAGACGCTGCATGCTGCTGGTCCATAGACCACTGTCATCGCCGCCAAGATTAAACAATGACTTGTAGGGATCGGAGATGCGGTACTGAACGATCCATTCCACGTGGGCGAGATTCAAATCACCGGTCAACATGTCGGCCACCTCCAACATGCGGTTGGATTTTTTTGCGTAGGTCGTATTCCGCCCCGCCTCAACGGTCGCAAAACCAAACTCTTCGGACTGTACCCGTTTCACAGGTACCGTATAAACGCTTTCGATTGGCCATGGAAGTTTCAACTGTAAACCGGTTTCCACGGTGCGCGCGTGTTTCCCAAAACGCAGCACCACTCCCTGATCACTGGCATCAACCCGGTAGAAACAGGTGTACAAAAAAAACGCCAGCACTAGGAAGGCCAGCAATAGTGCGCCCTTCATCAAATCCCCGGACAGTTTGCCCAGGAGTGCATCGCGGTCGATCCCGTCACCGTGGTTGCTTCTGGCACGCGGGTCGTATTCAAATCGGTCTCTGTTGCTCATCGACTTTGCCTGTAAGGTAAGCGCTGCGGAGTCTGCCGGTTGGGGGGACCGGTAGTCAATTGTTCGGCAGCGCGGTGGCCGGGAGTCCGCTTTAACGGTGTCAATTCTCCAAATTCGACCGATTTGAGGCTATATTGGAAAAATTCACCGATCTCAGTTTTCACGAAGTCCTCCCATGAAGCCTAAATTACCGCCCGGCGGCCCGAATTCTGCCGGACAGTGCAAGCAAGATCCAACGCGTCAGGAATGTCCGCTGGTCTGCAAGTACAACCATTTTCAGGCGGAAGGCTTGGAGATTAATGCGTGGGAACTAAAGTGCATGGACTGTGGTTGGCGAGACACCGTCGGCTACCGCAGTGATGAAATGGACGACGAGGATGCTGATGTGAACCCCAAGCAGTGCCCGTTCTGCCAAATCACAGACTGTGAACCGGGAACCGATTGCTGCACTTGCACGACGAGGGATTAACTCCGTCGAATAAAGTCGGCCGAGTAGTCACCGATATCGCCGCCGTTGCCGTTGATGGATTGGCCTAGGTGGCGGATCGTCGCCATCGGGATTTTTTCGAATTTGATATCACTGTCCACCAGCCATTTCGAAAATGTATCCTTGGTTGGCGAATCAGCAAACTCGAACCCCATCAGCGCCTGACCAACGGCCTGTCCCGAATCGCTGTAGTTCATATAGCACACGTTCGCTAGGTCGCTGGCGCCGCGCATGAAATCGCGCAGCGCTCCGGGCCGGTTGGGGAAAGTGATCACGGCGAACATCGGGTGGTTCAGCAGATCGACGCTGAAGGGGATGACCCGGAATTCGGCCGATGCCGTTCCGGTGACTTCCTTGTAGGGGGGGATTGCCGGATCATCTAGAAACCCCTCCAGTTCCGCGTGGGCCGACCGGGGAACCTCGATACCGATCACCGGATAGGCTCGATCTTCAGCGACTTTGCCGTATTGAAAATCGATGATGTTCATATTGCCAAAGAAGTGATCGAGAATACCGATCAGCGCCCCAGGCTGCTCACCGATTTCGAAGCAGAAGAAGCGTTCCTCCGGGATTTCGGCCTGTCCGCGTTTAGCGATCTGCGGTAGCGTCATGAAATCGACATTGGAACCCGACAGCACGGTCAGCGGCCGGTCGGCAGACTTCAGTCCGTGGTTTCTTGCCGCGGCCACGCCCAGTGCTGCCGATGGTTCGACGATGATTCGTAGCTCCTGCCAGAGGAACTGGATCGCCTGACAGACCTGATCGTTATCGACCGTGATGCAACTATCCAGCAGCTGCCGACAGATCTCGTAGTTCAGTTCACCGGGACACGCGACGGCAGTCCCGTCACAGAAGCGGTCGATGGTGTCCAGCGTCACACGCTGCCCGGCGGCGATCGATGTCCCCATGCTGGCCTGTCCGGTTTCCTCGACGCCGATCAGTACGGCATCAGGAAACGCTGTTTTCAGGACCGCTGCCACGCCGGCGACCATGCCACCGCCTCCGATTGGCAGAAAGATATGCGTGGGCGGTTGTTTGATTTCGTTGACGATTTCTACGCCGATGGTGGATTGGCCGGCGATCACGTACAGATCATCGTAGGGAGCGATGATCTGGCCACCATGTTCGGCAGCAAATTTCTGTGCGGCGACCGCCGCTTCGTCGAAGACGTCACCGTGGAGGACGATATCGACCTGGTCGCCCCCGAAGCTCTTGACCGCCCGTTGCTTGACGACGGGTGTCGAAATTGGCATGAAGATGGTGGTTTTGAGTTTCAGTTTCTGTGCCGCAACGGCGACGCCTTGGGCGTGGTTGCCGGCGGAGGCGGCGACCAGAGCACCAGCGAATCCCTGTTCGACCAGGTGAGCGATTTTGTTTGACGCGCCGCGCCATTTGTAGCTGTGTACGCGCGAGGTGTCCTCACGTTTGAGTGTCAATGTGCACCCGCTCTCCAGCGTCACCGTGCTGATCGGTGTGGCGTTGTCCAGCTGATAAACACGATCAAGGGCGGCAGCCGTTTCCTGCGCCAGACGTGCCAGCAGTTCTGGCCCTTCCAGTTTTTTTGCGTTTGATTGCGTCATGATACGCCTTTGATCGGTACGGCCGGTATTAATTTGTGAACCGTGGCCCCGGATAAAAAAAGGGAAGTCAACGCTCACACGTTGACTTCCCTGGTGTTTCCTGTCGGCAAACTTACGTGTGTTAGTTCACGTCTTTGTCAATGATTTTGTTCGCGGCAATCCATGGCATCATCGCGCGAAGTTTCTCACCGATTTGCTCGATCTCGTGAGCTGCCGTGTTACGACGGCGAGCGTTCATGCTCGGGTAACCAAGGGCACCTTCCTGAATGAAGCTTTTCGCGTAATCACCGTTTTGAATGTTCTTCAGTGCCTGACGCATTGCCGCGCGCGAACTGTCGTTGACAACCGCTTCGCCGGTGACGTATTCACCGTATTCCGCATTGTTGGAGATCGAGTAATTCATGTTGGCAATGCCGCCTTCGTAGATCAAATCCACGATCAGCTTCGTCTCATGTAGACACTCGAAATAAGCCAACTCAGGCGGATAGCCTGCCTCGGTCAGGGTCTCGAAACCCATTTTGATCAGTTCGACCACACCGCCGCACAGCACGGCCTGTTCTCCGAACAAATCCGTTTCCGTTTCGTCCTTGAAGGTGGTGTGAATGATCGCAGTCCGTCCACCACCAATAGCCGAGGCGTACGATTTGGCCAGTTCCACGGCGGTACCGTTGGCGTCCTGAGCGATCGCGATCAAATCCGGAATGCCGCGCCCCTGAACAAATTCTGTCCGCACGGTGTGACCGGGAGCTTTGGGAGCGATCATAATGACGTCCAGATCGGCTCGTGGAGCGACCTGGCCGTAGTGAATTGCGAATCCGTGACCGAAAGCCAAACAGGCCCCCTGCTTAATATTGGGCTCGATGTCTTCGCGGTAAATCTTGGCCTGATATTCGTCTGGAGTCAGCACCATTACCACGTCTGCGTCCTTGACGGCGTCGGCGGTATCTTTGACTTCCAGTCCCGCAGCAGCGACTTTCTTGCGAGTCGGGCTGTCGGATCGTAGTCCAACAATGACATCCACGCCACTGTCCCGGAGGTTTTGGGCGTGGGCGTGACCTTGTGAGCCAAAACCAAGAATCGTGACTTTCTTGCCTTTGATAATGGAGAGGTCGCAATCTTTATCGTAGTAAATATCCAGTGACATTTTTTTTCGGTCCTTGTGGTTATTAGTAGGCCGATAGTCTAAGCACGGAATTTTGATCGTCAACGTCAAACTTTCGATATCCCCTTGGCTTGTTTCGCAAGCGGACAAAAACCGTTAAAACATGACGTTTAGCCAGTTCGTCACACAGATCCCCAGCCCCACCGGTACCATGAGCCTTTCTGATTCAAACATCCAAAACGACCTTGGTAAGACGATTCGTGTGCTTGGCGAACTGCTGGGGCAGACGATCGTCCAGCAGGAGGGGCTGGAGATGCTGGAGCTGGAGGAGAAAATTCGCGGGCTGGCCAAATCCGGCCGCGCCGGCAGCACAGAGGCGGTCGAGGAACTGCGGGCGATTGTGGCCGCAATGAGCAATGACCCCGAAACGACAGATGTCAATCTGAAGGCGTTTTCCACTTATTTCCAGTTGGTCAATTTGGCTGAAGAGCACGAGCGCGTGCGGGTGTTGGAGGACCGTTCCAACGACGCGTACGAGGCCGGCGAGCCGATGGATGAGACGATTCTACAGGCTTTGGTGTCGCTGAAAGAGGAGGGCTTCGATGCCCATCAAATCCAGGCCATGCTCAGCAGCATGTTGGTGATGCCGGTGTTTACCGCCCACCCGACCGAGTCGCGTCGCCAGACAATTCGCCAGATTCTGAAAAGTGTCTCCGGGCTGTTGTCCAGGATTTCGTCAAAGGATCTCTACCCGCGGCAGCGCGAGCGTGTGCAGGACGTGTTACAGGATTATATCGTGCTGTTGTGGCAGAGTGCCGAAACGCGCGACCGACGCCCGACCGTTATGGACGAGGTCCGCAATACGGGGCTGTATTTCTTCGAAAACACATTGTTCGAACAGGTCCCCCGCATTTACGAGCAACTGGAACGGGATCTGGCGACGGTGTTCCCGGGGCACGATTTTGACGTGCCGCCGCTGCTGCGATACGGTTCGTGGATCGGTGGTGATCGCGACGGCAATCCTTACGTGACCAACGACATCACCGTGGAGGCCTTGCAGGCACAGAGAAAGTTGATACTGGAACTTTACCAGCGCGAGGTCATGTCGTTCTACGAGTTGCTCAGTTGCGCCCGTGATCGTGTCGGATTCTCCGCCGCGTTTTTGGAAAGTCTGGTCGAGGACCGAAAACTGGTGGAGGAAGCCGAACATGAACTGTTGGACCGTTTTCATCAGGAACCCTATCGCGAGAAACTGGTGATGATGTATCGCCGGTTGATGACGACGTTGCGCAAGACGCAGTTGCCGCTGGACGATCAGGCGTCTGCCGATCTGCCGCGGGCCTACCCGGATGCCGAATCATTTTTGCATGATTTGAATTTGATTCGTGAAAGTTTGGAGGCCAACAAGGGGCAACGGTTGGTGCGTGGCCGCTTCCGGCGGCTGATGCGGTCAGTCGAGGTGTTCGGTTTCCATCTGGCTTCGATCGATGTACGCCAGCATGCCGACCAGCATCGTCGATCCGTCGCGGAATTGATGAAGGCCAACATGGACGTCGATGGGTACGCCGGCTTCGACGAAGACGCATTGACCGATGCCTTGACCAGTGCACTGACAAAGCAGGAGAACAATGGTGCAAGGTTGGCGACCGGGGGCGTCAGTGAATCAACGACGGATCTGGTGGCATTGTTTGACTTGATCAAGTGCGCTCAACAGGCCGGTGGCAGCCGCGCGATGGAGACTTATATCATCAGCATGACCGAGAACGTCAGCAATTTGCTGGAGGTGCTGCTGTTGGCGAAGAACTCAGATCTGTTCGGCTGTATCGATATCGTGCCGCTGTTTGAAACGGTGGACGATTTGCTGGCGGCATCAGAAACGATGGAGCGCCTGTTTGCACATCCGGTCTACGCGGAACATCTGAAACAACGCGGCAACCAGCAGCAAATCATGATCGGCTACAGTGACAGCAACAAGGACGGTGGGTTTATGCGAGCCAACTGGATGTTGTTTACGGCGCAGCGGCAGATGGCGCAGACTTGTCTCAAACACAACATTAGGTTGACGTTGTTTCACGGACGTGGCGGGTCGTTGGGACGTGGCGGTGGCCCCACCAACCGCGCAATTCTGGCTCAGCCTCCCGAATCGGTGCGCGGCCGCATTCGGATCACCGAACAGGGCGAGGTGGTCAGCTCACGCTATAGCGAACCGGCCATTGCACGACGGCATCTGGAACAGGTTCTGCATGCGGTGATGTGTTCGACGGGGCATCGCCCGGCCGACAAAAAAACGCCCGCAGATTGGTCGGCAGCAATGGATGAATTGAGTGTGGCAGCCTATAAAAAATACCGTGGGCTGGTCGAACATCCGATGTTCCTAGCCTACTTCCAGGCGGCAACACCGATGGATCAAATTGGACAACTCAATATTGGATCGCGTCCGACGCACCGGCGTGCGACCAAAACACTGGACGATTTACGGGCAATCCCGTGGGTATTTGCTTGGACCCAGTCCCGGGCGAATATTCCTTCGTGGTATGGCGTCGGGACCGGATTTAAAACGTGGCTGGAAAACGGTGACCGCGCCGGTCGTATCCAGACGCTTCAGGTGATGTATCGCGACTGGCCATTTTTCCGCACGATGTTGGACAACGTTCATCTGGGGATGGGACGCGCGGATATGGCGATTGCAAGTCTGTATGCGGAACTTGCCGATCCCGAACATGCGGAAGTTATTTTTGGTGATATCAAGGCTGAATTTGAACTGACTCGTGTTTTGTTGTTGGAGGTGACAGGCACCGAGAGCGTGCTGGATACCGAACCGTGGCTGCAACGCAGTATCAAGGTTCGGAACCCCTACGTTGATCCGCTGAACTACATCCAGGTGGAACTGCTGAAGAAACTTCGGCAGAACCCGGACGCGGCCGATACCGAACACTTTCGCCAGTGCGTTTTACAATCCATCAACGGCATCGCCGCCGGCCTGCAAAATGTGGGTTAGTTGATGTGGCATTGGTCACCGACAAATTTTTGTCGATGCGTAAAGCAAAGAAAGAAAGGAAGCGCCTTGCCGCTGTTGTCAGCCAGCGTGTAGAAAGCTGGGGCGGCGAACCGCAATTGGTCGGACGCAGGGCGGTGCGAAAACCCAACGGGCAGTTATCCGCTACTCTTCCGGTTGCTGCAGTTGCTTGATCAGGACATCGGACTGTGGAAACTGATTGCCGTTGGCCTGTTTTGAGTATGCCAGTTGGCCATCGACGATCACATCAAAGATGCCGCCGCTTCCGGAGATCAGTTCAACATTGATGTCCAATTTGTCCTTGATTTCCGCCGCCAAACTGGCGGCCTGAGGAAGGTAGAATCACTCGTTGCAGTATTTGATTTGAATTTTCATAAGAAAGTGTGAGCTTAAATTGGAGTAAATACAATTCGGGAGGTTCAGGCGGGGGCCGCTGTAATACGTCACGGCCGGTTGATGGCGATTCAGAATCAATCAACGAAAACAACCAACGAAATCGCTCAATCCTGTTCACCTGCGGTTAGTTCAAACTAAAGTCCGGAGGGAAAGTAGGACGCTGCATCTTTTGTTCACTGGCGACGTTGTTTTCCAGGCTTCGCATGGCTTTGAGAATCAGTTTGCCGCGTTGGCAGACCTGGTGCGTATCGAGCAGTTGTTGCAGTTGCAGTGGGTTGGCACCGCTGGAGTAGGCGATCAAATCGATCAACTGCCCCGTCGCCACGTTGCTATCCAGCAGGTTTTCTAGGGACTCACGGTCCAGATGCGAGTTGGTTGGCAAAATTTCAAGGAACCGTTCGACAATTTCCTGCCTCAAGTCCTCCGCCAGTTGTTCGTCCTCAACCTCGTCGTTAATCAGTTCGACTCGCGCCTTGCGGAAGGGCAATTCAAAACTGACCTCTTCCAGAATTCGGGCGCGGTGGACTCCGGCTAACAGCAGGTTGTAGCAGCCGTCGTCCAGTTTGGCGTGCGTCAGGATTTTCCCAACACAAACGGTCTCGAACAGTGTAGGTCTTTCGATGCCTGTCGATAACTGTTCGGGTTTAAGCATCGCCATCGTGATTAAACCGTCTCCATCCAGTGCTTCCTCCATCATCATTCGATAGCGTGGCTCAAAAATATTGAGCGCCTGAATGACACCGGGGAACAGGACAAGATTGGGCAATGGAAACAACCGGGCAACTCCATCAAAGTCGCCCGGCATTTCGATTCTGCGTCCAGCCATTATTTCTCTTGGGTTCTATTCGTCGAAGTGCATGAAAATTTGAAGCACGTACCAGAACAACAGGGCAACTGACGCAAACAGCGACAGCGAAGCGGCCACGTGTTGGCTGGTGTGATATTGGTGCAGGACGTTGGACGTGCTGTACAGGATTGCGGCACTGGCCAAAATCACCATCGCCACAGAGAACCACACGCCCAGACTAAAACCAAACATGATGCCCGCCACGATCAGCGCCATCGCGACCATTCCGCCGACCGTAATGGCTGACCGTAGCATCGAGAAATCATACTTGGTCAGGAATACGATCATCGTTAATCCACCAAATACAAACGCCGTCACGATTCCTGCCGACGCAATCGCGCCAGGAGCAAAGTGATTGGCGATGTACAGCAGCGGTACAAACAGCAATGCTTCGGCCACCACGTACGTGCTCAAACCAAGATACTGCATCGATCTTGAGGTATTGCTGTGTGCCCATCGGTCAGCGATGTAACTGACCCCCATGAAGCCACCTAAAATCAGCAGCCATGTCCAACCGCCGGTGATCATCGGAACGATACTGGCCAATTGTTGGTGAAAAACGTTGATGATGACCGCTTCGATGGCAACAAACGCCAAAATCGCCCCCAACAAGTGCAGGTACGTATTGCGGATAAATTCGGCACGCTCAGATACTTGGGCGTCAGCGGCCATCGTTCCATAGGACGCTGGATAGGTGTGTTGATAGGGATTGTCATTCATAATATGGATTCCTGAAGTGGGACCTTAAAAGCTGGCAAAGGTATTATTGCACGTTTTGAAACTCGTGCAGCGGTAATATTTTACCCGAATGTTTGCCGGGTAGGCATGCCGTAAAGGCCCGAAAAGACGCAGGTGGAAAACTTTCGCCAGTTGACACAGCCCGCCGGCGACAACACAATTCCCTGACTGGACATTTGAAAAAACAGGAAATTCCAATCTTTGTGGCCCGGCAAACCAGTGGCGCGGCATAATTACCAACCACCGAAGCCCCTCAAGCCTCCCAGCTAATTCCCAGATAATTCCACTCACTCTCTCTGGTACTCCCATGATTCTATCGGGCAAAGAAATCGAGAAACGTCTCGGCTCTGACATACAAATTGACCCGTTCAAGCCCGAAAATCTTAACCCCAACAGCTATAACTTGACGCTCCATCACGACGTGTTGACGTATGAAGAAGTGGTGCTGGACATGAAAAAAAGCAATCGGGTCCGGGAGGCCGTGATTCCGGAGACGGGACTGACCCTCGAACCGAACCGGTTGTACCTGGCTCGTACGGTGGAACGCACCGAGACTCATAATCTTGTCCCGATGATTGAGGGGCGTTCCTCGATTGGCCGATTGGGATTATTTGTGCATGTCACCGCCGGGTTTGGCGATGTAGGGTTTGCCGGCTATTGGACTTTGGAGATGTTCGCCGTTCAGCCGGTAAAGATTTACCCCGGCGTCGCCATCTGTCAAATTTTCTATCATGAGATCAGCGGCGATGTGGAAGAGTACAAGAGCGGTAAGTATCAAAACAATAAAGGGATTCAACCCAGTTTGTTATATCGCGAACTGAACCCCGAAGGCGCAGAAACCGATGAACCTCAAATGAAGCTCGGGTTTTCGAAGTAACGACACGCCGTCGTGCATGGTGGATCCGGAACGTCGCCACCGTCGCCAGGCGGTGGAGAGCTGGAAAGCAGGCCTCCACGCTCTGGCGAGCGTAGCCACGATGATGCGGGATTCTCTCTCTGAGCTGAAAGTTCTTAGTGCGTCGCGGATCCGGCGTCGTTTGGATTGCGGATGTTTTCTACCATGTCCACGATCTCTTTGGGCGGGGCGGGAGTGATCGCCGATACCGCGGTTGCCACCGCGAAATTCAGGATCATCCCGAAGCAACCGATCCCCTCCGGCGAAATCCCGAACCAGTACTCCTTGTGTCCCGCTAGGAACTGGAAATAGACGATGTACCCTGCTGTCAGTCCGACGCCCGCGATCATGCCGGCGATGGCTCCTTCGCGGTTGATGCGTTTGGAAAAGATCCCCATCAGAATGGTTGGAAAAAATGAAGACGCCGCTAGGCCAAATGCAAACGCGACGGTTTTGGCCACAAATTCTGCCGGTGGGTTGATGCCAAACCACGCTGCCACACACAAAAAGAAAAACGACGCGGCCCGTGCCCACAGGACCTCATGCGTGTCGCTCATATTGGGGCTGACAATTTTCTTCATCAGGTCATGTGAAATCGATGTCGATAGCACCAGCAACAAACCGGCGGCGGTGGAAAGTGCTGCGGCAACGCATCCCGCCATCACCAGCGCGATCACCCACATCGGCAGCCCGGCCATTTCAGGATTGGCCATCACTAGGATGTCGCGTTCGTAAAATACCTCGTTGGCATTGTCGGTCAGGGGGTTGGTGACCTGACGCGGACCCTGTTCTTCGCGCTGTAATGTATAAACGGGCTTGCCTTTGAATGGAGGCCCGGACCGGTGCTGCATCACGCCATCGTCATTTTTATCGACCCACGCAATCAGCCCGCGGTTTTCCCAATTCTTGAACCACGCCGGAGCCTGGTTGTACTGGCAGTTGTGAATTTCCGAAATCAAATTCGTTCTGGCAAATGCACCGATCGCCGGAGCGGTCAGATAGACCACGGCAATAAACAGCAGCGTCCAGCAGGCCGAGGACCGGACCGCCTTCACCGATTTCACCGTGAAGAACCGCACGATCACGTGCGGCAACCCTGCCGTGCCGCACATTAACGCGGTCGTGATACAGAACATGTCCAATTTACCAAAGCTGCCGTCAGTATATTTCGCAAACCCCAATTCCTGGTTGAGCGTATTGAGTTTGGACAGCAACGGCACGGGATCGACACCGTCTTTGGTGAAGTCGCCAATCAAGCCAAGTTGGGGGACCGGGTTACCGGTCAGCAAAATGGAAATGAACACCGCCGGAATCGTATAGGCAAATACCATCACGCAGTATTGAGCCACCTGCGTGTAGGTGATTCCTTTCATGCCGCCAATCCCGGCGTAGAAAAACACGATGCTGGCCCCGATCAGCACGCCCAGCCAAATCTCAATATCGAATAATCGTGAAAATACCAGCCCTACGCCCCGCATCTGGCCCATGATGTAAGTCATGCAAATGAACACGGCACAGATCACACCAACGGCGCGGGCAAAATTGGAATAGAAACGGTCGCCAAGGAAATCGGTCACCGTAAATTTGTTGAACTTTCGTAAATAGGGCACGATCAGTGTCGTCAACAGGACAAATCCGCCTGTCCAACCCATCAGGAAACGGGAGGCGTCGTAGCCGCTGGCGGCAATGATTCCCGCCATGGAAATGAAGGTGGCGGCCGACATCCAGTCCGCGGCAGTCGCCATCCCGTTGGCCAGCGGGGATACACCGCCACTGGCAACATAGTATTCTTTGGTGGTGGCCGCACGTGACCTGATCGCGATCAGGATATACAACGCAAACGAACCACCGATGAAAATAAAATTCCAGGCATCCTGATTCATGATTGATCCTCCTGATCAAAACCATGAGCGCGGTCCAGGCGGTTCATTAAAACCATGTACAGGAAAAGCAGGAACAGGAAACCGATGATGGATCCCTGCTGCGCCATCCAGAATCCCAAAGGAGCACCACCTACACTCAGCGCCGACGCATCCAGCGCCTCGCGGAACAGAATCCCGCAGCCCAAAGAAACGAACATCCAAAATGCCAAAACGATACCGACGATTTGCAGGCTTTTTGACCAGTATGCTGACCTGGATGCAGCAGCGTTTAAAGGTTGGCGGGGCGCATCTTGATACGGTGATTTCATGTATAGGTTGCAGGTCGGGAAGAAGTGTGGTGGTCAGGTAATGCAAAAAGATTCGACACGCGAATCTTCAACCCGATTATCTTGACACAACTACCGCAGCAAAGGAAGCGCCGAAAAACGCTTCTGACTGATTCCCCGACACCGCAGCGACATCTTCCGGGGAGTGCCCGTTTCAGAGATTTCTGATTATTGGTCGGCAAAAGTCCCCAGCATCTGCAGCAACTGGTTGTCCGATTTGGGACTGATCACAATTCGGTCGCCGTGTTGCAGTGCGTAGTCCGTTTCCGGTCGAACCGCTTTTTGAGCCGAGTTGTAATCGCAAGTCATCTTCAGCGGTTTGTAGATGCCTTCGACTTTCCGCATTACGACGACATCCATCTTGCGAAATTTCTTGGTCGCACCCGAAGCGGTCAGAGCGGACTGGACCGTTGTGCCTTCATTGATTGTACCACGGTATTTCTTGCCGCCTCCGATCGACATCTGCATGTCGACCAGGTATTGGGCTTGGGATCCGGTCGCCACCGGGGATTTTGCCCCATCCTTAAACAAGCCGTTCGCTGAAAGAGAGCTGGGCAAAGTGGAGCAGCCGGTAGACAGAACTGTCCCGGCGAGAATCAACATCGCCAGGGTAACCCGCCGGCAGGCCGACAGGATTACAGTTTTTGAATTGATCTTCGAAGCTGGCAATTGATTGAGATGGGACATAATGGTTTATCGAAGCGTTGTTGCAGTTGACGGAACCCCCTGATCCATCGTTGTCAATCGACGGGTTTTTGGCCAAAGATAAACCCGATTCGGAAAAGTTGGCCTAATCGTTATATTTTCCACGGGTGCTAGCGGTTTGATGAGTGTCTTCACGTTGTTTGGCAACAACGTAGCTACCGTCGCCAGACGGTGGATGATTTGGGGTGAGGCTTGCGTTGTCTGCTGTGCTTCCACGCTCTGGCGAGCGTAGCCACGTTTTTTGGTAACAACGTAGCTACCGTCGCCAGACGGTGGACGGTTTGGGGTGAGGCTTGTGTTGTCTGCTGTGCTTCCACGCTCTGGCGAGCGTAGCCACGTTGTTTGGTAACAACGTAGCTACCGTCGCCAGACGGTGGACGGTTTGGGGTGAGCCTTGTGTTGTCTGTTGTGCTTCCACGCTCTGGCGAGCGTAGCCACGTTGTTGTTACTTGGGCTGCTCTTTTGAGCGAAACCGGACGTGGTCGCCCCGCATGGTAATTTTCGGATGTTTTACAATTGCCCGAAAATGATAATCGGTTCCCGGTTTGAGTCCTTGCAGTTGAAACGAAAAATCACCAGCTGATTTCATGGGCTGGAGCGTCGTTTGCGTCCACTGCGTGTTGTACATCACTTCCGCAAAACCCGCGTACACCTGGTATTCAAACCCGACATCGACCCCTTCTGCCGCAGCCAATTCAACCAGTTTGCCACTAAGCGTGACCAAACCATCGTCCGCCACACTGGCGGTCTGCGTCTCGGCCCATGGCGGCGTATCGAAAGCAGGCAGGACGTTTTCCAGTTTTACCACGACGGGGTTGTGCCACTTGTGGTTGTTGTACAAACGCTGGCCACGGCACACCGAAATCTCCAGCCCCTGATCGGTTTGGCTGAATCGAGGTGTGACATCGGCCTCCGGTGCATATTCGGTGAATTTGCCGTTGTGGCCAAGGGTGCTGATTTTGGTTTCCCCGGTCGCCTTGACCGAGCGAAGCAGAAACTGTTTGCGATCGCCGCGCGCCCAATCCGGCACCCGTGTCAGGATCGCATACAGCGCATTCTGGTTGTTGGATTTGGTGAACCAGATGTTTTCCTCGTTGGCGACGACCCACGGGCGCGTCTGGTGGATACATGCGCGGTTGACTGCGTGCCACAAAGCGACCTCCCGCAGACGCGACTCCTGTTCGATCGGAATTTCGCCGGTGGGCCGCGGTCCGATGTTCATCATCATTGCCCCGCCTTTGGCACGTGTCTCGATCAGTAATTCCAAAATCCGTGTCCCTGATTTGTAAACGTCATTGGTCGGTTTGTATTGCCACTGCGTGCCCATCGTCAGGTTGGATTCCCACGGACCCTCTGGTGGTTTACCGGGCACAAACTGCTCCGGCGTTTCAATTTCTCCACGCGTCACCAGGCAGTCCGGTTGTAATCGCCAGCAGGTTTGCTTCGTTGTTTTCTCACCCACGCCATCGATGAACAGCATGTCGATCTTGCCGTAGCGCGTGAATAGTTCAGTGACCTGCGCTTCGACAAATTTCCCGTAGGCGTCGTGTCCGTCCGGGTTGAGCAGTTTCGGGCCCGCCCGTCGAACCTCATGACCGTTTCGATGCAACCAGGCGAAATCTTCCGGTGAATAATAAACGCCCACCGCGATCCCGTACTTTCGCAACGCTTTGACGTAATCCCCAAAAATATCCTTGCCGTACGGCGTGTTGGTAATCTTGAAATCTGTCGTGTCGGTATCCCACAGGCAAAACCCGCTATGGTGTTTGGCTGTTAGCACGACATATTTCATTCCGCAGACTTTCGCCAAAGCCGCCGCCTGGTCAGGGTCCCAGTGTTTGGGGTTAAAGGTCGCAGGTAGTTCGTTAATAAACCAGTCGTTGTACTGACGCGTCGCGCCAACCATGCTGTGGCTGATTACACTGCCGATTTGGCTGTCGTGACTCCAGTGAATGAACATGCCAAACCCCGCATCCTGAAGCCACTGCTCGCGGTGGGGGCGGTTGCCCGGCAAATCAAAAGTCCTGCCATCAGCATCCGCACTGACTGATTTGGCGGTTTGCGGTTTCGGTGGCTCGATCTGGCCCGGGACGACAGTGGGGAAACCCAATGCAATTAAAC
>CALCJM010000035.1 GCA_937967505.1 uncultured Pirellulaceae bacterium | reverse complement strand
GTTGTACCAACTTTTGGAGACCTATATCGGTGCCCCACAACCGGAGCTGCTCCTGCATGCGGTTGAGCGATACAATTTCGATGCTTACGGGAACTTATTGAACTTCGGCAACACCACACCGCTGACCAGCTATCTCTACAGTGGCGAAGCGTTTGACTTCAACATCAATCAACAGTATTTACGAGCGCGCTGGTACGATGCAGCCAACGGGCGATTTAATCGGCTTGATCCGTTTGCAGGGAATTCAAGTGATCCGCAAAGTTTCCATAAGTATGCTTATGTGCATGGCGACCCGATTTCTTACGTCGATCCGTCAGGGAAATTTATTTTTCGGATACTCTTCCGGTTAGCGGTTAGGGCCGCAATAACTGCAGCAGGTTTCGCGATTTACGCAGCTTTGACAGGTGGTAATGTTCGCCGTGCGGCACTTAATGGAGCTCTCGTCGGTGCCGCATCTATATTTGGCCAAGTCGCATTTGATGTTGCCCTCAGAGGAAAGCAACCGCTAGCGCCTGCGGATAGGCCTCAGTTAACAAAAGATAGACCACTTGCCGTTCTTGCAGCTGCGGCATATCGAGGTAAAAATGCACCGCAAGCACTTCTAGCGGCTCAGAATGAAGGATATGCGAAGCTTAAGGATTTGTCTTCTTTAAAAATTCCGGACTACTTCGGTAGAGTTTTTGAAAAAAACAACGAGATCGTGGTTGCGTTTGCCGGGACAGAGCTCGATACGATTGGTGATGCAATCGGGGATTGGCAAACAAATCTTGTCCAAGGCACAGGTTTTGTCGGGGCTCAGTACAAGCAGGCTGTTCTTGACGCAAGACAGATTGTAAAGAACAACCCGGGGAAGCGTATTCGATTTGTGGGGCATTCACTTGGAGGAGGACTAGCATCTGCCGCCGCTGCTGCCGTTGGTAAAAAGGCCATTACTTTCAATTCTTCAGGAGTTCACAGAAACACTAATTTTCCAGTTCAAGTAAATAACAGAAAGATCAGAGCCTACCGCGTCCAAGCTGACCCATTGAGTAATCTTCAGGAAGAGTGGGGAGGAGTTTTGGTTCCAAAGGGAAATGGGAGAAACATTTGGCTTCCAACGGATCGACTTGGACCCGGTGATACTCTTTACCGTCACGGTATGGATGCAGTTATTGCGGGCATGGACGAGATGATCAACAATCCTCAGCGCTAGATAGGGAATAAAGTGTATAGATATTTAATTGCCGCTACTGTCTTCGGAATTGCTGTTTTGGCAGGTTGTGGAACTGGAGATGAAAGTATGCTTAGAAAAGAAATTTGGGAATCCATTGAACGGGAGGATCTGGAGTCGATCAAGCAGTATGCGAATTCTCGAGGGAATTTGAACACTAGTCAGCTGTTCCATCCTCAAAACAACTTGTTGATCTATGCCATGGAAAATGAATCTTTCGAGGCTTTTGAATTACTGCTTGGCTTGGGATCTGACCCAAACGCACAGTCACGTAGCGGCCAAACAGCAATGCATGTCGCCGCTCTCAAAAACGACAGCAAGTGGCTTTCGGCTCTTCTTTCGCATGGCGGAGATCCGAACCTAAAAAACAATACCGGTTGGAAAAGTCGAGGAACCGTACTTTTTTATGCTGCTACTTCGAGAAATCCCGAAGATATGGCCGAACTCAATCCGAGCTCACTTGCACTGGTGCAGCTTCTCGTTGCCAAAGGTGCTGACGTAAATGTCCGGTGCA
The DNA here is from genome assembly GCA_937967505.1 of uncultured Pirellulaceae bacterium. Classification (GTDB taxonomy): domain Bacteria; phylum Planctomycetota; class Planctomycetia; order Pirellulales; family Pirellulaceae; genus Mariniblastus. The sequence goes on along the minus strand of CALCJM010000035.1, from coordinate 1,081 downwards.
ATGAGGTTTATCCGGAAGAGACTGCGATTTCGGCAGCAGCCGGAAGGCATAATTTCGACGTTGTTCTCTACCTGTTAGAACAGGGAGCTGGCTACGGTGAATGTGTTGAGCCACTTCATACTGGGCTCATGTCTTGGATGTGTAATTTCGCTCCAAGCACTTTCTATGATCTTGAAACGAGAAACCAATACTTGAAAGTACGAGAATTTATTGAGCGAGATGCAAGGTCTCGCCATGATACAGATATCATCCGACTGCTGTACCAAATGCAACGTCAAAATAAAGAATCAAAATAGATGACAGGCTTTGCAGTTCTAATTCGGCTGGAAAGCTTCGCTTGAGGCGACGAAGGTCTAAGGATTTGTCAAGATGGCTTTGCTGGGGGCAGGGGAGAAACGGGGGCAAGAGCAGCCCGCAATGCTCTCTGAGGAGTAGTCTATCACCTACTCAACCGTGATTCTCATCGCCTGGCCCGTATGGCCCATACGACCCCAATGAAGTCACCACGACGACCTACCAGTAGGAAAGGAAAGAAAAGGTGTCAAGTACCGTTTTGGCGGTATAGGCAGTTTTATATTGCTCTGATATTCTTTTCTTTTTGTCGTTACGGGAGGTGTAGACATGGGCCGGGCTCCTCGAACTGACGTCGCAGGCGGGATCTACCACGCGCTTAATCGTGGCAATGCTAGGCATGGTATCTTTTTCAAGCCGCAGGACTTTGAAGCATTTGAACGGATTGTTGCCGAGGCACTTTCACAGTTCTCGGTAAACCTAATTGCTTACCAATGGATGAATAATCATTGGCACATGGTCCTGTCGCCACAACACGATGGCGGGATGGGGGCTTTCATTCGCTGGATTACACTGACTCACACTCAACGCTACCATGCCCATCACCGAACGACCGGGTACGGCCATGTTTACCAAGGCCGATTCCGCAGCTTTCCAGTTCAAGATGACAACCATTTTCACACCGTTTGCCGTTATGTTGAACGCAATGCCCTCACCGCCAACGTCGTTGAAAAAGCCGAGGACTACCGCTGGGGAAGTTTGCACAACTGGCTTGGCGGCGACTCACCAA
>CALCJM010000034.1 GCA_937967505.1 uncultured Pirellulaceae bacterium | reverse complement strand
GAGGGGTTTACCGAGTACCAGACGCCAATCCTGACGGCCTCCAGCCCTGAAGGCGCACGCGATTTTCTTGTGCCCTCGCGCATCCATCATGGCGAGTTTTATGCACTGCCCCAAGCGCCCCAGCAGTTCAAACAGCTTTTGTCTGGCGACGGTCGCTACGTTGGACACCGAAATCATCACAATCATCCAGCAACGACGCCAAGCGACCACACAGCAACGTGGCTACGCTCGCCAGAGCGTGGAGCCGAACAGACAAACCACGTCTTACCCCAGGACATCCACCGTCTGGCGACGGTAGCTACGTTTTAACTAACGGTCATCTTCCATCTGCTGAATGTACTGGCGCAGGCGCTCGTTCTCATCGGTCACTCCCTTGAGCTTCAGCAAATTTTCCACGCGTTTGACCAATTCCACCCGATTAACCGGTTTGGACAGAAAATCATTGGTGCCCGCATCCACCGCGCGTTCAATATCACCAAGCTCATTGAGCGCCGTCACCATCAGCACCATTGTATTGGCCGTCACCGGGTCGTTTTTGATTTTTTTACAAACCTCAAACCCGCTCAACTTGGGCATCATCACATCCAGTAGAATCAAATCCGGCTTGAACGACGCCACCTTCTCCATTGCCTCGTTACCATCGACCGCAATTTCGGTTTCGCAGTTCAAATCCAACAAATAGGCTTCCAGAAGCTCGCTGTTGGCAGCCACGTCGTCCGCAATCAGCACGCGGTGTTTTTCGGAGGATTCCATATTCTGTCCGTTGAGTGTACACATGTTTGAATCATGAAGTGAATGCCCAATTATAGGCCAACAAAGATTCGCGTCGACCACGGTCAGGAGCCACGATCAAGCTAACTGGTCTTCCTGATTGAAGGCAGACAACAATCGTCTCCCGCTCCATAATGCAAACGCTAGGCTTGAATTAATCGGAGCCGCTTCGTTGCTCTCCGGCACCCACGTGATGTCCTGCTGGTCGGCAATCGCGGTGCCACGCTGACCATTGAGACTCCCACGTCCAATCAGCACGATCTGCCCAAAGAAACTGGCCGCCGTCTCAATCTCCAGATCCTCCAGTTCCTGCTCCAACATCACTCCATTGAGTCGGCGCATCTCCGACGCATACAGTTTCTCTGCTTGCGGGATTCCCAGATAAAAAATCTCCTGATGTGTCGTCTGCCAACCGGCAAATACCGCGTACAAATCATCACAGGACAGATGATTCAGGTCTGCTGACAGCGCGTGCGTCATCGGCCCGCAAATGCCAACGTTACTGAAGGCATTGTCGGTCGCACCATACCAAAAACGAAACAGGTAACACACGACCGGATGATCATAGCTGGGCCAGTACATCTCACGGCTGTCCAACAACTCAATCCGACTCGGCGCGAGTCCCATTTGATCGGGCTCGGACAACCAGATGGCAAGCCGGCTTTCGGCAATCGCAATCTCGCCCTGGTACTCCAGCGAGATCTGATCGAGAAACCCCTGTTCGTCTGCGTAGGCCAGCACGCGCAAACGCGACACCGGATCCTGTGCCAGTGTGATCAGTGCTTCGCGCCCTTCCTGATGGCCCAATCTTGCCAGCGCCGCCGCGGCTTCGGTCTGCACACGCCGGTGACGCAATGACATCGCCCGGGCCAGATGCGCTGAGGCGTCGTCGTACCGGGTCAATGCAAACGTATCACACAACGCAACCGTCAGTGCCACGGAATCAGAAACCTGCCGGTTGAGGACCTGTCGGTCAATGCCGGAGTGAATCTGACCGGATTCGATTTTCTGCAGGTTTTCATGCAGCCGCCCCAGCAACGCGTTCAACTCCTCCAGACGGTCTTCCGCAGGATGCCGGTCAATCACCCCATGGCGGAAGTAAAAATTACACAGATCGTAAACGGCGGAAGCGATTTGCGAGTATCCCGTCGCGCCGGCAATCAGGTCATCCAGCAGCCAGACTGGCGGGACCACCGTCGCATCCATTAACGGTGCAAACGCCAACACGATACTCGCCCGATGCTCGGGAGGCTGATCAGTCAACAATTGCACCCAATGCCTCAACCGTTTTTCCGCACCACCACCAGCACCACCACCACCCGCGTTACCGGACGCCAGCCACCGCAGCAAGTGGCAGCGCAACTCGCTCTCTGGCGGTGTCGCAAAATAGAGCGTATCGACTGACTGGTGCAGCCCATCAGACCAAGAGACCACCTCATCAGCAGCCTTTGTCGCATTCGGATCGCCGGAAATGGCCCGCGCCTTGGCATCTTTTTCGCGCGCTTCATTCACCTGTTTCAGCTCGCGCACCAGCAACGCCTGCACAACGGGGACCAGAAGATCCAGCCGCGTATTCCAGTTGCCTTGCTCGTCGGGAACAGGATTCAGATCTGTAGCAGTGGCCAGATTGGCCGCTTCAGCCAACAGCTGCTCGACCTCTTGGCGGCCAATTTGTGCGATGCCGGTCACCAAAGGAGCCATCCGCTTGAGCCCATCCGCTTTTGATTCGGCCACATGAATCGCACCCAGAATTTTTTCAATCATGCTTTGACTCCGTCCAACCAACCGGTTTCTGTTTCAGTATTGCCAGCGGGGCCAGTGGTGCCAGTGGTGCTAGAGCGGGCACCCTGGCGAAAACAGACCATCAGCCGCAAGCTGGCATTGTTTTTTAGGGGGTAATAACGCCATTCAATCAGTTAATCGGAAAAGCAGCTCAAAAGGAGCCTTCCAGCGTTGACCATTTTTTCCAGTCCAGATAGCTTAATACCTGCTAGAAAACATATTAATAGGTGAAAACCTCAACCCGTCTCCAAAGATGAAATTTGGCGACACCAACGTATTGAATACTGTGCCAAATAAAGTCGAAAAAAAGATCGAAAAACGTAAACAGAAACTTTCTTTCGAGCATCTCGGCCTGTCCGATGAAATGCTGGACACCCTAGAACACATTGGTTACGAAAAACCATCTCCTGTTCAGGCTGGCGTGATCCCTCTGGTTCTGGAGGACTACGATGTGATCGGCCAAGCGCGAACCGGGACCGGCAAAACGGCTGCCTTCGCCATTCCGATTTTGGAGATGCTGGACCTCGCCGTCAAAAAGCCCAAACCTCAAGCTCTGATTCTCGCCCCGACCCGCGAACTGGCTGTGCAGGTCGAAAACGAATTCAAGCGCATGTCCAATCCGGAAGAGGTCAAGTGCTGCTGTCTGTACGGCGGCCGTCCGATCAAGCAACAAATCAACCAGCTCGAACGTGGCTGCCACGTCGTCGTTGGTACCCCCGGACGTGTCATTGATCACCTCAATCGCGGCACACTGAACGTCGATCAATTGTGGTTCGTCGTGCTGGACGAAGCCGACCGCATGCTGGATATCGGTTTCCGTCCGGACATCGAAAAGATCCTCCGCCGCTGCCCAAAAGAGCGCCAGACGTTGCTGCTGAGCGCGACCTTGCCCTATGCAATTTTACAGCTGGCCAAACGATACATGTATCGTCCCAAGGTGATTAATTTTTCCAAAAACAGCGTCGCGGCCGATACGATCGAGCAATATTTCATGACCGTTCCCGAGGATCTGAAATATGACATTCTGAACAAATTGCTGGAACGTGAGCAACCGGAACAGTCCATTATTTTCTGTCGAACAAAATTGGGGACCGAACGCCTGTACCGAAAAATGTTCAAAGCCGGCGTTTTCAGCGATGTCGGCACACTGCACGGCGACATGAACCAGTCCGCACGGGATCGCATGATGCGCGACTTCCGTTCAGGCAAAATCCGTTATCTGGTCGCAACGGATGTCGTCGGTCGCGGTATCGACATCACCAACGTATCGCACATTATCAATTTTGATTTGCCGGGGCTAAGTGATGACTACGTGCATCGTGTGGGACGCACCGGCCGGATGGGCAAACAAGGCGTAGCGTTTTCTTTCGTCACACCGCAACAGGGTGTCGAACTGACCAAGATTGAGCGCAAGATCAATTCGCAATTGCAACTCGACCCAATGCAGGAAGACATCGACGACATTCGTGGTCCAGTCTCATCGCGTGGCAAATCAAAGAAACGCTACCGCCGGGCATTGTAAATGACCGCTCTTGACCCGATGCAGGAGGCAGGGCCAGTTACCCAAATGCGTCCGGGAAAATCCAAACGCGAACCAAAACATCAGCCTCGGCACGAAATACGACCTCCTGTCACGCACTTTTCCGCGTCCGTTTGGTTTTGGCCGATTTGACCGTCGTTGTCTTGCGTTTTTTAACAGACTGTTTAGCCGCAACCACTTGAGGTGCCAGCGCCGGCTTCCGCTGATTGAAATCAATCGTGCGATTCACCTTGGGTTGCTTCTTCTTCAGCGCTGCGGCAGCCTGTCGCCGGGTCACCAATCGATAAACAATGGCGTTGCCGCGTTTACCACATTCCTTGGCCACGCCAGTTTTCCGTAATACATAACCGATACGCTGTGCCTGATGCCGGTCGATCGCCAGCCCCTCTGCCAGTTCTTTGGTATCGAACTTCTTGGGCAAATCACCCGGCAGCAACGCTTGTAGGTCCATCACGCCGGTAAAGACCCGGGTTTCATGAATATCCAGCATCAATCGATCTTTAATTTCGAAATCGCCCCGGCGTTTGCGTCGCCGACGGCCATGCCCCGGATAGCGAATTTCCTCCACATCGATCAGCGGTACCAACATCCGCAAATTGGGGTGCGGAAACACGCGCGTAAAGTACATTAGTTCATCAAAGATATCCAGCATCGTCGCCTTCAACGGACTCCAGCGGCGACTGGTCTCGATTCCGTCGGCGCTGGTCAGTTTGACCAGACGCTTCCGCGCCACCAGCGGTTTCACGACATCCACCCGATATCCATCGCAGACCAATTTGTTGACTTTGTCACGAATCGCAGCCAAACCGCTGCGCTGGATTTCCACCAAACGGTCGCCGTTGACAACGTCTATCCGATACCGGCCCAGTTTCACCTCAACCCGTGCTCCAGGTTCGCAGAAGTGCTCTTTCAGTTGTCGATGCAGCGTGGTTTCCATAGAAAATGTCGTACACCATTGTCCCGGTCAACAACATGGAAATTTTTACAATTTCATAGCAGCGCCAGTTTCCGCCCCCCTGCCCCAGCCCATCATCAGGACCGTGCAGGAAACTCTCTGGGAACGCTTCAGCCCAACCTAAAACAGCTCAAAATCTTCGGGGTGAACCCTGCCCGCCTGATGCACCAGAACCGCATTGGCCAGCTCGATCGCCATCCGCGATTCAACCGCTACGCCTGCACGAATGGCCACACAGGGATCATGCCGGCCTTTCTCCAACTGAAAATCGATCTCCGTCAGATCTTTACGTACCGATTGCTGCGCTTTGGTGATGGTCGAGGTCGGTTTGAAGGACACGCGCGCGACCAGCGGGCTGCCGGTTGTCATCCCGCCCAGCATCCCGCCATGGTGATTCGTCTGGTACCCATCCTTGCGAATCGGATCGTTGTTCGCGCTCCCCAGACGCGTCACCACTTCATGCCCGGAACCGACTTCGACTGCGCGAACGGCGTGCAAACCGCCCAACGATCCCATTAACCGCAACTTCAAACTGTTATACAGCGGCTCACCCGCTAGGGCCGGCACATTCACGGTCACCACTTCCACGACGCCCCCCAGTGAGTCGCCTTGCTTGCGTGTCTCCATAATCAGTTGTGCGGCCCGGGCAGCAAACACCGGATCGATCGTGTAGATTTCCGCTGCGGCAAGCTGCTGTTCGACCGCTTCCGCATCAGCAGCGGAAACGACGCCTGATTGAAACCTGTCTGCCAGCGTCACCCCGGATTTCAAATTCCCAACCTGAACAATATTGCTGATGAAACGCGTCTCAAAGGCACCGCCCAAAAACGCCCGGGCAATCGAACCACCAATGACATCCGTGATCGCACTGCGATAGCTGGACCGACCGCCACCGCGATAGTCGACAAATCCACCCGATTTGTGGTGCTTTAGCAAATCAGTATGACCGGGCCGGACAGCACCCTGACTTCCGGAAAATTGTTGATAATGGCCACTTTTGGAGGAGGCTGACGCCACAAAAGCGGCAATGGGTTCACCAGTGGAGTAGCCAACCGAATAACTGGCGACGCGCGTGGCATCTTCGCCGCCGATCGCGATTTCCGGTCCCATCAACATTCCGGCATGATCGGCATCATCGAATACTCCGGCGGTCAGTACCACCCGGTCGGCTTCGTTGCGGGGTGTGCCGTGCTTGTTCGAACCGGGACGACGACGATTGAGATAATGCTGGATCTGCTGACGGTCAATTTTAACACCTGCCGGACATCCAAAAACGATCGTTGAAACGCCTGGCCCGTGGGACTCGCCGGCTCCCGCCACGCCAAAAATTGGGCCTCCCAGAATTTCCATTCGATTACCTGTCCGGACGCTGAATAAAGTGAACGTATCTTGAAAACAGTATTCTAGTTACTTTCAATCAAATTGACGATCCGTTGAGCACACCCATCTAACCGAAGAACTCAACTGCGTTGCGGAACAGCTTCATGCCCTGCCCCTGGTCACCTTGCGGTTCGCGCGTCCAACGTGGATGGTGTGTTGGATCAATGAAGCGCTCTGGGTGCGGCATCAGGCCGAAGATTCGGCCCGAATCGCTACAGACTCCGGCAATGTTGGCTGTCGATCCGTTGGGATTGTCAGGGAACGACAGATCCGCACCGTTGCTGCCGTCGGCACGACAATAGGTCAGCGCCAATTGATGATTGGATTTTAAATCAGCCAATACCGATTCATCACGTGCAACAAACTTGCCCTCGGCATGAGCGATCGGCAAGTATATTTGATCGATGTCTTTGAGGAACACGCACTTGTCATCGTCCGCTTTCAAATTCACCCATGTATCAATAAAGCGTCCGTGATTATTCCACGTCAATGTTGCCGGGAGTCCCGCGTCATCGGCCGGTAGCAAGAATCCGGTTTTGATCAGGATTTGAAAGCCGTTGCAAATTCCCAGCACCAGTTTCCCGGCGTCGTGAAATTCCGCAATCGCACCAGCGAGTTTCGACTGCATTTGCGAGGCCAACACGCGACCGGCGGCGATATCGTCACCGTAGCTAAACCCGCCGGGCAGGCACAGGATCTGGCTGTCAGCCAACACGCTGGTGTCTTCCATCAGTTGGTTGATATGAACGTAGGTCGCCACCGCGCCGGCTTTTTCGAACGCGAATCCCGTCTCCTGATCGCAGTTCGTTCCCGGGGCGCGAAGAATTAAAACTTTTGGCTTGGTCATCGTTGATTTCAATAAGTGTCAATTGGTAAGCGTAGAATGGAAATCCAGTTTCGTTCTGGCTAACAGGTTTATAAAAATTTGAAGCTCAACTCGTTGCACCCAACGGACTAACTCCAATCCAACGGGTTCTGCCAAGCGGACTTCAAATCACCGATCGGGCTCTCAATCAGTATCTGATCGTCCGAACGAATCACCAGCCGATCTCCATCAACGACGGTTCCCACCTGAGTCAGTGCGACCCCGGCCAGCGCTGCCTCGAAGGCCGCCTGATTCTTCGGTTCGACCTCCACTAGGAATCGGGTATTGGATTCTGAAAATAGAATCGCCAAATCCAGCTTATCCTCATCCACCACACCGCTGACTTCGACAAAGGAAACATCCACGTTGACGCCAAAGCCGCCGGCAAATGCCATTTCGGCCAGCGCGACGGCAAATCCACCTTCGCTCAAATCATGACAGCTCCGAATCAAGCCACTTGAAATCGATTCGAACACGGCTCCAAAGGTTGCGATGGCAACATCCGCATCAACTGTCGGCACATGACCGCCGGAACTGCCGGTCACCAGGCCCCAGTGTGATCCCCCCAGATGATTCCCGGTAGATCCAATTTGGTAGATCAAATTACCCGAGGCTTTCAAATCCATCGTGACACAGTTGGCGACATCGGGAACCTGCCCCATCGCACTGATCAACAGTGTGGCAGGAATCGAAATCGTCTGACGCTGGCCAGTGTCATCGGTGTAACTAAATTCGTTGTGCAGACTGTCCTTGCCACTGATAAACGGAGCCTGCAATTTAATCGACAAATCCTGACACGCGATCGCCGCCCGAACCAGCGATCCCAGTGTCTCCGGTCGATCGGTGTAGCCCCAGCAAAAGTTATCCAACAACGCGATTTGTTTCGGATCAGCCCCGACCGCGACGCAGTTTCGCATCGCTTCATCAATGGCACTGGTGGCCATGTGATACGTGTCCAATTCGCCGTAGTGCGGGTTCATGCCACACGAAACAGCCAGTCCCCGCCGCGAATCGAGCACTGGCCGTACCACCGCAGCATCGCCGGGGCCATCGTTTTGGACACCGACCAGTGGCTTGATTACGCTCCCGCCTTGCACTTCATGGTCGTACTGACGGATGATCCAGTGCTTGCTGGCCACATTCAGCGCACTCAAAACGGATTTCAAATTTTCCGTGTAGTCCTGCATCCCGTTGACGGAAACCTCGGTTTGCACGGCCGGCGTGTAGGTTGCCGCACGAACGACTGGTGGACGACCATCGTGCAAGAATGCCATCGACATCTCACAGACAACTTCGTCACCATACTTCAGCGTCAAATTCTTCGTCGGAGTAAACCGTCCCAGCACCGAAGCCTCGACCGATTCATCGGCACACAATTTTTCAAATGCAGGCCAGTTCTCTTCAGGCACCGAAAACACCATGCGTTCTTGAGCCTCGGAGATCCAAATTTCCGTATAGGACAGCCCCTCATACTTCAGCGGCACCTTATCCAGCCACACCTCGGCTCCAATCTCCTCACCCATCTCGCCGACGGCACTTGAGTAACCACCAGCCCCGCAATCGGTGACTGCCGAATATAGATTCATGTCGCGCGCTTTGAGCATCACGTCCATCAGCATTTTCTCGGTGATGGCATTACCGATCTGAACGGCACCGCCGGAGGTAATGTCACTGGATTCGGTCAGTTCCGCAGAACTGAAGGTCGCACCATGAATCCCGTCCCGGCCAGTTTTACCACCGATAGAGACGATGAAATCGTTGGGGCGGGCTTCCTTGAATGACATCTCCTGCGGCAGCACACCGACGTTGCCACAGAATACCAGCGGGTTACCTACATAACGCGGATCAAAATAAACGGCCCCATTGACCGTCGGGATCCCCATGCGGTTTCCGTAATCTCTGACTCCTGCAACGACACCTTTGACGATCTGTCGCGGATGCATGACGCCCGGCGGCAGGTCTTCGATCGGGGTCTCCGGAGGTGCAAAACAAAATACATCGGTGTTACAAACCGGCTTTGCTCCCATGCCGGTGCCCAAAGTATCGCGAATCACCCCACCGATCCCGGTGTTGGCACCGCCGTATGGCTCGAGCGCCGACGGACGGTTGTGAGTTTCGACCTTAAAGGCCACGTTGTTCTTTTCATCAAACCGCACGATACCGGCGTTATCCTTGAACACGCTGACGCACCAGTCCTTGTCGCCAAGGTCAGCACGAATCTGCATGGTGGCGGCAAAGATGGTCTCTTTAAGCATGCATTCATAGTCACGTTTCCCATTTTCGTCCGTATAGGAAATCCGCCCCGCCAGTGTTTTGTGGCTGCAGTGTTCGGACCACGTCTGGGCCACTGTCTCCAGTTCAATATCGGTCGCGTCGCGCCCAAGGGTATTAAAGTGGGCCTGAATCGTCTGCATTTCGATCAGACTGAGCGACAGTTGCCAATCTTTGCTGACTTGGGCCAGCTGTTCATCGTTGGCTTCACGGATAGCGAAGGTCTGTTTATTGAATTCGTATTCGCGGCCCAAGAAGAGCGTGTCGAGCTTCAGCGGCCCCTGAACAATGGTCTCGATCGATTCGTTACACAGCAGTTTGTCGCACAGCAATTTCAGATCGGCTTCAGCCAGTTTGGAAATCCAATATTTACGCACGGTGCGAACGGCAGTGACGGCAAAACCCAAGTGCCGGATGGCCATCAGAGCGCTTTCGGCTTCGGCGTCGGTGACACCGGGCAGTGGCAGGACGTTGATCAGGGTGGAAGTGCCTGCCGGGGCGCTATCAAAGATGGCGTCTCCGTTTTTGGCAACGACGGCTTGTTCGACAACCGGTTCGGCCAGAAAGTGGTTTCCAATTTGCTCAACATCGGTGCGGCTCAGCTCGCCCTGAATCAGGAACGAACGAACGGCAGTGATGGTCAAATTCGCCGGCAGACGAAAATCGGGAGCATCGGCCAACACTTCATCGGCCAGCCGATCCGGGAAACCGGAGCTGGTTAGCAGGTCGATTTGCCAGATCTCTCCGGCAGAACCGACAGAACCAGCTCCGTCAGACTCTCTAGCGGAGGAGGATACAGTTGAATTTGACACACCAAACACCCAGTTAAGCCATTAATGACAGGCGGCCAAGAAGGTAAGGAATCAGGGCCTTAAAACGGCACATTCTATCGTTCTGTATTCAAACTTTAAGGGGCTATTTCCCGACAGGATATTCCAAAAGAAAATTGGAAAATGGCTCAAAACACAATCGATCCGCGGGTCTCTCTCCGAAAGAGACATGGCCCGCATCAATCTCCCCCGCACCAGTCTCTCCACAAGATTGCAACGAATTACCAATCTTCTAAAACTCGTTTTCCATCTGAGCGACTTTCTCCAACCGCCGCGCGTGCCGGCCGCCTTCGAAATCAGTGGTCAACCAAAGTTTAATGATCGATCGCAGCTGGTCGTCGTCAAAATTATCGCCCGGCAAGCACAACACGTTCGCGTCGTTGTGCAAACGGCTAAACTTGGCCGAATTCTCATCCGGGCACAGCGCGGCACGGATGCCTTTCACCTTGTTGGCTGCGATCGACATGCCGATCCCGGTTCCACAAACCAGAATCCCACGATCACACCCACCGCCGGTGACAGAATGAGCCACCAATCTTGCAATGTCGGGGTAATCGCACGAATCGGTCGTCATCGTTCCTAGGTCATTGACCTCATGACCGCAAGCAGCAATCGACTCACCAATGATTTTGCGTTGATGCAGACCGCGATGATCGCTGCCGGTTGAAATTTTCATGATGTGCGTTTTTTGAATTGTTGGAAATCAATCGCCTGCGCCCACTGCTCCAGACACTGCCGGATTTGTTGCGCACAGGTTTGATAAACAGAAACCGGACTGCCGATCGGGTCGGCGATGTCTCCGCCGTCGGGACGTAGTGTCCGAACCGTACTCTCCAGCTCCGGCCACTGCGATACGATCGCCTGGCGATGCCCATTGGTCAAGGTAAAAATCACATCCGAACATTTGGCCAGACGCTGTGTCACCGGCTGGCTGGCGTGGGACGAGATATCGACGCCCATCTGGCGCATCACTTCCACCGACTGTCCGGCGGCCGGAGCTCCCGGCATTGCCGCGATTCCGGCTGACAAAATGGTGACTCCGTGAGAAGCAATCTCGTCCAGACCGCAGCCCAGATGTTTGGCAAACTCCATTTTCATAATCGCTTCAGCCATCGGGCTGCGACAGGTATTCCCTGTGCAAACCACCAACGCCACAAAATCGGTCAACTCCCGAATCACAGATTCCTTGACCACTCCCTCACGCAGAATATTTACATCTTCACCGACCTTGACGACCGTCGATGGCCCCTGATAGCGTGTCGGACCGCCGTCGATCACCAGATCCACATCACCATCCAGCTGGTCCATTACCTCCTGTCCGGTCATCGCAGCAGGCTGGCCGGATCGATTGGCGCTGGTCAACACGATCGGCCCTGCACACAATCGCAAAATCGCCAACGCAACCTCGTCATCAGGCACGCGCAGCCCAATCGTTCCCTGTGGGACCGTTGACCGCACAACAGCCGCATCCAGCTGATGCACGACGCTTTGCGGGTGATCGTCCATCACCAGCGTGACCGGTCCCGGCCAGCACCGCCGCGCCAGCCTTTTGGCCGTCGGCATCATGTTGGGAATATAGTCCAGCGCCTCTTCATAGCTTTTTACCGCCAACGCAAATGGTTTTTTTGGATCTCGGCCCTTGATCTCCCACAAACGATCAACGGCCGCAGGTTGAAGGGCGCTGGCGGCCAAACCATAGACAGTTTCGGTCTGAAACGCGATAATTTTACCTGAGGAAAGCGCTTCGACCGCCCGGTGGATGACATCACGCACGTCCTCAGTTTGATTCAGGTCAATGAAAACGGTCGACATCAATTTGATTCGCGAAAGAAGTTGCGGCGTGGACAAGTTACTATATCAATGGCGGCAAGCCCCGGTCAAGCCACCGATCTCGAAACACTTTTACCCCCCAGAACACCGCTGCCATGAAATCAAGGGCCAAATCAACGCCTCCGGGATGTCTCAGCCGGCGTCAGCTTCTGGCGTTGGCCTTAGCCAGCCCTTTGGGCTGCCCCATGATCGGCCTGAGCGGGTGCCTCAGCCCCGGCACCCCCGGTAGCAACGCGTTCGTCTGGGGCCGAAAGGGACTGGACGATGGGCGGTTCATCAAACCACGCGGTATCGCGATCAACGATACCGACGATATCTTTATCGTCGATAAAACCAGCCGCATTCAGGTCTTCGACCGGGACGGGAATTTTCAACACAGTTGGCGAACGCCGGCCTGCGTCAACGGAAAACCCTGTGGACTGTCAATCAGCCACGACGGTCTGTTGATCGTGCCGGACACGCACTATTTTCAAGTGCTGTTTTATACCTTCGAAGGAGAAATGGTCTCCGACCGCACCATCGGCGGCCGCAACGGTCGCGAGCCGGGCGAGTTCGGTTTTTTGACCGACGTGGTTCAGGACTCGCAGCATAACTACTACGTGACGGAATACGGCGACTACGACCGAATCCAAAAATTTGATCCGACAGGAAAATTCATTTGCCAATGGGGCGGCCACGGGACCGAAGTGGGCGAATTTCTGCGACCTCAAGGATTGTTCATCGATCCGGATGACCAACTGTGGATCGCGGATGCATCAAATCACCGCGTTCAAATCTACGATCTGAAAACAGCTCAGCCAACATTCATCCGGCAGTTCGGTTCTGACGGAACCGCTGCCGGTCAGCTTCGTTATCCGTACACGATCGATATGGACCAGGCGGGATTCATTCACGTCTGTGAATTGGGCAACCACCGCATCCAAAAGTTCACGGTCGATGGCAAAAGTATGGCCATGCTTGGCGGCCCCGGTCGCAGCCCGGGGCAATTCCATCAGCCTTGGGGATTCGCGTTCGATTCCACCGGCGCGATGCACGTGATCGATTCGTACAACCATCGCGTCCAACGATTCCAAACGTAGCAGTACTCCCTCAACCCAACGCTCCACCGTCTGGCGACGGTAGCTACGTTGTTCTCTGGAATTCATAGAGAGCCCCCAAATTCAAGATCTGCGTTAGTTCATCCAACGCGGCACGACTCTCCTCCAGCAACTTTGGATCGCCAAGCTCTTCCGGAGAAAGTTGCTCGCGATAGTGCCGCTCTACCCACGCCGACAGCCTGTCGCACAGCGCCTCATCCACCAAGCAATTCCCTCCCATACTCCCTTGCTGATCACCATCAAGCACCACCCGCAGCCGCAAGCACGCCGGACCGCCACCGTTACGCATACTCTGCTTCAAATCCAGATAATGTGCATCACGTACGGGATTGTCTGCAGCCAAACACTCATCCACCCAGCCTTTCACCGTCGCATTCTCCGATGCATCCACCGGCAACACCAGTGTCATTGAACCGTCATCCATCGAAAGCAGTTGCGAGTTGAACAGGTAAGACTTCACCGCATCCGCCAACGAGACAACATTTTGGGATACTTTCAAAAACTGTGGCCCCACGCCAATTCGCTCGCAGGCTGCTGTAATTTGATCAATCGCACCTTCCGGATCTTCAAAAGCCTGCTCATGAAACAGCAGCACACCGCCGTTGGTCACCGCAACGACATCGTTGTGAAACGCACCCGCATCGACCGCCTGGCGGCTTTGCTGAACAAACACAACGCGCTGCGGATCCAGTTGATGCTGCCTGGCGATCGCCTGCGACGCCTCCAAAGACTGCCGCGCATCGAACTGACCGCCCTGCCCTTGCGTAAAAGCTGACTGACCGTAGACGAATATCTGCACGCCCGGTTGCCCATGTCTGGCGGCCAACCGCCCATGATTGGCGGCCCCTTCGTCACCCATCCTGCCGCCAACGGGCACGGGATCATGATGAACAAAGTGGTTTGGCTCACGGAACATGCACTTCAAAACCCGCCCCGTAAATTGGGGTTCAATTGCGCGGTGAAATTTTGCCGCCAGACTGGCGGGCGTAAAGTGCACACGACGGTCCGCCGTATCCGCCCCCGGGGAAACCGTAGCCGCGTTGGCCGTCCACATCGCCGACGCAGATGCAAGATTGGTCACCAATCTTGGCGTCTGCCGCCACGCCTGCTGTAGAATCGCCCGATCCGTTCCAGTAAAACCAAACCGTCGCAACGTCGGGATGTGGACACGATCATGAGGTGGCAGCACGCCCTGCCGCAACCCGAGCCTGACCATCATTCGCATTTTGGCGATCCCCTGTAGCGCCGCCGCACGCGGGTTGGAAACGCCGCCAACATTTTGCATCGAGGCAAGGTTTCCCGTCGATAGCCCACCGTAATTGTGGGTCGGTCCAACCAGTCCGTCGAAATTAATTTCGTCCGCCATCATTCCTCTTCCTGCGACTCAAGCCCAACGATCGGTTGCGCATCTCTCAGCACGCCAGGATGCAATAGGCTTGCCATCGGCCACGCACAATAGTCGGCGGCGTAGTAACCGGCCGGTCGATGATTCCCTGACAGCCCAATGCCGCCAAACGGTGCCGCCCCCGAGGCACCGGTCGTCTGCCGGTTCCAGTTGACCACACCAGCACGAATTTCAGAAGAAAACTGCTCCCACAGTTGCTGACTGTCGCTTAATAATCCCGCCGCCAGACCGAAACGGGTTTGGTTGGCTTCTTCAATCGCGGCAGAGAAATCCTCCACGCGTATCACCTGCAGCAACGGGCCAAAGACTTCCTCGTCCTGCCGATCCGGGATAGCCGTCACGTCCACGATCCCGGGTGAAACAAATGCCCCGGATTCAGCCAGACGCCGACAACGCCGGATACTTTCCCCACCGGCCCGTATTAATTCCTCCTGAGCATCGATCACGCTGGTCGCCGCGTCAGCAGAAATCAGTGGCCCCATAAAAGGTTCGGGAAGTGCGTCCGGAGCAGCCACGATCACGCGTTCCAACAGTCTGTCAACCGCATTGAGAATCACATCCCCGTCGCCTCCCAAAGGTAGAACCAAACGTTTGGCACAGGTGCAGCGTTGACCAGACGACAGATAGACAGAACGTAGAATCATTTTGGCCGCAGCCACCGTATCACTGACCTCCCACACCACCAGCGGATTGTTACCGCCCAATTCGAGTGCCAAAATTTTCTCCGGCCGCCCGGCCAGACGGCGGTGGATAGCCTGCCCCGCTTCAATACCACCGGTAAAACAAATGCCGGCAACAAGGTCATGATCGATAACGATTTCCGCCACCGCGCGGCTGCCGTGAACTAGGTTCAACACACCGGCCGGCAACCCTGCGTCCGCCCAAGCTTGAACCATCATCTCGGCCACCATCGGCGTATGCGGGCTGGGTTTAAAGACGACCGTATTGCCGGCGATCAGCGCGGGAACAATATGACCGTTGGGTAGATGCGCAGGAAAATTGAATGGCCCAATGACGGCCATCACACCGTGAGGACGATGAGTAATTTGCAGCGTTGCGGCGGATAGCGCGCGTTGCTCTTCCCCGGTGCGCTGTTGAAAGGCAGCCAGCGAATTGGCCGTTTTTCCGATCAACGCCCCCACTTCACCACCGGCGTCCCACCGCGGTTTACCGGTCTCGTTGGCGATTGCAGTGGTGAACTGCGACCTGCGTTCTTCGATAATTTCGGTGTAGCGCTGGATTATTTCCATGCGGTCGGCCAACGTCCGTCGCCGCCACAGAGCGACGGCATCGGCCGCCGACCGAATCGCATTCAGGGTGTCACTTTCAGATGCCTCGTTGCCGCTCCAGAGTTCTTCCATCGTCGCCGGAGCGCGTGAAATAAACGGTTCGCCACCGCCAGCCACCCACTGACCGTTGATATATTGCTTACCTTGCATCATGATCCTGCTGTTTGATTGCACGTTTATTTTCACCCTCACCAGCCCTCGTTGCCCCTGCCCCGCCACAATGCCAAGGACAACCGGCAAGGCCACCCATACCCCGCAGACTTTCACCGTCTGGCGACGGTAGCTACGTTTTTTTGTGACCGATCGTCGATGGCCAAACTACGATTCACCGCGTCCTCTCTCGTCCTGTTCTTTGCTTGCCAAAGGCGACACCAGCACTTCCTGACCGGAATCGACTTGCAAAAGCTTCGCTTGGGTCGAAGTCATCGGGAATTTTTGACGGTCAGCACTCTCGGCACTGGCGACCAACCGTACTTCCAGACAGGAGAACTTCTCCAACGCAGGATTGGCAACCAACCATTTTTTTCCCTCTTCGCCACCAACCGAATCATCAATCACCACCGTCGCCTTCTGCGAATTGCGAATGACCTCCACATCCTTGACCACCGTCTCAATGCTGGGACCGGCATCCAGAATGTCCATACAATTGCGATACCGAAACCCCTGGCTCTCCAATAATTCCATGGCGGGCCGGGAAAGTGTATGGGGCTGGCCAATGATGCGTTGTGCCTCTGCACTGATCAGGGACACGTAAATCGGATGCTTGGGCATCAGATCGGCGATGAAACGTGTATCGTGTGTCGATCGACTGTCAGCTTCGACGAATCCCATTTTGAAAAATTTCTGGCCGATCGCCTCCCAAAAAGGAAATCGCTCATCGGAATCCGACCATCCCCGGATCTCGGCCAACACGTTTTGGTTGAATCGATCGGGATCAGCCGCCATCAACATGAATCGGGAAAACGACAACAGTCGTCCGCGCCCGCCTCCGCGCCAGGCGGGATCCAGAAACAACGTTCCCAGTTCGCAGTAGCCATGGTAGTCATTAACCAAAGACAAAATTTCCACGTCGGAGCGAATATTCAGCTCGGGCGACTGATTGGTAATGTGCGAAAGACGGTAGGAGTAAAACGGGCGTTCGGACCCAAGATTGGTAAAGATGCCTGCAGTCCCCAGCACGCGTTCCTCCTCTTCGAGCACCAGCAGGTATTTCTCGGTGACTTCTTTGTCGGGTCCGGCGTCCCTGGACGCGAACGCCGCCATCGAGTCCTCCACGCGCGCGGTCATTTCGCCGCGTGTTTTGGGCATCGTCGTCAAGCCGCGCCCCGCTTTTTGCGACAATTCCGTGAGGTCAGAAACGTCTTCCAGTCGAGCAGGTCGCACCAACATATTTTCTCCTAGGTCTTTCTGTCATCTGTGAAATACACCTCCCTGCCGCATCACAACCATTCAAGCCCCAAACGATGCAAACCTGAAGGACCTAAACAGGCTCACCTTCAATCATATCGAAATTTAATCCCAACATGAGAGGGCTATCGCTTTTTCATTCAGTATGGGTAGCCGCTTCTCTCCAAGCAGCGCGTTCAATACGAGTGTTTCTTTCGGAGAGAGCGGCCCACTGATAAAACGGACGACTAAGTCCCAATCCTGAAAATATCATTGACATCAACCTGCCAGCCACCGCAAACATCTCCCGCCGAAAAGCGATCGCCCACGCCAAAGGTCTGACTGTCTTGTTTCGGAAAGTAAACACGGAGCGTTTGGTTGGCCGGATCCGCCACAATGACGACCCGGGTTCCTGCTTCAAGCCACTGTCGCGTTTTGGCTTCGACGCTGGAGAAGAAATCGCCGGGTGATACGACCTCCACCAACAGATCAGGAGCCAGTGGTAGAAACCCACCATCTGATTCAACTTTGGCAAGGCTTTGATGGCTGAGGAATGCCGCATCCGGTGCTCGCACCGTATCCGGATCACGCGCGATCAGAAAGCCCGTCTCGGCAGCGTAGGTTTCCCCCAGATCATTCTCCTCGACAAAGACTACCAGACGTGTGAGTATTCGACTGGCAATCTTTCCATGTTCGCTTCCAGCGGAAGCCATAGCCTTCACCACCCCTTCGATTAATTCAAACCGCCCGGCATTGGCGGACGGGTTAGACATCGTCAAAAGTTGTTCTGCCGTCACCAGACCGGTAGCACCCGCCGCTTCCAAGTCGCGTTCCAATTCACTTTGAAGCTCATTTCGGAAGTTGTTCGAAAACTCTGAACTTGTTCCAGATGTTGTGCTCATGGCAGATCCAGCCGGGGATTGAAATATTAAATCGTGACAAAAGGTTACCGGCGGCTACTAATCAGGCCAATTAATCGTGACGATCCGTTCAATGAGAGGCGCGATTCCAAATTCCTCACCGCCGCGACGCATTTCCCCCGGGAAGCAGCACGCATATCACAAGATTGCAGTGGACTACGTCGCCAGCGCGAGAAAAAAATGAGCCACACCCAGCACCCCGCGACACTTCAAGCGTCAGCGAATCCCTATGCCACGCCGCCGGCAGCAACAACGCAGATCTCGACGCCGACGCCAGTGCCATCGGTGATCAACTTCGACTATGAGACTTTCAAAATTCTGAAACAGGCTCAGGCAGTCAAGTCGGCAAACATGACCTTGGCCGTGATTGGATTAACCATCGCGCTCATGCTCACCGCAAGCATCCCTGGCGTCCCCGCCAATGCCTTCGCGGTGTTCTTTCTGATCTCGCCAGTACTGCTTTTACCTTTTGGATTGTTCCTGATCAGCTATTTCAGGATGGCCTGTCAATTGAACGGATTCGCCTTTGGACTTGTAGTAGCCTGCGTATCCTTTGTCTTCCCAATCGCCCCACCGATACTTTATCTGTTTCACTACTATCAACTAAGAAAAATCACCACTGCGGCCGGAATCAAATACGGGCTCTTGGGGCCAACCAGAGAGTCCGTCAAGAAACTTGAGACGACCAAAGCGCTTGAATTGGACTACGGCTTCCCTGCCGAAATTGACGGAAGATTCGTGCCCTCGAAAAGCTATGATCCGGACTGCCAGTTTGCAGGCGTTGTCTTGGCGTCGCGCGTGGATGTTTAAGTTGTTGACGGCGACATCTTTTGCAGAGTCTTTTGTCGTCGCCGCCTCTCTTTGAGGCGCGTGCCCCTCTCGGATGGAGGAACCCTACTGATATTTCTTCAGCGCTGTGATCACGCTGGCCAGTTGGTCTTTTAGCTTGCCCAACGAAACGCGCTCGCGTTCCACGATCTCGGCCGGGGCGCTGGAAACAAACTTCTCGTTGGACAACTTCTTCTCCTTGCCCATGATATTACCTTCCAGCTTCTTTTGCTCTTTCTCCAACCGCTTGATTTCAGCCGCTTTGTCTATCAGCCCCTCTAGGTCAACAAACATCTCGATCCCATCGCTGGCGACCGTCGCATTGGTCTCCGGTGGAACCACATCCGGGCCCATCGACGTCAGTTCGGCCGCTGCCATGCTCTTGAAATAACTGGCCATCGGCGACAGCGAATCTGCATACGCCTGATCACAGCGAATCGAGAATTTGACCTCTTTCTTCGGCGACAGATTCTGACGGGCGCGAATCTCACGCAGTGATCCCAACCCGCTCTGGAAACGGGCAAACTGGGTTTCAATATCTGCATTGGACCACCTAGCGTCCAACGCTGGCCACGACGCCCCAATCAAACACTCGGTGGCGTCCGCAACGGATTCCAAACCGCGCTGAGGCGCAAACCGGTTCAACTGCTGCCAAATGGCCTCGGTAATAAACGGCATCACCGGGTGCAACAATCGCAACAATTGATCCATCGCAAACACCAGCATGCGCTGAGCATGTGGTCGCAGCTCCGGATCGGCGAAACGGTCCTTCAAAATCTCCACAAAGAAACTGCAAAAATTGTCCCACGCGAAATCGTACAACGTGCGGGTCGCACTGGCGAAACGGTAGTTCTCCAACGCTTCGGTGACCGTGCTGGCCACCGTCACCAACCGACTGAGAATCCAGCGGTCCTCAACCGTCAGGTGCGCTTCGTCAATCGGAGCCGGTGAATAGCCTTCCAGATTCAACATCGCAAACCGCGACGCATTCCACAGTTTGTTCGTAAAGTTACGCGCGACCTCAAAACGCTCACAAGTCACGGGGCCACGTGGGAACGCCAAATCCGCTTCCGATTCGGCCCACTGCGTCGAAAAGGTTTCCTTGCACTTTGGACATGCCAAACTTGGCAGCACCCGGTTCTTCGTCGTGTGGGGAATCTGGTGTTGGCACTTCTCGTTGGGGCACTCGTAGGATACCGGCAACCGCACATCTTGCGTTTCGGTCGTCAGGTCCGCCATACCGAACCGCAGCGCGTCGGCACCAAATTTATCAATCACGTCCAGCGGATCGATCCCGTTGCCTTTTGATTTTGACATCGTCTCGCCGTTACCGTCGAGAATTTTTGGGTGGATGAACACCGAATCAAAGGGAATATCGCCCAGATTATTCAGCCCCATAATCACCATGCGGGCCACCCATAATGTAATGATGTCGCGGCTGGTAATCAGGGCACTAGTTGGATAAAAGTAATCCAGTTCGGAAGTCTTCTCCGGCCAGCCCAGCGTCGAGTGCGGCCACAGCGCGGAACTGAACCACGTGTCGAGCACATCTTCTTCGCGTACCAGCCCGATAGACTCCAGTTGCTGTTCAAGTTCGGTCGATTCATCCTGAACGCAAACGTGCAGCGTAAAATCAGGCAGCCCCAATTGTTTACGCTTCTCCGGATCCGGCTCGGAGGAAGTTTCAATTTCAACCGACGCAATGTCGGCAGAAAACGCGGACAGCCCAGAGACCTTTTCGCGCGTCGCATCGCAATCGGCTTGCGTTGGACACGGGATCGACCACACCGGGATCTGGTGGCCCCACCACAATTGGCGCGAGATTGGCCAGTCACGTTTCTCTCCCAGCCACGAAAGGTAGCCTTTGGAATAACGCGCAGGGGTAATCTTGACGCGTCCGGATTCGACGGCATCCATCGCGGACTGTGCCAGAGTATCCATTTTGACGAACCACTGGTCGGTCAGATACGGCTCGATCGGCGTACCGCTACGATCGGAGACAGGCATCTCTATTTCGCGGTCCTCGATTTCTTTCACCAGCCCCAACGCTTCCAGGTCACCAACGACGGCTTTGCGCGCCTGTTTCATCGTCAGCGACTGATATTCTCCGGATTCCGCATTAAGCGTACCATCAGCGTTCATGATATTGATCATCGGGAGACTGCAGCGTTTGCCCACTTCGTAATCGTTGGGGTCGTGCGCCGGCGTGATCTTCACACAGCCGGACCCAAGTTCCGGCTTGGCCCAAATATCCGTGACGATCGGAATCGGTCGATCCATCAACGGCAGCATCAGCATCCGACCATCGTTGGCCATCTCGCGCAGTTGCTCAAGCGCGGGCAACATCTCTGTACGGCGCGTTTTCAAGGCCTCAATCTGTTGCTCGATACCTTCGATTTCGCTGGCCGCGGCCTTCTTCAATTTCACATTCAGTTCCGACTCGACTTTGGAAAGAGCCGCCGCAGGATCGGGATGAACGGCAACCGCTGTATCGCCCAGCATCGTTTCCGGCCGTGTCGTCGCCACGATCACATGAGGTGGCTCACCTGGTTGGGGATCGATCACCGGATACATAAAGTGCCAGAAGTTTCCTTTGACGGTTTTGTTTTCCACTTCGTCATCGCTGACCGTCGTCCCCAGATACGTGTCCCAGTTCACCAGTCGCTTGCCGCGATAGATAAATGATTTCCGGAACAGGTCAAAAAACGTGTGCCGCACGGCGCGGGCGCAGACCTCGTCCAGAGTAAACCGTGTACGGTCCCAGTCGCAGCTACAACCCATCTGTTTCAGCTGACCGATGATGCGTGCTTCGTATTGCTCTTTCCACTGAAAGATCCGTTTGACCAGTTCTTCCCTGCCCAAATCGTGACGCGATTTACCTTCCTGGTCCTTAATGCGTTTTTCTACACGAGCCTGGGTGGCGATGCCGGCATGGTCGGTGCCCGGCATCCACAGCGCGTTGAAGCCCTGCATCCGCTTCAGCCGGATCATGACATCCTGTAATGTATTATTCAACGCGTGGCCCAGATGCAGAGCGCCAGTGACGTTGGGCGGCGGGATGACAATCGTGTACGGCTTTTGGGACGAATCGGGTTCGGCGTGGAACCAGCCGCCGGATTGCCAGTTGGCGTAGATTTCCTTTTCGGCGCTTTCGAAATCGAAACGGCTGGGAATGTCTTCAGGATTGGGTGCGGTGGCTGTTTGAGGTTCGGTTGTCATCGAGTTTTTGGCTTAGGTACTTGTGCGGCGAAATTGGGACGGCCCGAATGGAACGCTTCCACTCAAGGAGTCTTGCTTTGGTATCAGATTACGCGGGGCAGGTTCGGGGCAAAAAACGTGCTTCTGCCGGCCCCACTTTATAAAAGAATCGGCTCGTTCCCCCAACCGCGGCTTGGAAAGATCGTGAGATTTAGTGAATTCTTCGGGGTTTCCGGCATGAATAAAGCCCAAACACCCCAACTGAGACGAGGGGGATTTAACCACAGAGAACATGGAGGTTCACAGAGGAGGACGATCAGGAGTCAAAAGATTGGAAGCATGCATTCGGAACCAATCAAAAACCATTTGGTAGTTTGGACGATCAAATCGCCGACCAAGAGTTCGATAGATGCTTCATGGGAACCATCCCGAATCTCACTCTGTGTAACTCTGCGCCCTCTGTGGTTAACCCCCTACCCGGCCGAACCTGCCGCACAGGATTTAACCACAGAGGACACGGAGGTGCACAGAGAAGGAGGATCAGATGGCAAAAGATCTGAAGCATGCGATCAGAACCATTCAAAGACCATTTAGTGGTTTGGACGATCAAATCGTCGACCAAGAATCCAATGGATACTTCATCGAACCCATTTCGAATCTCACTCTGTGTAACTCTGCGCCCTCTGTGGTTAACCCCCTACCCGGCCGAACCTGCCGCGCAGGATTTAACCACAGAGGACACGGAGGTACACAGAGGTACACAGAGGAGGAGGATCAGATGGCAAAGGATTGGGCGTGTGCGTTCAGAGCCCATCCGAAGCTAATTGACAAACCGTTTGATCCCATCTTTAAGCCGCAGAACGTTGAAGTTGATCAACAGACCAACCGGTTTCCCGCCCAGCTTCAGATAGGACAAAATTTGGGCTTGATGGATAGGAGCGATTTCTGCGACCGCCTTTAGTTCCACAACGACTTTATCATTAACCAATAAATCCAATCGATAGCCAACATCGATCAGGATCCCGTCATATTCAATTGGTATGCCTTTTTGCCGTTCGATCGCGAACCCACGCTTCTTTAATTCGTAAGCAAGACAAGCCTCGTAAGCACTTTCCAAAAGCCCCGGGCCAAGTGCAGTATGAACCTTCATCGCCGCGTCGATGATCTGCCCCGTGATTTGGTTGATTTCCATTGCTCTCTTTCGCAAAAACTCATTCTTAAAACTACCGCTTCGCAGCACCCCTCTGTGTAACTCGGGGCCCTCTGTGGTTATCCTTAGTAGAACTTAGACGATTGGCAATTGAAAGCTAACCGTTGGCGATGCTGCCAGCGTCGCCAACGGATGGTAAATTCCTAACTGCCAGTCGCCTTATCAAGATTCTCCCCAAACTTCCGGTTCATCCCCTCCATGGCAATTCCTGTCGAACTGATCAAAGATTTCGCCGCCAGCAAATGCCCGCAACTTGCGCGCTGGGGTGAATCGCTTGCTGCGACCTGCCAATCCAGAACGGCCGGATCAAACCATGCCGAACTATGGCACAAATGGATGACCGTACTCGACCGACTGCCACCGCCAGAATCCGGTTCGCTGGACGCGTCCGGAGACACCATCGTGATCGCCAACCACAACCACGCAGTCGTCGATTCACAAGCCGACGAAATCAGAGAGACCGTGCTGGAGCTTTCCCCCTGGCGTATCGGCCCCTGGCACTTCTTCGAAGTCGATCTGCAAGCGGAATGGAATTCATTCCGAAAATGGAACCGAATTAAAGACGCCGGCTGGTTTGACGGCGCGCGTGTCCTCGATGTGGGATGCAACAACGGTTACTTTGGTTGGAAAGTGATTGACGCAGGTGCCCAATCCGTTGTCGGCTGCGACCCGTTCTTGCTGTACAATGTCCAGCACGAAATGTTCCGGCGATACTCGGCCGACAAAAGCCGCCACCACATTCTGCCCATTGCCGACCACGAAATCCCGTCAGGGCTGGCTGCGTTCGACATCGCCATGTCGCTGGGCGCGCTGATCCACCGCCGGAGCCCGATCGATCACCTGATGCTACTGCATTCCAGCTTGCGCAAACGCGGGCAACTGGTGCTGGAGACGATGGCGATCGATTCAGGCGATTGTAACTTGATCGTGCCCGAAAATCGTTATCTGAAAATGCGTGGCGTCTGGTTTGTGCCCACCATCGGCATGCTCAAACGCTGGCTAAAACGTACCGGATTTGAGGAAATAAGGATCGTGGACGTTTCTCCTTCCAAACCGGCCGAACAACACCGTACGGAGTTCATGACCTTCGAATCGCTGTCTGATTTTCTTGACCCGACGGATCCGACTCTAACGATTGAAGGCTACCCGGCCCCGATGAGAGTGGCAATTACTGCGGTCAAACGACTTTTCTAGCCAGCTGCCGATGTTGAGCAGAGCTGTGGTTGGACAAAAGGAACGCCCCCCTTTGAAGCTTGGAGCCGCCGGGAAATCACGCTACTGCAAAAAA
This sequence comes from uncultured Pirellulaceae bacterium, assembly GCA_937967505.1. Taxonomy (GTDB): domain Bacteria; phylum Planctomycetota; class Planctomycetia; order Pirellulales; family Pirellulaceae; genus Mariniblastus. The sequence goes on along the minus strand of CALCJM010000034.1, from coordinate 4,755 downwards.
CCGGCCTATGTGCCAGCAAGGTCACCAATATACGTGCAAAACGGGCAAATCGCCGGAACTGAACCGTACGCCGCACGTTAAACTGAAAAACGCTCGAACCCGATAAAAATACGTGACGTTGATTGACCCTGATTTGTCCGGTTAATCGACAGGGATTCACCATCGTAACGATCGACTTCCACCTCATCCGGGCGTGAATCGCAAACGCCAAAAACGCATTGCAATCCTGAATCGACGCCTGAAAGAAAGCCATGTCTTCCAAATTTCGAAAACCAACGGATGTACGCCGCAGCGGTGCCTCCCGCCCGATCACGATCTTAGTGATTGCGGCAGTCCTGATGGTGATCGGGTTGGTCACCTGGGGATATCTAACCAGCGGTACGAACGTCGCCACCTTTGATCCAATCCTGACCCGTGTCACACGAGGTGAATTTGTATCCAAAGTGCTCGATCAAGGTGAAGTCGAAAGTAGCGAGAACGTGGAAGTGCGCTGCGAGGTGAAGGCGCGTAACGGCCAGATCACCGTCCTCAAAACCACGCTTGAAGGGTCGCGCGTCAAGGAAGGTGATTTCCTGGTTCAACTGGACGCGACCAGTTTTGAAAAGGAACTTGAAACACAGAACCTTGCCGTTGCCGCCGCACAGACACGCCTGATTCAGTCGGAGACGGTGCTCGCGACGGCCGAAGCGACCAAGGAAGAGTACATCAAAGGCGTGTTTGTAGAAGCATTACAAACGTATGAAAATGAAATCTTCGACGCCCAGTCCCAAATCGAAACTGCCCGACAGGAACTTGAACAATCGATCGCCGTCCGCGAGCACAGCGAAAAACTGCACAGCAAGGGTTTCATTACCAACCGGCAACTGAAAGCCGACCAGTTCGCGGTCAAGAAAGCTGAAATCGCCATCAAGAAAGCACAAAACCTGCTCAAGCTGGCGGAATCAAAAAAGAAAGTGTTGATGGAGGTCACCCGCGAAAAAGAATTGACCCGCCTGGAAGCGGACATCCGTGCCGCCAAAGTTGACCTGAACAGCCAGAAAGAATCGCTGCGAGTCGAAAACAAGAAGATCAAGGATATCAGCAAGGAGATCAAACGTTGCACCATTTCGGTTCCCGAAGGCATCAACGGCCAGGTGGTGTTTGCTAAAGAAAGAAGCGGGCGCGGGCAAGAATGGGTACTGGAGGAAGGAGCCACCGTTCGTGAAAACCAAGTGCTGATCCGGTTGCCCAACCAGAACAAGATGCAGGTCAAGGCCCTGATCAACGAACAAAACATTACCCAGATCCAGCCCGGCATGCCGGTGTCGATCCAGGTCGATGCCCTCGACGGTTCAAAACTAAAGGGCGTTGTCACCAAGGTCAACCAGTACGCAGAATCCAAGGGCTGGTTTGGCTCAAACGTTCGCAAATACGCCGTCTACATCAGGATTATTGCCCCGCCTGAATCGCTCAAACCCGGCATGAATGCCTCCGTTTCCATTCAAAGCCGTTTCGAAAAAGACGTGTTGCAGGCACCACTCCAAACGGTTTACAGCGTTCAGTCACAAAGTTTCTGCTTGGTAAAAAATGGGGATCAGTTTGAAACACGCGAGGTTGAAATCGATGGGAACAACTCCAAAATGGTGCTGATCCGGTCGGGTTTGAAACAGGGAGACCAATTGGTGATGAACCCGGGCTTCCACAAAGAGCGAATGGAACTTCCTGATGTGCAGGCTGATCCACGGATCGAACTTGGCGAAGGCGAACAGTTAGCCATCGAGTCACCCGGCGGCGCGGCGGCAGTCACCCCAGTCACCCCGGTTGCCGGTGCCACAACCGGCAGAGGTCGCCCCGGCGGATCGGGTGGTGTCAGGGCCGGTGACAGTCCTCCCGGCGGTAGCGGACAAGGCCGGGGCGGTGGACCAAGCAGTAGCGGTAGCGGCGGGATGGCTGCCGGCATCATGTCAAAATACGATACCAACAAGGACGATGTCATCGACGAAACCGAAATGGCCGCTTTGGAAGAACGCTCCAAAGGATTTGTCGGACGCGCCGATGTGGACAAAGACGGCAAAGTGACCAAGGCAGAACTGACTAAAATGGCGACCAACATGGCCGGTCGCTGGAGTGGCGGTGGTGGAGGAGGCCAGCACAATGCCGCCCCCGGTCCAACCGCAGCGACTCCGAACGCATCCGCTGGAGGCACGCCTTGAACCACACCAACCAATCAGCCAACGTCAATTCTCCCGCCACTGTTCAGCCCGATCAGCCAGTTTCCCCCAACGGCGCGGTCAAACTGGCCGCCCAAATCACCGACCTGACCAAGCATTACGTGCTCAAGAGCGAAACCGTCAAGGCACTGCGCGGGATTTCATTCGAGGTACCCGAGGGCGACTACGTGGCGATCATGGGCCCATCAGGCTCCGGAAAGAGCACTCTGTTGAACCTGCTGGGGTGTCTGGATAGGCCGACCTCCGGCAACTACGTTCTGGGCAGCAGCGACGTGGCGCACATGTCCGATGACGAACTGTCCGAAGTGCGGGCATCGAGAATTGGGTTTGTTTTCCAGTCCTACAATTTGATCGCCCAATTAAGCGTGGTCGAAAACATCGAAGTCCCCCTGTACTATATGGGGCAGTTAAACGCTCAATCGCGGAAACGCAGCGTTCAGCTGGCCACGATGGTGGGGCTCGGTGAGCGTCTGGGGCATCGTCCACCGCAACTGTCTGGCGGCCAGCAACAACGTGTGGCAATCGCGCGGTCTCTGGTCAACGATCCCTATTTCATCCTGGCCGACGAAGCGACCGGAAACCTCGATTCAGTCACCACCGAAGAGATTCTGGCGCTGTTTCAACGATTGAACGATGAAGGCCGCACGATCATTATGGTAACCCACGAGGACGATGTCAGCCAACATGCCAAACGTGTGATCTGGCTGAAAGATGGCCAGGTCCAATCCGATGAAAGTGTGACCGACCGCAGGGTTTTCTCGGCCGAACAGGTTCGAAAAATTTCGCAAAATGCCGAGGTCAGGACTTAATCATCATGCGACTGTTCCGAACTTGGAAACTGGGGCTGAAAAGTCTGTTACTACATCCGATGCGTTCGGCGTTGACGGTGCTGGGAATCTTTATTGGTGTGGCCAGTGTAATCTGGTTGCTGGCCATCGGCGAAGGGATCAGCCAGGAGGCGCAAAAACAAATCGAGGACCTGGGTGCCGAAAACATCATCGTCCGGTCCATCAAACCGCCGGACACCAGCAGTGGCAGTTTCAGCGAAATCGTTGACTTTGGCGTCACTCGTGCCGAAGCCGAAATGATTCGGTCCACGATTCCGACACTCAAAGGCGTCGTCCCGATCCGCGAATTGCCGCAGAACTTTGTCTACAACGGCAATAAGAATGCGAAACCCGTCGATGGACGTCTGGTGGGCTGCACACCGGAATACGCGGAAATTACCCAACTGGAGGTGGACCGGGGTCACTTTCTGACGCACCGCGAAATTGACGCCAAACTATCCGTGTGTGTGATATCCGCTGTCCTGGCCAACCGCCTGTTTCCCTCTGAAGATCCAATCGGAAAACAGATGTACCTGCCGGAGAAACAAGAATACTTCAACATCGTGGGTGTCCTGAAGAAACGCAACGCCACCGCTGCCATCGGCGGTTCTCTGGCGGCGCAGGATTTTTCACTGGATGTCTATATCCCGCTTTCAACCATGTATCAACGGATGGGCGATCGGGAAGTCAAACGTACCGGCGGATCATTTTCAATCAGCAGTTTCCAGCTATCGCAGATCACGTTACGTGTCGCCGACGTGAACGACGTGCCACGTACGGCTCAACTGATCAACGCCACACTGATGAAGACTGTCGGCGGCAGACCCCGGCAGGATATTGCGGTCGTCGTTCCATACGAACTGTTGGAGCAGGCCAAAACGACGCGGCTGATGTTTATGATGTTTATGGGACTGATCGCCACGATTTCGTTGATTGTTGGCGGCATCGGAATTATGAACATCATGTTGGCGACAGTGACCGAACGCACACGCGAGATCGGGATTCGACGCGCTCTGGGTGGGAAACGCTCGGACATCACCTGGCAATTTTTGGTGGAAACCATCTCGCTGTCAGTCGTTGGCGGGCTGACAGGCGTGCTGGGCGGGCTGATGTGCCCTTGGACGATCTTGTTGACGCAGCGGGGCGTCGAAAGGTTTGCCCCAAACTTCTACGCGAATCTTCCGGAGGTGGCTAGGACGATGAGTCCGCAGATCGTCCCCGAGTCAATTCCGATCGCGTTTTTTATCTCGGTGATAGTAGGCGTGGTGTTTGGAATCTATCCTGCGATCCGCGCCGCCCGCATGGACCCGATTGAAGCACTGCGGCACGAGTAAACACCCCACCAATGCATCGCTTGCCAGAGCACACAACGTGGCTACGCTCGCCAGAGCGTGGACGAATCTGGTGCAAAGCCGCCAACTCACCCTCGAGAAACCACCACGGCTTCACCTCTCGCCGACGGCAACTACAACGTGGCTACGCTCACCAGAGCGTGGACGAACCTGGTGCAAAGCCGCCGACTCACCCTCGAGAAACCACCACGGCTCCACCTCCCGCCGACAGCAACTACAACGTGGCTAAGCAGTCGTTCAGAATCGATCGAGCTTAATTGAAATTAATCGAGAACTGGCTTCCGAAATTAGTCAAGATATAGTCCAGTGAGTCGCTGAGTTTTTGGAAGGACTGGTATGCTTGAATTGGCAACCAGCGATATTTGA
>CALCJM010000033.1 GCA_937967505.1 uncultured Pirellulaceae bacterium | reverse complement strand
AAGCGTCTCGAAAATATTACAGTCGTCCATGTTGGTCTCCCCGTCGGCCAAAACCGACGTCAAAATTGAAAGTTTCGAAGGGCGACAGTGTCGCCTTCGGGAGACCAATTTTCAACTTCTAACAATTTTTGGGACGCTTCCCATCGCAATAAGGCTGTCGGTAAGCCCGGTCAAGTGCGGCGATTTCAAGGGCGCGCACTAGGTTGGGTTCGATCCCCCGGAAGTCACGACCGAATTCTTGCAACCATGTTACTTTTTCTGGCGAGATGGTCGAATTCGGAATTTCGTCTTCGTACTCCCGTTTTTGCTTCACACCGGCGGTTGCGATTCTGATCGCCGCCCGGTCGATCCGCATGCGTCTGATGATTTTTGCTGCTCGAAGCAGTTCGTCGTCGAAAGGTAGGGCCGCGTTGGGCGTTTGCGAAGACGCGCCCTCGGCATCAGTTGAATCTTGAGCGGACCTTTTGTCAGCAGTGTTGTTCGCCAGTTCAGTCAAATCTGTCCTGTGAGCCAGCTGAAAGGCTCTGGCGATTCTTGTTGGCCGGCGGTCCTGATCCAGCTTATGCCAAGCTTTGTCTGCGGCGACTGGGTCGCTGGCCAACCAGAATTTGATTCCCCGGATCAGCAAACGCCAGTCACTCAATTCACTTTTGCGTGGAATTGCGGCAGCCGCCTGGTCGGCCTGGTCTGGTTGACCACATTCGATCAACCGCAGAGATTCTTTGACAACATTTACCGCGCTCTGCTGTTGGGCGTTGAGTGTTGCCAGCACTGCTTCGTCAAAGATAGCGACATCCGTTTGATTTTCACCGGCCCAGGCGGTGGGCAACATGCGTTTCAGTTGCTCCTGATGACGCTGCCCGACGGATCCGCGAGCCGTTTTTAGCTTGGCGGTCTTGGCCTTTTGCTTCAGACGCTTCTCCTGTTTTCTTTTTCTTTTTTGAGCGCGCAATTGGGCAGTTTGTTTTTTCGATTTAGACGCCATATTGATTTACTCAGATGGGGAATTACCCGTTTATTGTTGCCTTTTGAAGCGATCTGTCGACCCGAATTGTCGCATCTATTTGTCGCGCGGGCAGCGATGATTTTGTGCGGTCAAGCGCCGTCCGTTGATGGGCATGTAAAATAAAGAGGTTCTTCGGAAGAATTTGTGGGGTGTTTTTCATTTTATCGCGAAGTTTAGTTGAGCCCCTCAGGACTCTGATCGACGAATGTTTTTGGAGCGGGTTTTGGAGCTGGAAGCTTAAGCCTCTTTTCAAATCAAAATACGATGATCAAAAAATGCACCTTGTGAGCGTTGATGGTACGATGAGTTTGCTAACAAGTCGACCATCACGGAATCCCACAAGATGCAACTTAAGACTATCCTCAAGGAGCTGATGGTTGATTTCCTTGTATCGCCAATATTTCGCTATAGACGCTTGAGATGTTCTTCGGTCAGTTTGGTCAATGGAACCAGAACGCCGTCAACGTCGATCAGGATCTTGTCGGGCTCGATACCCGCGAAAATCTCGGCCGTCTTTTTTGATGGAGATTTATATTTTTTCAGCTTCTCCAATACACCAAGCAAGGCATCAATTGTCTTGGTGCCATCCATGATTAGTGGAAGAGCGACGGCGACTGCGGCGACAATACTTGCTACAGCACGCCCTTCTCCAAGCGCCGCGGTTTCCGCCTGCTCCAGTGCGTCTTCTTTGCGCAATTCAGCTCGAAGGGTTGCGGCGAACGCCTCTGCTTGGCTCTTTTCTAACTCATCCTCAAGGGGAATATTAAATCGAATGACGGTCACAAGTAGTTCCTTTCTGACGATATCAGTCCAAAAGCGACTGGTCCAAAAACTATAGCTGTGTAAGGCGCCCAGAACGAGGGGTCGCTCTCAATTAGATTTGCTCCATTTCGAAACTGATTGATCGCCAAGCGAAGCGCCTGAACCGGTGTTGCACCTTGAACAAGTGCTTTGTGAATGTGTTTTGTGATCGTTGCTGTTGTTTTATCGTCAACAATCCACATTGCGCCAATGATCGATTTTGCGCCGGCGGTGTGGAGGGCAGCCTGCAACCCGTATACTGCGTCTGAAGGCAATGTTTTTAGACCACGTGCTGAGACTGCGCGTTTGGCAGCATGGCATGCAGCCAAGATCACGACATCTGCATTTAGTTCAAACGTTGAAAGTTCCATACCATCCAGAGTAGCTTCGTTCATAAAGAGGTGAGCTTCCATGGGGGCACGCATCGCATCAGGTTCATTCACGTCGCTACCGTGCGTGCCAATATGAACAACGGAAGCCGTTCTAAGCGCATTTTGGCTTTCCTCCCGGTGCAGGCCTTTTAAGGTTAGTTCGGAGCCGCATAGTGAAAACGAGGGCTTTGATGCCTTGGTCCATATATCGACCGCGGTGTTTATTTCTGCCTCGGCATGGTTGAGTGGTCTGTCCGGTAGAACAGCGGTCTCGCGTGTTGCCATTGCAAACAAACCTTCCGCGTTTGATGGCTCATCATCCCGGTTCAGGCAAGTGAGATTGGGAACCATCCCAACAGTTCGATTTTGGATGAGCGGTTCTCCCTGCCACGGAAGTGCGGCGAACGGGACAGCATGAAGGCTTTGATGTGCACAAACAATAAGCTGTTCTGAAGCCATGATAAACGGAGCCAGTTTTGCAGGAAAGACAACAGCCGCCAACCGGCGCAGGCACTCGGAGATTCCAGTCGCGCCATGATGGGCGTTCTGCAAGCGCGCGATGGTCTGGTAGAAACCGTCTTCATCCTCAATTGCCACACGTTCTGCTTGCACTTTATTTGCCGTGATTGCTGTAACGAGGAGGATGGACGGCGAGAAAAAGAAATAGCTGAGTACAGTCGTTGAATGGCCAAGCCGGGATTGAAGCCTAGCAAGATCAAATTTCGGAGGTAAGTCACCTTGTGAAAGTTTCATCGCTTCCCAGGCTGCGCGACGTCGAAATAGCATCTGGTCACGGCGATGGTCCTGCGCGTGGAACAGCACCGCTTCTTCTCGCATCGAAACAAGTGCTTTGCGTGTGGTTTCACGTTTCTCGGCGTCAATCGCTCCCGGAGGTTGTTGCAATGCCCGTGCCTTGACGAGTTCAATGCGTGATTGCATGGTGTCGAGGTCACCCAGCCATCGTGCAGCATTGATTGCCAAGACGTATAGTTCGAACTTGTCAGCCATAAAGGTGGAGGCCAAGTAAGGCGCTCTGAGGTTCTCCCGCATGGCTTCGACACGCGCAATTGCAGCACCTGCCATCGCAGAGCTTTGAGCAAACTCCTGAAGTGCAAATTTGATAGTGCCCATGCCCTTGAGGGCTTCGATCTGAACATCCTCAATACTGTTGTCACGTCCAATGGCACCTGCTGAACCAAAGCGATCGAGGGCTTCCGGCCAATCCTCTGAGTTAAGGGAAATATAGGCGAGCCGCATCAGAGCACGCGCCCTCAAATCGGGTTTTAGGCCGTCTTTGCGGCAATAATTGAGCAAGGCATTTTGGGCCGTTTCAGGGGGATCATCGCCCTCCGCCGCTTCCATCAAGACATGGAACTCACGAAAATCGTCTACGTGCGGATCAAGCTCGCTCGGGACTGGTGTGTTTTCGATGATTTCGCCCACGCTTTCCAAATAATTAGCATCGTCTTGCTTGATTATTCGTTCATACGTCCGCACGTCAGAAAGAAATCCGCAGATGGCCAACATGCGGTCATAGTCCTCCTGCTTCCCGTTTGGCCCCTGATAAGCGAGAGCCGCAATAGAAACATGGGAAACGACAGCTTCATTGAACAGTCGATAGCGTTCGACTGCACTGGCTGCCTGAGCACAGATTGCAGCGTTCCATTTTTCAAGCGTGTCATCAAGATGTTCGAGTGAGAGTCTGTCCAAACCTAACTCTTTAAGCGCCGATTTCAGACGGGCTAAGTGGACTCCGGATTCTATCCGGTCGCCGTAACGGTTGAAAAATTCGGCCAGCATTTTGTGCAATGTAAGGGACTCGACATCAGGCGGAGCTGCTTTCGAGTTTTCCATTATGACGGGCAGAATCAGTCGGAGGGTCTCGTCCGCATCATTCCGTGAAAGCCAGTCGCAAAACTTTACCAACATGCGACGCTGATGGTTGGTTCTTGCGCCTTGATCAGAGGCTTTGGCCAAGTCCAATAATTTGAGAAAGGCAGCTTCTGTAGCGTTATCATTTCCAAGCAGCGAGAGAATTCTTGCGCGATCGTCCGCGAGGTTAATGTTGAGGTTGATGACCGCTGCATTTTGAGCTTCGGTCAGATTGCCTTCGATTTCTGCCACTCTTTTCTCGGCGTCTGAAATCTTTTGAAGTTGCTCCAAGGAGACTGGCTCAAACTGAAGCCCAAGGACGACGCCATAGAGATCACTGATGGCCTCAGTTACTGCCACATCTGCACCCGCATCATGGCCACTTATTCCACGTCTATTCGCTATCTTTTTGACTAAGGCCTGATCCTTTGGCGACATTCCGAATGTCTCACCGCGCGCATTGAACATCTGAATCCAAAGCAGCGTACTTTTGATCAACTCATCGGAGAGCCCATCAGGTTGGTCCAAAACTGAAATTTGACCCGTAACGATTTTGTACGCTCCGGCTGAGGGATCCTCAAAAATCTGCCGAACTTTACACAACGCATCTGTTGTGCTGGACGCAAGTTCTTCATTCATGACTAACGCACCGTTATTTCCGACCAACTAATCCTGATTTGGTTCTGTTCAAGGTAGCCGCTGGATGAGGCACGGATAAAGAGTGGGTGATGAGCACTACACCATATTAACGGAGGACGTGTTCGAGCGGGCCACGAAGATGTCTGACGGAGAGAGAAAAAGCGGGGCAGCAGATCACAGAATCGGGCTGCAAATGGGTGCGAGCAGCAATTTAACTTTTTCGGTCAGCGCAAAAGAAAACCACGTTTTGCTCGATAAAACGTTGCAAAACGTGGTTTTTAACTCAGCTCCCCCGGCAGGACTTGAACCTGCGACAAACGGATTAACAGTCCGTCGCTCTACCAACTGAGCTACAGGGGAATACAGATTTCCATTCATGATGAATGCTTGATCCGTCATCGGAGGGCATATCTTAGGCAACCGACTTTGATTGGGCAAGTCCGTTTTCAGAGCTTTTCAAAATCGTTTTTTCCGCACGTTTTCCGGGGAAAACGGCAGGTGCGCGGGCTTCAAAAGGCCTTTCCGACGAACGGCCACTAACACACGCAATTGGCATCGACGTGCAGGCCCTTTTTCCTGAATCACTGCCGGCAATGAACACTGCGAAAAGTTTAACTTTGACAGGCAGAACCCCGAGAAACACAGAAATGATCCGGGTTTGACGTGCTTGCTATTTCCTTGTGTAGATCGATATGGTCTTGCCATCGCGCCGGTTCATTTTCGAGCACCAGTAACCGTTGAGTCTCCTCACGCGCATATGCTTCTTTATCCCATTTGCCTGATTCGATTGAAGCAAGCGATTGGTTGATGCTGCTTTCTTTCTCAAACCGTTCAGCGATGACACGAATGCGCGGATTGTCGTTGGTGAGAAACACTTTGAATTGTTTGTACTGCTTGCGAGGGATGATTCCGTCAAATGTGATGCCGCGCTCCAGACGGTTCAGTTCCGATCGAAAGGCGAGTTCTTGCTTCTCGAGGCCTTGCGTTTTCTTTTTTTGCGGTTCGCCATCAACCAATACTAATCTGAAAACGGAACTGTTTTTTTCTATATCGGTGAAAATCCTTTAGAGTAAATTATTGCCTGTAACTTCAATCGGGCGAAGGATGCCATGCCTGAATGTGAGATCGTTTCCGGTTTGCTCCATTTGATGAATGTTGATTTGCCACTATCTTTCACTCCATCTGACGTTCTGAAACGCTGTTTTGGGCATGACTCTTTCCGAGGCCCGCAGGAAGAGATCATTGATCGCACGATCAATGGTCGGCACTCATTGGTGCTGATGCCAACGGGGATGGGCAAGAGCCTTTGCTACCAAATTCCGGCGATCATTTCTGCTGCATCGGCCAGCAGGATCCGAAAGTCGGCTGACCCGCAACCCGTACCGTTGACGCTGGTGGTGTCACCTTTGATTGCGCTGATGAAGGATCAGGTGGATGCGCTGTTGTCCAAAGGCGTTTGGGCCACGTTTGTCAATTCATCGCTGCAACGTGCCGAGCGACTGAGCCGCTACGCAGCGATTGGTGTTGGTGATTTTGATATCCTGTACGTGACGCCCGAGCGGTTTCGCAAAACTGATTTCTGCGAGGTGCTGGCTAGGCGTGAGGTGGTGCTGTTGGCGATCGACGAAGCCCATTGCATCAGTCAGTGGGGGCATGACTTTCGCCCCGACTATACGCGCGTTGGAGAAATTCGACAGGTGATCGGCGCTCCAACGACTCTTGCATTAACCGCCACCGCAACTCCCGATGTTCAAAAAGACATTGTCGCGCAATTGAGTCTGAGCGAACAGGAGATGCCGATCTTTCACGAGGGCATCGATCGACCCAACCTGACTCTGGCGGTCACCGAAGTTTGGGATGATGACGAAAAACTGGAATTGATCATGAACCAGCGGCAGCGCGTCGCCGGCAGCGCGATCGTTTATTTCACCTTGATTCGAAAGTTAATGGAATTCAGTGACCATCTGTGGGAACGTAAGGTTCCGCATCTGGTTTATCACGGGGATCTGGATACGCAACAGCGTCGTCGGTTACAGGAGTCCTTTATGCAGCAAGAAGGGCATTTGGTATTGGCAACCAACGCGTTTGGCATGGGCATCGACAAGGAAGACATCCGGTTTGTACTGCATGCGGACCTGCCCGGATCGTTGGAGTCGTATTACCAGGAGATTGGTCGCGCCGGCCGTGATGGATTGCCGTCGGAGTGCTTGTTGATGTATGACGAGCGCGATCTGGCGACGCAGATGGAGTTTTTACGCTGGAGTAATCCCGACGCCAGTTTTTACAAACGCGTCTTTTATTTTCTGGAGCACGAGACGGAAAAAGTCAACGCGTTCGGGATGGAATGGCTGCGTGAGAAACTGCATTTCAAACAAAAACACGACCGCCGCCTGGAAACGACGCTGGCGATGATGAAGCGCTGGGGCGTGATCGAATGGAGCAGTGGCCCTTTCTATATTACCCTTACCGGTGAACTGGATCCGCAGCTGTTTAATGAAGAACGACTTGCTCGGAAGCTCAACCGCGACCAGCGCAAGCTGCTGGCGATGGTTCAATACGCCAAACACCAAGGTGACCGTAAGTCATTTTTGTTGGAGTATTTCGGGATCGCGAAATAAGGTGCGGTTGCGCTGGCCGGAATGTGGGAGTTTCGGATGGTGATTCTTCTGCGCCGGTCGCCACTTAAGGTTTTTAGTTTTCAGCTGGTTGGTTTTTTCTTATGATGGATGTGCGCGTCGGTAGTGATTGGAACGGACACCGATGTGTCGGTTCCGCGCAATTCTTCGGCCTGTATTCCGCCTGTTGGATGCTATCTTCTGCGCGAGATGCCGGTTGCCGGGCCGATGGGCAGCCGTCGTCCGGGGGCGTAATTCGGACGTTTCACGCTGTAATTCTGGCGGACAAGGTTGCCGTAAAAGTGGAGCGGTCGATCCGGACGTTGCTCCATCGGCAGGCTGCGAATCCATGCCCGGTCCTGTGGCAGCGCGATGGTGTAGGGGTAGTAATGCGGTGCCATTATCGGCCGATTGGACTGGGCCAAAGATTCACCGCTCCAAGCGACACTGACCGATCCAGCCAGCATTAACAGTGTTCGAAAAATTGGACGCATATTGTCGGAGGGAGTCTCAGCCATGATGTTTGCTCTCCAAAGCAATTCAAATTGTAAAACAGGTGGCCTATCGAGGTCGTGTTCGGCGACTGGTAGTCAGGAATTGACCATCCGTTGGCGACGCTGCCAGTATCGCCAACGGTAAGCTTTCAACTGCTAATCGCCTTACAGACTATCAATCGAGATCTGGCTGTCGTCAAGTCTTCAAACCGAATTTTAAAACGCATCTTTTATTTACAAAAATTGGTAATCCGCGTGTCGATCGCAGTCGAAAACCTGTCAATAACCAGGCGGTTTTGTTTGCACGTGTGTTTGGCAGTTGGCGACGTGGGGTGCTGAGTCTCATTGATCTTTGCCGGATCGTATTTTCAAATAGGTACGTCGGGAAAGATGTCGATAAGCTCTCCCGTGTGCTTTAACTTTTGTCTTTCCGCCCGACACTGCCCGTTTTCTGATCCGAGCTGCCATGAACGAAAATACTCTGCCCCCCGGAGTGGTCTTCCTGAGTTTTATGGTGGTGGCTGCCGGATACATGATCAGCAGTTTTTTTTGGTTTGGCAGTCTGATTCTGCTGGTGGCGGGCAGCGGGATGTTCCCTGAAGCGCACGGGATCTGGAGCCTGGAGAATGACCAATTCAAAGAGACGATGGCTCAGAATCCCTATGCGGTCGTGCCGGTTTCTTTGTTTTGGTGTGTCTTTGTTACCGGGGTGTTAGGGAGCGTGTGCGCGGGGTTTTCGGTTGTTCGTTCAGCACCATTTTCCAAATACGGGCATGTAATTTTTACGGCCACGTTGATCGCGGTCAGCTGGCTTCAGCAATTAATCGCCGGTAAGGGGCCGGACGAGTACCGTTGGATGATTCTGTTGTCCATGTTCGGCATGGTCGGCGGGATGTTACTGGGCGGGAAACTGGGGTTTCGGGACGATCCTCCACAAGAAACAAAATTTATCGACGAAGAATAGTTCTTTCGGGATGAATTAATCATCGCCCAGAGCAAATTCGATACGTGGAATTTGAGTAGAATCGCGGTCTATGAACATACGGCTTGTCGCAAAATACCTTGGCATCCTGGCGCTGTTGATCGGTGCGGTGATGCTGTTCAGTCTGATTTGGGCCAGTCCACAAATGGGCTATCATACCGATCCGGACCCTGCCATCGCTGCTCATGGTTGGGAGTACCGGGGGATGGTGGGACTGATCGGCAGCATGTTGTTTAGTTTTGCCGTTGGGGGTGGCTTGTTCGCCTTTGGGCGTGGGACTCAGGCCAAACTATTTCGCAAGGAAGCCATGGCCGTCGTTGGGCTCAGTTGGGTGCTGGCGACGTTTCTCGGGGCGCTTCCTTATACGCTCAGCGGTACACAGCGCGGGCCCTCGGTTCGTACGTTTGCGTCATCATCCGGTTCCCCGCCCGTGGTGCTGGTCAGCCAGCCAACGTATTTGTTCTGGAAAGCGTGGGCACCGTTAGAGGTTGGCGATCAGGAATTTGCGGTGCTCCAGTCGATCGCGCGGGCCACTGCCCGGGGAGTTAGTCGAAGTGAACTGACAGACGCATCACCCGGTGTCGATGTGGCGAAAGTTTTTTCGCGCTTGCAGCGACGCAAAGACCTTGGTCGATGGCTGATTGGTCCCGGTGACGAGGCCCATGCGCCTTCGGACAGGGCGTCGCGTTACCGGTTGCGGTGGGTGAAAATGGGGCTGATTGATTCGATGTTTGAGGCCCAGTCTGGTTTCAGCACCACGGGGGCGACGGTGCTGTGTGATTTGGAAGACCCGATGTTGGTGCCGCACTGCATTTTGTTCTGGCGGGCATCGACGCATTTTCTGGGCGGGCTGGGGATTATTGCGCTGTTTGTCGTTGTGCTGGGGCAGGGGTCGGCGGGCAAGTCATTGATGCGAAACGAGACTCCCGGGCCGGCACAGGATTCGCACGCCGCCAGAATCCAGCATACGGCATGGCTGTTTGCGGCAACCTATGCGGCGTTGAATGTGGCATTGGCCGTGATTTTATTTTTTCTGGGGATGAGTATTTTCGATGCGATTTGCCATGCATTTGCCACGATGGCCACCGGTGGATTCAGCACCTACAACTCCAGTTTGGGCCACTTTGTTCAAAGCGGGACCCATGGGATCGCTATTGAGTACACGGTGATTCTGTTTATGTTGTTGGCCGGCGCCAATTTTATGCTGCTGTTTTTGTGTTTTACCGGTAATCCGTTGGCGCTGCTGAAGGATCTGGAGTTTCGTACTTACCTCGGCATCATTGTTGCATTTACTGCCGTGATCTTTTTCATGGGTTATTCGTTGGGCGACAGTGATTTTGATACCGTGGAACATGGTTTTCGCAACAGTCTGTTTCAGGTTATTTCGATCATCACTACGACCGGTTACGGCACGGCTGATTTTGATCGTTGGAACCATTTTGGCCGGGCGGCATTGCTGACGTTGATGTTTGTCGGTGGATGTGCGGGCAGCACTGGCGGTGGTCTGAAAGTGGTGCGCTATATTTTGTTGGTCAAAATTCTGGGGCTGGAGATTGAGCGCGGCTACCAGCCAAAGGTGGTTCGTTTACTGAAGATGGATGGCAAACCTTTGGAGGACCAAAATTTGCGACATTCGATCGTGGTTTATTTCAGTTTGATATTTGCGTTGTTTGCATTCGGATTCGTCGCCATGATGTTGTGTGAGCCTGATTCGACGTGGGGTGTTGACGCCTCCAACAAGGTCATCGATTCTGCCAGCGCTGTGGCATCGACGTTGAATAATATTGGACCCGGGTTGGGGATCGTAGGTGCGACCGAGAACTATGCCTCCTTCAGCCCATTGACGAAAAGTTTATTTATCTGGTTGATGATGCTGGGACGTCTGGAGGTGTTCCCGATTTTAGTTTTATTTGCCCCCGGTTTTTGGCGAGAGCAATAACGTGTGTGATTCGGGTTCCAACAAATCAGTGCAACTGGTGCCGCCGCGGCGCGGGATGATCGCGGCGGTCACCTCATTTCATGGAATCATGCTGACCGGGTCTGGGTTAATCATCTTGCTTTCGTTTCTGATGAAGACCGACGACTTTCAACAGGTGTTTGTTCCGGGGATTGCGGTGGCGATGCCGGAGTCCTGTTTGTCAAAAATGTATTTTGGCGTGGATTGCCCCGGCTGTGGGATGACCCGGGCATTTATTCGCATCAGTCGGGGGCAGTTTGTCAAAGCACTCCAACTGAACCTGGCCAGTCCGGCAGTCTATTTGTTTTTTGCCATTCAAGTTCCGTGGCATACGATGCAGTTGTGGCGGATTGGCAAAGGGATTGGTCCGATCGATTCGTGGTGGACCATTGCACCGGCGTTGCTGGTGGTTGTAACGTTGATAGTTGGTTGGTTTTGGAAAGTGTGATTGCGATGCGTGTGAGCGAAACGTCTGTCGATATTGATGGCCGGCAGATGGTGGTACAGGAAACAGGACCTGTGGATGGAGTGCCGGTGCTACTGGTGCATGGGTTTCCGCTGAATCATGCCATGTGGCAAAACCAGATCCAGGGGCTCGATCCACCCGGGAACCGATTCCGGGTTCTTTGCCCGGATTTGATGGGCTGTGGCAGTTCGGGACCGATCGATGGTGAAACCAGTATGCAGCAGATCGCAGATCAGCTGGCGGCAATGCTGGAGCAGTTACAGGTTTGCCGGCCGGTGGTTTTCTGTGGACTTTCGATGAGAGGCTACGTCGGTTGGCAGTTCTTACAGCATCATCGTGACAAGGTCAGCCATTTGATTGCCTGCAATACGCGTGCGGCGGCAGACAGCCAGATCGTCGCCCGTGGCCGGCGACAGATTGCGATTTCGGTTCTTCAAACCGGCACCGCTCCGATTGCCGCTTCACTACCGGAGAAACTGTTTGCCCTCCGGACAGCCGTCCCGGGAGAGTCTGCACCGGGAAAATCCGCAGAATACCGGCTGATTGAAAACACCATCGCACGTACCGATCCCGACACAATCGCCAAATTGCAACGTGCGATGGCCGATCGCCCCGACGCAACGCCGATGCTGAACCGCGTTGTGGTGCCGACCCTGGTCATTGCGGGAGAGTGTGATGTGATTACACCACCGGATGAAATGCGTACGATGGCGGCGCAAATCACTGGTGCAAAATTCGCCTGCATTGCGGGTGTCGGTCATCTGACACCACTGGAAGACGGGCCGGCATTCAACGCGCTGGTTACCGAGTTTCTGGCTGGTGTTGGGAGCGGCGAGGCAGGCTGACCGCTACGGTTGCACGATACGAAAGGTCGATTCGCTTTTGAGGACACCGCAAGTATCCGGGAAAGTATGGAACGCCCGCACGCGCACGTGGTGAATGAAGGACTGTACATCAACGTAGCTGACCGCGCCGAAAGCCAACCGCCCGTTGGATTCGAACCGGTACACCAGTCCATTGGTTTCGTCGCGGTGGTTTTGTTTACCAAGCTGTTGTTGAATCGTCACAAACGTTTTGGCGGCAACGGTTTCGAACTCAACTTCAGATTGATAGTGGATTTTGCCATCCATCAACAATTGATCGTTCTGGCAGCGCCCTTCTACCGGGTGAGAAATCAAGGTTTGTGCGCTGGGCAAAGGATGGTGGCTGCTGGAGCTGACTTCCGACAGCAAAAAGTGTTCGTGTTCAAACACCAACCAGTGACCATCGGTGGTGATGTGCGCTTGGAGTCGATAATTTTCACGTTCGAATGTTCTGCTGGCCCCCCGATTGAATAGTTCCGGGTGGAGTGGTCTGGCGAACAGGTGAAAGCTGAGGTCAGTGATTTTGGGTCGAGCGGATAACACGCAACTGGTCGGCAATCGGAAAAAGGTGATCGGAAATTAATACAGTGCGAACAACGCGTTGACTGCAAGACCGCCATTATAAATCCAGCCGCCCGACTGATGAAGATCAACTGATTGAAAACGCCAATTTTCAAAGTGCTGGCGCGCGGGGCCTTTTTGGTAAACTTTTCGTTTATTGCTTGACACAGCCCGTGGCAGAGTAAACCTTACGCCACAATTTATTTTTTTTCAATGGCTGCGCGGGTGCGCTGGTCACTTTGAAACGGCAGCAGATTCGCAATATCATCCGGTGTTAACCTAGCATCATAGATCGCCGATGCGACCAACACATGCTGGCAACCGGCTGACAGGATTTGCTGGCAGTCCTTGTCATGACGCATGCCGCCGCCAGAGATCAAAATCAGTTCGGGGAACTCGAGGGTAATTCTGCGAATCAGCGCCAGTCGTTCGTTACGTGCGGAAGGATCGCAAGGACCGGAATCGCTGGCCCCCTGGCCAACGGTGGTCAAATCCAGCTGAATCAGGTGCCGCACTCCTGCCTGCCATGCTTGATCGACCAACTCCCGGGGCGTCAATCCTGCAATCTGCGGATCACTGGCGATAATTTCGCTGCCTTTCATGTCTAGGCTGAAAATTGGAGTCAGTCCGGCATCGATTAGTTTACCAAATACAGAGAACTGATCGATCGATCGAATCGTTTCGGTGGAGATGATTAATTTTACCTGCTGGGAACCCGTCAGTTGATCGATGGCTTCGTCAATGCGCTGCTCCAGCAACCAGTTGGCGTCAATCATCAGGTTGAATCCCGCGTCGGTCAGCGATTGAAAAACGGACCAGGAGGGGTTGGCACCGGCGAAGCTGTCAATGTCAGCCACGTACAACCAGTCGCATCCGGTTTGTGAAAAAATTGCCTGTGCAACCTTCAAAGGCGCGCTGCTGTTGGTCAGTCGCGATTCCAGTGGGCGGTAAGAATCTCGGTTGCCTCCCTTGGCCCACACGACCTGGCCGATCATTAAGTCCATCACGGGTATAACGGAGCTGATCATGTCGCTCATGGGTTACCGAGGGGGTGGGGTGTTCCGGGAAGTATATCTTGTGACCAACGCGCGACGCACGGTACCGGTGAATTATTCGTCGGCACCTTCAGTACGTTCAGCACCTTCAGCTGCGGCGGCAAACAGCGGCGAGTAACGATAATAGACCTCCAGGGTCATGGCGGCCATCGCGGTCGTATAAAGTCGCCCGCCAACGACACCATTGGGGTCACGAAAATGCCAACTGCCGGATTGATGGCCCGTTTTCTGCTGGGTGCGGACTAGGTAGTCACGCATCTCTTCGTTCCATTGGTCCCAATTTTCGTGCCGAACGTGATGCAGCGTCAGCGTCGTATAGAAATCAAAGTAGATATCCTTTTTCGAGACGCCGCGGCTTAGTAGGTGGTTGCAGCCGCGCGTAAGGTCCTGATGATCGCGATGCAGACCCATATACATCAAGGATAACAACGCGACAGCGGTTGCGGTAGGTGTCGATTTGGATTCGCCAATGTGGTAGCGGAATCGCCCGTTGCTGGTCCGGCACGATTGGAGGAAAGCGTTAGCGCGTTCGTAGACACTTAACGGGGTGGCAATATCGGCTTGGTCAAGAGCTTTCAACGCCATCACCTGCCAGCCTGTGACCAGCACATCCCCGGCGCTGCCGGGCTGGTATCGCCAGCCACCACGATTGTTTTGCGCGGTGATGATATAGCGCTGCGCTTCGACCAGTGGTTGTCGCAGTGCTTCGTCACCGGTCATCGCGTATGCTTCCGCCAGCGCGATCGTGGCGATCGCATGGTGGTACATGCCTTTGCCGGATTCGCAGAAACTGCCTCCGTATTCCGGGACAACCTTCTGTTTCCGAATCAGAAATTTCAATCCGTAATCAACCGATGTCTGATAGGGGCCGGTTTGGTGTGTGTAACCGGCACCCAATAGCGCCATCAGGGCTAGCCCGGTAGCCGCGTTGCGGGATTTGCATTGACCGCTGTTCTTACATTTGTCACATTTCAGCTGAAATCGCCAGCCGCCGTCGTAGAGATCCTGATGGTCCACGATCCAGCGCAGCGCCCGGTCAACGGCCTGTTCCGATTCTGGTGAACCACCTCGCGCCGCCACCAAGCCGGCACGTGATTCAGCCGTGCGCCCAATCAGACTGCCGCCGATGACAACTTCTGTGGCCCCCGACAGATCAGCTTCCTCGGTGGCCTCTGCCGGTGCCGTTGGCATCACCGACGCCACCTCGATGACAGGTTCGGCGATCTCGACTTCGGCGTCAGCCATCTCTTCAAGATGATCGCTGGTATCTTCGTGTGCGTCTTCAATGGGCGATTCGAATGCCTCAAGCGTTTCGTTAATTGCGTCGTTAGGGTCGGCGACTTCGGCATCGACTTCCACCGATTCCATCGTCGCCAGCAGACCGATTGTTTTATCGATGGGAGAATGCCATGAAAAAAACAGCAGCAACAAAATCCAAAACACGTGCAACAACGTGCTGGAAAGGAATGCTGTCAGGGGGGTTTTGTTTTGGCGAATTCGGCTGCGTAAAGTGCGCGCTGCGGCGTTCTCCTGGATGTCGATGACCACCTCTGCATCGGTGGCGTTTGCCGGTGGGTAGCTGGAGAGCGCGTTGGATTTTCGATCGGAACGATGTCCGTACTGGTCGGTGTGTTGGCTTGACTGGCGCGCTGCGATTGTTGGCAGGCGGCGCGCATTTTCCCCGTCAACGTGACCGGTTGGTTTGTCAACCGAATTTTGTAGCGAAAAAGTATCGGAGTCAGGCGAAACAGTCATGAAGCGGAGCAACGAACGAACGTGAATCACGTGGAAGGACAGGCATAGCCCATGCGGGATCTTTGCCAGCAAATATGGGCTGACCTGCCGGTCCTTTCATCATAGTTCGACCGATCGTGTCTCCGATCCACGAAGTCACGGGAGAATCCGGTTTGTGGGGCTTGATGGGCCGTTAAAGTCTGCCTGACCGCTGCCGGTTTCGCGTGAGCCAATTTCGTCTGTCCCAATTTCGCTCAACTTTTGCCCATGACCGGAGGCCGCCGCTGGCAGACTGGCCGTGTCCGTTTGTGCTTGCGGGCCCAATGGCTATCGAGACCGGCGAACTGCGGTACGGACCAACATCCGAACCCCCATACGTTTGGCCGGCCCCATGCGATGCCCCAGCCGCGTCGCATTGTCGATGGTGCGACTGGCGACGTGGTTCCGGTTCTGCATCACCCACGCCGGACCACGCTGGTCCATTTCCGCGGCCAGTGCTTGACAGCGCTCACAATCGGATCCAAGTCCGACACGATTGATGATACGCGTCATCTCCGTTCCAGGGCCTTGGGCAACTGCTGTGGAAACGCTGGTGAAAATCAACGCGGTCAATCCGCAGAACAAGAGAAGGGTATGAAGTCGTTTCATTTCGAATTGTCCTGTAGAAGGTCAAATGATTTGACAAAAGAATCGGCACTGTCAGTTTACGGGGACGGCAGAAACGCGCGCTGCCATGGTTGCGGTCGTACCGCAGTCACCGTGTTGTCTTCGTATTTGACTCGTAACCGTTCCAACTCTTTCTTCATCATCGAAATTTTGTCGGCATACCGGGGATTGTTGTACTGATTCTGTTTTTCGTCCGGGTCGGCAGCCAGATCGTAAAACTCCCACTGGTCAAATTCGTACATGTGAAATAGTTTGAACTGACCGGTTCGCACTCCGTTATGACGCGCACACATGTGAACGCTGGGGTATTCGTAAAAGTGATAGTAGATTGATGACCGCCAGTCATTGACCGGCTGCCCCTTGAGCAACGGCACCAGGGACCGGCCCTGCATGTCTTCAGGAACTCTCGCGCCGGCGATTTCCAGAAACGTTTCCGCGTAGTCAAGGTTCTGGACCAGATGTTGGTCGCGGCTGCCGGGTTGGGTCTGTCCGGGCCATTTGACGATCAACGGCATCTTCAATGACTCCTCGTACATCCAGCGTTTGTCGTACATGCCGTGGTCACCGACAAAGAATCCCTGATCCGATGAATAGATGACGATCGTATTCTGTTCCAGCCGCGCGTCGTGAAGGTACTGCATGATTTTGCCGACGCTGTCATCCACGCCGCGCACGCAGCGCAGATAATTTTTTGCGTAACGCTGATATTTCCACCGGACAAGGTCCTCACCTTGCAGATTTGCAGCAGTCAACGCCGCATTTTCATTTTTAAAGGCCGCATCCCAGGCTTGCAATTGCTTTGGGGTCATGCGTTTGAGATTTTTGAATCCCGAACGGTCTTTTTGGTTACGATGAAACAGTGGTCCCTTGGGTTTCGCTCGATCGGCTTCCTCGTTGTTTTCCCAACCCTCTGGCGGATCGGCAAAGAGGTCAAACACGATGTCCATGTGCCGGTCGATCTCCATCTCCTGATTGCGAACGGCAGCCGCGTTGTCCGTGAAGCGATCAAACAGTGTGTCGGGTTCGGGGATATCGATGTCATCGTAGAGATTCAGGTGTTTGGGCCCGGGCATCCAGCAACGATGAGGGGCCTTGTGCTGACACATCAGCATGAACGGTTTGTCATCGGTGCGTTGCTTCATCCAGTCAATCGCCAGATCGGTGACGACTTCGGTACAGTAGCCTTCGACCGCCCGCCGACCGTTTTTTGACTTCAATCGGGGGTTATAGTATTCTCCTTGGCCAGGCAAAATTTCCCAGTGGTCAAAACCCTCGGGCATTGATTTGAGGTGCCATTTTCCAATCACGGCTGTCTGATAGCCGACCTGTTGAAGTAGTTTGGGAAAGGTCTGCTGGGATCCATCAAACTGATTGCCATTGTTCATGAACCCGTTTTTATGGCTGTGTTTGCCGGTAATGATGACGGCGCGACTGGGACCGCAAATCGAATTGGTACAAAAGCTGTTGGTAAATAACATGCCTTGCCGGGCCAATGCATCAATATTGGGTGTCGGATTAACGCTCTTCAACCAGCCATCGTAAGCACCGATGGCATGCGGTGCGTGATCATCGGAGAAGATAAAAACAATATTGGGACGCTTGGTTGCACCTTCAGATCGGGATGGTGGCTCCGCCTGCAGGATGGCGGTGCAGGTCACGAGGGTTGACGCGATCAGGAACAGGCATGCGAACCTGAATGCGACGGTGGATCGGTAATGTTTCATGGCGGCGATTTTGAGGTTGGAAGATGCTGAGTGTTGTCGGGAATGGATGAATCTGCGTCCCGCATTATTGTATTGTTTCCCCCGAACTACCGCCAATCTGCGAAAGTCCTTCATTTTGCCCAATCCGCACAACAGGTTCCGCAGCGCAAATCGGCAGTTACAGACCGGGGATGTCGATAAGCATTATACCCTTCTGTTTCTACGCCAGCGCATTCGAAACCACGATGGCATCTGCAGCAAAACAATTTGGCTCGCGCGTCGCAAACCCACAGTCCGTTCTGGATCACATTGGCTCAGTGCCCGTCGATCTGACAGACGACGCATCGACAGCGCCATCGGTCCGCTTGAAAATCTTCCAACCGGAAGAAACGACGCCGGATCTCGAACAAACGCGTCAGCTGGGGCTGCATTTGATGCGTTGGCGGTCTGAACTGGAAATGGCGCAGGCTGATTTTGATCTGCAACGCTCACAGTGGCATCAGCAACAGGAAGCCGCCGAACAGGAAATCGCCAGCCGCCATCAGACGCTCCAACAACGTGAACGACAAATCCGGTCACTAGAAGGCCAGTTGTTGCAGCTTCAGAACGATGTGATCGATGGACAGGCGGCGTTGCAGACCGTCGCCGCACAAATCTCACACGACGGTTTTCTGCATGTACAGGACGAAGAGAAAATCGCTGCTCTGGAAGACTTGCGATTCGAAATTTCGGAGCGTTTTGATTATCTGGTCAAACGTTGGGAACGATTCCGCGATTCTTCTGGACGTTAACAGATTCGGTCATTCTTTTCAGTCGCAGGCCGGCAGCTCACCCTACTGAGCCGCGACCAACGCACCGACTAGGTTTGCCAACACATCGCGTACTCGATCGGCCTTGTTGTCCGACCAATCTCCTCTATCCAAAAAACTCTCGTCCGCCAACGTCACCAAGCAAAGTTCTACGCCTCCGGTATCGACAAGGTCAGATAACACGAAGGATTCCTTCGCCGGTCGGAATTCCAGTTCTATTCCGGACGCATCTGCAAGCTTGACGACATCCGGAAAATTGCCCACTGCGCCGTTGGCCGCGATACGAATTTTGCTGCCGGTCAACTGAGTGTCGCAGTTCAGCATCATCAGCGTTGCCGAGCCAAATTTCGCTACCACGCGGTTTAGTTCGCCATTCAGTTTTTGAAAGAACGGCAGGTAGAAGATGTCTCGTCGCAACTGATGAGCGCGAGCGGTGATTGCCGAATCCGGATCCTGGTAGATCGGTTCTCCGTCCGGCGTGGTCACGCGGTACAGCGACAGGATATCTATATCGTTCGTCACTGCCGGCGAATGTACCTTCAGATCGACCACCAGCGGCGAGACATTGGTCGCCAGCATCCCGGTGTCGCGCAGTTGCCGGCATTCGCAAAGAGGGATCAGATGGCGGGCCGTTGAGGAAAAACTGATGGCCTGTGGAGTCATGGTTTGGGCGATTTCGGGAGGGATAAAGTTCCCCGATTCGGCCAGGCCGATCACTACGGAATTGAAGGATTTGTGAAAACGGAAGATCTTCATCGTCCTACTCGTTCAGTCGTTTTTCAATGCCACGCACCGTGCGGCCTTCAGTGGGAAACAGCAGCAGAAGCAGCAGCGTTCCCAACGCGCCAATCACCAGGTTGATCATGCCATGATCCAGTAACAGCACCACCAGGTTCAGATAGATCCCGCCTTCAATCATCGCACACTGGATGATGTGTGATGTTTGCATTCCGCCCACTACGGTTTTGACATCGGATAACTGCACTGGATCAGTGGCGTTGACCGTTTTTCGAAACACGGGGCCAAAGAAGAAGGACAGGACATAGTTCAACAGGCCAGTTGCCGCCGCCAACAGGATCAACATCTTCGGTTCGGTGTGCAGGTCTTCGGTTCCAATTGCGGCCAGAATGACGGCGACAAATAGAAATGGTCCCATGATCAGCGCCAACGAGATCCCCTGCATCGTTTTAATCGATGGCCGGATCCGGGTGATCATTTCGGGGTTCATTTGCAGCATATGGTTTTCTGATGGTTTGATCGTGCGACGGGGTGCCGTCGTCGGTTGTTGGGGCGTTATTCTTCTTTGGAGATGCGTTCCAGCAGTTTGGCGACCAGTTGGGGATCGTCCTGTGATTTCAGATGGTCAATCGTTTGCTGTTTGACTTCCAGTTTTTGCAGATGGCCAATCAACCGTTCCCAGTTCTTTTCGCGCTTCTTCCCCTCGGTCAGGTAGAGTTCGGTGACCAATTCCTGAGCGCGCTGGAGGGCGATGTTCTCACGATTCTCGTAGTAGTTCTTGATGACGTTTTGTTGATACTTGGAATGCTCAGCCATGAATGTGTCTCTGGAGGGAGAGGGCAATAAACGCGCGGCGATCGCCCGTTTCACCAGTTTTCGTCCGCCAACGGGACCATTGAACATCAAATCAGCCACGTGGCATGCTTGGCGATCTGTGACGATTATAACGTAGTGCAAGCGTTGCGCTTGCAACAGTCACCCAAGGCCGGCAAATGGTTGACAAGCCCAAATCGGCAGCCACGATCCGGTCGGAACTAAAAGTCGAAGTTAAACGGATCGTCATCCAGGTCAATGGCAAACAGCCTGTCGAGGCGTGTTGCGGAATCGCGCGTTGCTGGTTCCGTTTGACGGTCCAAACGAACTTTGGCACGCTCTGCAAGGCTGGGCGTGCTGGCCAAACGGGCTACGCTTGGATAGTCATTTTCCGGTATTGGCAGGGGAGTGTCCACCACCGATAGAGAGTGATCGGGGCGTGTTGGAGTAAACCTCAGGAAATCTGCCAGTGCCAGCATGGGTGTCTCCAATGAAGCATCAATAGAACTTTCCAATACCGGCTGGGGCGAATCAAAAGCCGGGGAAATTGTGGCCAAAGCGGTGGTGAGAATCAAGGGCGCCGGTACCGAAATGGCGATCGGGGCAGTCAGGCTTGGAGTGACTGGTGAGGTCAAGGCTTCAGGCGGAACCGACGCTGGCAAAGGCTTGATGGTTTCTACCGCAACCGCTGGAGCGGTGATCACTGTTGCGGTTGCGGTTGTCGAAGTTGGTGCGGGAACTGGTGGTCGGATATCCATACCGGCATTGGCGCGAGCGATTGCGACATCACCGGTATTGATGCGCGTGAAGACATTGGGAACCGACAGTGTGATTTCTCCGTCGCCATTGAAATCACCATCGGCCCAAGTGGGACTGATTTTGCCAATGTTGGCGCGGGCGATTGCGACATCTCCCGTGTTGGTACGTGTAAAGACATTCGGTACAGAAATTGTTACCACGCCGTCGAGATTGGCATCTCCGGGAAGTGCGACCATCAAGGTTTGACTGAATGGAGCCCCCAAACCACCTCCGTCACTGGCGGCCAACATAGCACCTGCATTGACTGATGCCACCGAGGCCGTGTTGATCTGAACATCATAGAAACCTGGTGGAACGGGTATCGCCAATGCCGACAGCCCCCAAACCGCAGTAAACGTCGCCGGATCGTAACTGAATGCCAGCCCTGTCAAATCAACTGTTTCTCCAGGCACCGTCAGGTTAACCAGCGACAATGCACCAGCTGTCACCAGTACGTCTTCACCGAAACTGAACCGAACGTCCCCCAATAGATCTGGCCGTGCCATGCCGTGGGCATCAAACGAGTCACTGCCTGCTCTGCCAAAACCGGTAACCGCAGGTTGCGTTATCGTGCTTGAATCGACCGGCACTACAGTGCCGTTGTTGCAAGAATTATTGAACAACGAATGATCAATCACATTGCCGTCGGCAATCGACAACAAATTCGCGGCCAATTCATCGCTCAGGCAATTCGGGAGGTGAGATACATTTCCGTCGGCCAATGCAACCACGTTGCCTGATGGTCGGATGCTGCCAAAACCGCCTGCCGGATTGGCCGGGTTGAATGCCAGATCGGCGGGCCGAGTCCATTCGACGGCCCCTTCAGGATCAACTTCGGTGACCAGTATCGTACTTGAAGCGCCGTCCAAAAGGTTGCCAAATCCAATCCTGCGCCCGCCACCAGGGAAGATGGTGTTTTCTCCGGTGATGCCTTGGAAGACCGTTTTGAAATTGTCATCAACCGTCAAACTGTCATACACATCCGGCATCAATGGCAGCAGCGAAAGATTGTGGGGGCTATTCCAAGGTTCGTCTAGGTGAAATTTGTTGTAAAGCGCACCCTGTTCGATGAACGGTAAAATGGCCACGCGCCAGCTGAGCAGTGGAGTATCGTTGCCATCGGTTGATAGAATGGCGGTACGTGGGAACGACATATTGGCCGATTCGTAGTTGTAAATTGCGAGTGCAATCTGCCTAAGTTGTATTTGGGTTTCTCGCACCTCGGCGGCCGCATTGCTAGGTAGTGGATCAAAGTCAAAATCCACAAACTCACCATCGTTGCGTTGCAACATTCGACCCACTGTTTCATCGCTGACTGTGTCAGGAACAAAGCGCGATTGCCCATCAGCAAACACGGCGCGAAAACCGCTGGCACTGATCGAGTCGAGACCTTGTCGGGGGGTGGCCGGATCAAACGCGAGGTCTTCCGGTTTGGTCCAGTCAACTGCCTGATCTAGGCTGGTTTCCACATACATGATCGTATTGGAGGCCCCATCTGCCAAGCTGCCGAAATGCACAAATGGGCGTTCGGCAGGTGTTGTCACAGTATCCTCACCTACGACTGCCTGTAGGTTTGTCTTGCCATGCTCAAGCAGTGGATGACCAAAGATCTTTGGCATCAACGGAAGCAACGCCAAGTTATGTGGACTGTCCCACGGCTCTCGCTTGTTGAAACTGTTGTAAAGGGCCTCTTCACCAATGTGGGGAAGCAGTGCGACACGCCAGCTTAATAGCAACTCGCCATCCTGCGAGTAAATTCCCTGACCGGGAAAATGCATATTGGCCGATTCATAGTTCAAGGCTCCCAAGCCCAACTGCCTCAGATCATCCAGACGATTTTGATTCTCGCGCAGAGGATCATCGCGGCGGGGCAGTTCTGTTGGATCAACCGGAAGATTCCCATGAGGGCTTACCAGATTGACCAGGTTGGCAGCCGAAATCGTCTCCGGATAGGTGCGGATGGCGCCATCGCGAATATTGGCCCCCGGAAAACCATCAGATGTCACACCCGTGAGTCCGTTAAAAGGATCCGCCGGATCAAACACAATGTCTGCTGGTTTGGTCCAGGCAACGGCCAAATCATCATTGGCCCGAACAAAAGCAATCGTTTCGCCATCAGAGGGAAAGCCCGGGCCGCGTCTGTCCAGCTCGAAAAACGCATCCTCGCCAGTAAGCGCAAGGATGGTGGTCTCTCCTTCATTCAGTCCCGGCACCGCATAGATCCGCGGCATCAGTGGCAATAAAGCTAGGTTGTGCGGGCTATCCCAGGGCTCGTCGAGATTAAACTGTTGGTAGAGATTATTTTGCTCGATAAACGGGAGAATCGACACCCGCCAACTCAGCAGCGGTTGCCTGTCATCCGAGTAAATGGCATGCGCTGGAAACCGCATGAAATTCGATTCGTAATTCAACATGCCAATGGCCAGCTGCTGGATGTTGCCTTCAATGGCATCGTCAGTGTTGCCTTCCGAATAGAAATCAACTCCCTCAAACGTTGTCACATTGCCGTCAGCCCGCATCATCAAATTTGAAAGCTCGTCTGGATCAACGGACTCCGAAACCGTGACCCGTTGCCCCGACACCAGCACGCCGCTGAAGCCTTGTGGGCTGACGCCCGTCAATCCTGTCAGTGGATTGTCAGGATCGAAGAAGTAATCCTGAGGTTGTGTCCAGACTACCGACCGGCTGACGTTGGCTTCCACCAACATCAGCGTATTGGAGGCACCATCGGAAATTCTGTTGCTCGCGTCGAACCCCACTGCTGCGCTGACCAATGGGAACACGGTGCCCTCGCCGGCGACCGCCAAAAATGGAGTACGAGAATCACTTGGCAGATTGTCGCTGCGGAAAATATCCGGCATCTGGCCCGCCAGCGACAGGTTGTGCGGGCTGTTCCACGGCTCGTTCAGGTGAAATTGATCGTACAGCGATTCTTGTCCAATGTAAGGCAGAATCTGAACGCGCCAACTGAGCAACGGAGTTCCTGCATCATCATAGATAGCCAAATTTGGCAGACGATAATGAATGGCTTCATACGTCAGCACCCCCGAGTTCAAATCATTTAATTTGGAAAGGCTCGAGTAATTCTCCGGGCGAGCAACCGGGAAATCTGGATCCCGCACAACCATGTTCGTACCAAGGATTTGAAACTCACCATTGTCGGCCTGTCCACCGTAGTCGTTGGCTGAAATCCAGATGTCACCGCCTGTTTCAACCAGGCTCGCTCGATCGGAATCAAAATTGACATTTGCCACAATTCGGTCACTGTCGTTTTTGGTGAAATCCAGCCACCGGGAATCGTTGTTGTATTGCCATTGATTCCCGGTCACGCGTGCTGCAAAAAAGTGGTCGGCACTATCGGTCGGGATATCGCCAAACCGCGCGTGTACATCCTGTGCTGAATAGACGATATGTCCCACTCCGGTCGCGTCATCGGCAACCGCCACTCCCGAATTCAAATTGTCCAGTGCGATCTCTACAACCGGCACGTCGCCGGCCAACAATTTTCGGGGCTCGAGAATACTGTAAGAAAGGGTGTGATGTTGCGTGGCTGATCTACGAATTGAATTTTGCCAATCGCTCGGTTGCCAAAGATTGAAACGGGGATAGACCATGGGAAGCATTCGCTTGAAAGAATATGAGAAGCGTGGCGGAAATGGAAGTGCTCCTATTGTATCAGCTCGTTGCTACCCTTGCCCGACCCGTTTGGGGCTGAAACTGTCGTAAGGCGATTGGTAGTTGAAAGCTCACCGTTGGCGATGCTGCCAGCTTCGCTCCGACGCTGGCAGCGTCGCCAACGGATGGTAAATTCCTAACTGCCAGTCGCCCTATGCCTTCAGTCCTCGCCGTTGAAGGTTACAGGAATGAATTTGGTAACTGGAGATTCGTTTGCAACCTCGTCTCACGCGCTCGCTAGCAAAGTCGTCTATGGCTGCATGGGGGTGATTTTGCTACCGTCAGGGCGATATCCAGCGTAATTTCTCAGGCAACCACCGACATGGAAATTCCTTCACCTGACCAGGCCGCTTTCACTCGGCAATCGCCCGCGGTTTCGCGCTTCGTTGCCACGTTACTGATTGGGCTGATCTGGGGTATGGGCTGTAGCTGTTGCGAGCGCGTCAGTGCCGAAGGGCTGCTGGATGAACCGCTACCGGCGTCGTGGCAGTCCGACGCGGCGCTCAACGATGTCTGTTTTATTGACCGGCAGACCGGTTGGGCTGCTGGTGATCATGGCACCATCCTCCGCACCACTGACGGCGGTGAGAACTGGAAAACGATCGCACAATTAAACCAAACCGTGATTGCCAACAGTGGCAGCAACGGCAATCTGTCGCTGGCCGAAAAACTGCGCGGCGTCAGCAACCGGCAAGTGATCAAATCAGCCCCAACGGGCAGCGCGGGCAATTCAAGATTTACCTGTCAATTAACCGGTATTTTCTTCCTTGATCAACAACATGGCTGGGCATGTGGAGGTTATGCGGTCCCCTATTTAGAGCGCACCCAGTCAGTGGTCCTCCGCACCAGCGATGGGGGAGTCAGCTGGAAAGTGTTGCATAACACGGCCGCTCCGGCATTCCACCAAATTCGTTTCACCAGCCTCCGTAGTGGCTGGGCTGTTGGCAGCTGCGGTCACAAATTTCGCAGTGGGATCTGGTTTACTCACGATGGAGGGAACTCTTGGTCCAGCGATGCACCGGAAACGCCACAAAAGTCATGGCGGCGGGCGACACGAAGGGGTACTAATACTATCGCCGTCTCCAGTAGTGGTGGAATTGGATTTTCCATTGGTGGTAATCCTGCTGAAATGGATCGTGCCGCAATCTTGAGTGACCGACGGCAATATTTTACCGATGTCGCCATTGTCGATAAAAAAAATGCGTGGGCCGTTGGCCAGCGCGGAGCCATCTTCCGCAGCACCGATGATGGGCTTTCCTTTCGACCGGCAAAACTGGAGGTCAAGGAAGGCAACGATGCCAACCGCCAGCGGCAAACATTGCCGTTGATTGATTTCGAAACGATGGCGGTAACCAAAAATAAAATCTGGGCGGCTGGTCGACCGGGCAGCTGTTTGGTTTCTATCGATCGACAAACCTCCGCGGTCGCGTTTCACAAAACACCCGTGACGACCGGGATCCAGCGTATCGCATTTGTCGATGATCAGACGGGATATGCCGTCGGTGACCTGGGCGTGATTCTATCTACCGTTGATGGAGGTCGGACCTGGGAGGTGCGGCGCGGCAGGCATCGAAAACTGGACGTACTGAATATTTGTGCGACTGTAGCGGACGTGCCGCTGAATCTGTTGGCCGATTTGGCCTGTGAGAATAATCTGCTATGCGGCACGATGCTGCTGGCAGCCAATGATCACTTATCGTCCGGTTCGTTTGCGCTGCACGCCCGTCAATCGGCCGGGCGATGTGGCAACGCAACCTGGTTGGCAGTCGGCCTGCCGAAAAAAATTGATCCGGCGGCTGCTCGGATGCAGCTACTTCAACGCATGGTTAAACATATCCGGCAGTGTCGCCCGCAGTGTGTAGCGCTTGTTGGTGTTGATGAAAAACTGGTCACTCAGGCCGTTTATGCGGCAGCGGACACGCGCGTGCTGCACGGCGCTCAAACGGATTTGAATTTGCCACCATGGCAGGTGAAACGTCTGGCGATCGCAGACCCCGGTGGCGGTATTGTTCTTGGTGGTGACAAACTTCTGCCGTTGGAGGGCCAGACGATTGCCGATCGCGTCATGATCAGCCGGTCATTGCTGGGACTGAGCCTGCGTGAGCAACACCGTCGTTTGACACGCAGTTGGCGGATGGTGCGGTTGATTGGACGCGGTGACGGGGGACAGTCCACCACCGCCATTCCTGTCAGGGAACCTTCGTTACTGAAGGGGATTGGCCAGGTTACCGGACGGACACGCAAGAGCCGAACATCGACTGGATTGGCCATCATCGAACGTGGCAGTCAGAAACGACAGATGTTCCAACGTCTGCTCAAGGCCGATATTCACGATGGAAAATCAATCAGCCACTGGCAGAACGATTTGCTTACGCTGACCCTGTCGGTCGATCGGCAGCAGGCGGGCAACTGGATTATGGAATTGGCCGACGAATATTTTCGTTCGGGCGATCCCGAGATGACCAGCCGCACGCTACAACTGCTTTCCACTCGTTGGTCCGAACATGCTTATGCGCCGGTGGCCAGGCTGTGGTTGGCAACCTATTTTGCATCAGAGGAATTTAATCTTAAAGCTTTCTTTGACGCCAGAGCTGCAGCAATCGAGCGAACCAAAAATCAGTCATCACAATCTGGCGATTTGATAACCCGGGCAACCGATGCGGGCGCTGAACTGACGCAGGTCCAGACTGACCACATCGGCAATGGCGACAGGCGACTGTCGTGGCAGGCACCTGACCCCGAGCAACTGAAAAAACAGACCGAAGCTGCCCGACGATCGCGGCTACAGCGGCAAGGTGACGCGCGCTTGTCCGGCGACTCCGATCTGGATGAACTGGTGCGACTGGCTGCCGAGGTAGATGAACAGTTGGGTGCCAATGTTGTAACGGCAACCGTGCCGACGGATCTGGCAACAGATGCGCGACTATTGAAGGATGCGTTACAGCGGATCCGGGCTGAATTTAGACTGGACCAATGGCTGGAGCAGCGCCGCCAACTGGCCGTCAAGTTTCTTAATCGGATTAAAAGTCAGGATGCGGATCTGGCTGCGTCGCCGACATGTCAGTTGTTGGATTTGCGGTTGTCACAACTGTCGATGGAACCGGGGCTGCGACTTGAGAGTCTTCAGCAGCGTCTTACGCGCGATCCAAATGGCACACCTGAATTGCTACAGCGGTGGATTCGTCAGGAGGCTGCCGTACTTCAGTCTGTCAACGATCGGCCCGTCAGTGGTCAGCCTGTAACTGGCAATGGCCTGACTCACCTCCAGCGGCTTGACCGGCATTCAGTGCGCTGCGTGCGGGCCTCGGTGCGTCCTAAACTGGACGGTATCGCCGACGATGCGGTCTGGAAACAGGCATACCAATTCAACGCAATTTATCGGTTGCCTCACGCCCGGGACACGAAGGCTGAATCGCAGATCAAGCTGGTTTCTTTTGACACACCTGCCGCTGGTGAGTTGACCGATGCACTCATGTTTGCGCGCGATGATCAGTTCCTGTACGTGTTGGCGACGCTGTCGAAATTACAGGATGAGAAATACCGTCCGGGGAAAGGTGTACGGACGCGCGATCCTGACCTGATTGGGCGCGATCGCGTGGAAATTGAACTGGATATCGACCGGGATGGACAAACCCGATTCCGTTTCGCAATCGACTACCGTGGTTGGGCCGCCGAAGGCATCAATGGAATGACTGACTGGAATCCGACGTGGTTTGTCGAGTGTCAGGAGAGTGCGAAACACTGGACGGTGGAAGCAGCGATACCGCTGTCGGCAATTTGGGGCCAGGCAGAGCAGGGCGCTGAATCGAAATTTACCGTGGATGATGAAGTGCGACGCGCGATCGGAGCGCCAGTGTGTTGGTCGATCGGACTACGTCGCAGACGATGGGACCATGAAGAGTTCTGGCATGTGCCGGGGATCGACGTGAGCGACCAAAGTGATTACACAAGCGACTACCCAAGCGACAACGAAGGGGGGGATGTTTCGATGATGAATCTGCTCAACCGGACGCCGGTACGGGACAGTCTGTTGATCTTCGATTGAGCATTTGATTGGCGGACTGGCAATGGACCATCCAGCCTGCTCAAGCTTTGAGGTGATCGACGTAGTTCCACTGCGGACGGTGCCATTTCAACAGCAGGCTTTGACGGGCGAACCGGTAGTCGGCAACCGATTCCAGCGGCAGAATGAAGATCTCCAGATCAGCACAACGCTGTAGCCACAAATCGCGTGGACCTGCTTCAAAGGTACGACAAATGCGCGACGCCAGCTGGTCGGTTTCACCTGCGTATAACGCAGTCGCATCGCTTTGGCGAATCAGATAAACACCGGGCCCCTGTTCAATTTTGTCAAAACTCAAATCCGCAAGGGCGATGGGCGTCGCGTCTTTGATTCCGGCCCTGTTCAGTTGGGAGATGCCAAATTTATTTGTGGATTGGAGCCCGGTCCGATTCAGCCCGTTGTGACCTTCTTTGCGAATCCGCAGCGCCGCCCAGCGATACTCCAGGGCGGTGAAACCGGGTGAGAAATCAGCGGCAATTTTGTCAAACTGCGCCGCAATACGCGGGTCGCAAAACATCTCGTCCAGTCCCATGCGATACCTGTTGGTGACTTGCCGCCACGCGATCTCGCTGGCAAACACAAAGGGTTCAATGTCCTTCCAGCCAATCCGCGTTTTGGTTTGCGTGTTCACGCCCGCAGACTTCAATCGGCCAGCTTTGCGGACGCGAAATAAAAACCGATTACGTTCGGCCGGCGTACCCGGAATTGACAACCGTTCGCATGCCAACTGGAAATCCTCGTTCAAAATCGGGTCTGCCACCAGACGATCGATCGGATAGCCACGGTTGGCGTTGGCAAACGCTTCGATGATACCGTCTTCTTCGGCGGCGATCATGTCGTGAATTTTGTTCTCGTTGGCGAACAGAGTCGCCGGTTGTTTGTGTTCTTGCTTTGTCGATTTTTTAGTTTGTTTTTCCTTTTTCAGCAATCCACTCATTGAGGGTTCTTCTGCCCCGTCCAAGGGATCGCCAACCGAGATTCGGTCCAGTCGCTCTGTTCCCAAGCGGACGTATTCTTCGGACAGTTCGAATGAGAAAAACCGTCGGCCCAACTTTTTGGCAACCGCGACGGTGGTTGAGCTACCTGAAAACGGATCAATGACCAGATCGTTTTCTACCGAACAGGTACGGATGATGCGTCCCAGCAGTTGTTCAGGCATCTGACAGCCATGGAAACCGGCGCGCTCCTTGAAGGTTCCGGCGACGCGCGGGAAATGCCAGGTATCCTCGTCGGGTTCGAACCCGTTGACCAGTTCCTGTGGGCGGAGGATCCATGTATCGTCCGGCATTCGGCCAATCGGATTGGCGCGGGCGTCGTTGTAGATCAACCGCCGTGCCGAGGGCACACGCAGGTCCATGTCCAGATGATTGAAGACGAAATCTTTTTCGTCTTTCACGAAATGAAACAGGTGTGCGTGTGAGCGCGTGAATTTTTTCTTGCAGTTGACGCCGAAGGTGTAGTACCAGATCACCCAACTGCGGCAATGGAAGCCAATTTTTTTCGCGGCCACTTTTAGTTCGGCGGCGTATTCGTCACCGATGGCCAGCCAGAAGGTGCCGTTGTCCTTGAGCACACGAAAGATCTGGGTCATCCAGTCGTGCGACCACTGAAGATACTGGTCATCTTCGAGCGTATCATCGTACTGGTCGTATTTAAATCCGATATTGAATGGTGGATCGGCGAAGGCCAGATCAACCGTGCCGGCGGGGATTGTCTTCAGGCCGACGATGCAGTCGCCCTGATGAATTTTTCCGTGCATTGAATCGGTGATGGCCATGAATATCCCTGTCGATAGAACGCCAACATGATACCGCGACAGGACGCCAATCGGCAAGCCAGTCGGGAATTTCCGGGCACAAATTCATGGAGCGCTTGCGAGCCCATCTGCATCCGCTTTTTCGTTGGTTGGAGGATCCAATCGTTTTACATCGCTTCGCAGAGGAACCACTTGCAGAAAAGACTTCGCACATTTGGTGAGCTTGAATTGGTCGTTCAACTGGGTTTTGGGTTCCCGGGGTTTTTCTCGGTTTGTGCCTCTCGAAGATGAACCTATAATACGCCACGGTGTCTATTGACCAGCGTTTGGTACAGCTTGCTTGTGAGGTGTCGAAGGTAAATTTTAGGCGATTGGCAGTTGAAAGCTTGCCGTTGGGGATGCTGCCAGCTTCGCTCCGACGCTGGCAGCGTCGCCAACGGATGGTAAATTCCCAACTGCCAGTCGCCTTACAAAACACGTGGTGGCTATGAGAGTGCTTCCTTCTAAACCTGGAACCAAGGGTCGTGGGTTCGAGTCCCACCTCTTTCCCCGGAAAGGGTAGCTCAGTTGGCAGAGCATTGGTATTTCAGCGCTCCCAATCTCCACCACTTTTTTTCTTCATGGGGACTGTTACGGATACATGAATTCGGTTCAAAGAATTGTCTTGCGGCGGACACTGAAAGTGTTTGTTCCCGGTCAAAACAGAAGTGCGCGTCCCGAGTTTGTCGCTGCGCTGAGCAAGAATCTGGAGTCGGTTGGTTTCACATTTTCTGCGGATGTTATCGAACGCCTACAGACGTGGACGCCCGACGAGCTACTTGGGCTCGCAGAATCACTGCTGCCGCATTTGTTGAAAATGGTGGGTGGAGATGTAAGGTATCTTCCGATGTACCCCAACTTTCCTGCTCAGGTGATGGAAGCGTCGGAAGCAGAGCTGTATTTAAACGCGCTTCTTCACTATTACGGCGACGTGATTGGTGAGGGGATTCTTCCGCACTACAACAAACGGCCGCGTAACGCGCTGGTAATTGCAGAGAACTTGAAGGTTCTGCAGTTGGCTGATGAAAATACGATTCAGAGTGTATGTCGGGGCTTGATTGCGTCGAACACATCGCTGTCGAAGTCCGATCAAAGTGATTTGCGAGGTTTGCTGGAAGCATGTCGCGACCACATCGAGGAAGTGCTGCCTGAATCGATTCCCTTCAAAGAAATACAATCGGTAGTCTGCAAGTTCTTGCTGGAGCGCGTCGAAAATCCCGCGCCGCTGCTTGGCCGATTCCTCAAGACAGCGACCGATGTGCTGCGATTGGCAACGGAAATTTCTGGCGGCGACACGAGCCTTGCCGCATCGACGCGATTTGTTTCCTTTTCTAGAAATCATCGCCGCGTTTTGCTGGGGTTGCTGGACAAAGTCACTCGGCCTGATGAAGATCTGCACCGCCATCGCGGCAAGTGGATTCGCCTAGCTGAACGCCTGCATCCTGGTGAGTATGGCAAACAGTTCCCGCTGGCGTTGGCGGCAATCCAACGACTGCGCAGGAATGAAAAACCGGTCACCTTCAATTCGAAAGTCGAACAGCTTCTGCGTGAGGGCGACACGGCCAAAACGGCGGTGTTACTGTGTCAGCGCCCGGGCGAACTGGCGCGGCGGTTGGATCATCTATTACGTGAGGGGCCCGACAAAGCCGACCGGGTGTTAGACTGTTTTGCGAAAGTCGCCGGCGACGTTTCGACGCCTGTCTTACTTCAGTTGATCGCCCACTTCAAACAACGCGCTTATGATCAGAGTCCGCGACGGCTCAAAGACACGCCTGAAAAGCAATCCCTACCGTTCTTCGAAAAAGCTGTTCGGTCGCTGATGAAACCGGCCAGTGCGCACAAGCATACTCCGATGTTGCAACCGATGCGTACGGTGTTTCCCAAAGGG
Source organism: uncultured Pirellulaceae bacterium (assembly GCA_937967505.1). Taxonomy (GTDB): domain Bacteria; phylum Planctomycetota; class Planctomycetia; order Pirellulales; family Pirellulaceae; genus Mariniblastus. Next base: position 56,242 of record CALCJM010000033.1, on the reverse strand, counting down.
CAGATTTCAAGGCTGATGCGCGTTCCACTGGCGAAATCATGGCTCGCACCCGCAATGGCGGAACGAGTCGTGGAATTGGCAAAGGCGGCACTTGTCGAGCGATTCTCCGCACTTCCTTCGTTGGGCAAGTGTTTTGTGTCGGAGGATCTGCAGAACTTCACCGTTCCATTTTCCCGGCGCTCGGCCAGCAAGTCGCTGCGGACGGTAGCGCGCGGATCGCGATTGCCTTTACCTGACGCCAATGTGGTACGATTTTTTCTTTGGTGGAAAGAGGGCAAAGTAAATAGCCAGGATACCGGACGCGTTGACCTTGACCTGTCGGCGACGATCTTTGATGCCAGCTGGAGATACCTGAACCATATTTCTTACACCAATCTCAAGGCCACGAAGCTGGGCTGTTGTCACAGTGGTGACATTACATCGGCCCCCAATGGGGCCAGTGAGTTTATTGATATTGATCTCGATAAACTTCGAAAGGCCGGTGCTCGCTATGTAGTCTGTTCAGTGATGTCATTCACCCGCCACCCATATTGTGACCTGCCGGAGTGTTACGTGGGGTGGATGTCCCGCGATAAGCCCCAGTCGGGTGAAGTGTTTGAGCCTGCCACGGTTCGGGACAGGATTGATTTGGCAGCCAACCACCGCATCTCAATCCCGATGTTGATCGATCTGAAGGGCCGGGCTGCAATTTGGGCTGACCTGGCGTTGAAGTCGATGCCATGCCACAACGTCAATATCGAAGGCAACATGCGCGGTATGCAGCACTACGGTGCCGGGATTGAAAGCATGACGAAACCAAATTTGTTTGATCTGTTTTCGCTGCATGTGCAAGCCCGTGGGGAAGCATGCGACAGGATTGAGGAGGCAGATTCCCTGTTCGCCGTTGATGAGGGAATCACACCATTCGACTTCGAAACAATCGCATCCGGGTATTTGGCTTGACGGAGTGCGCGAACGATGAGTAGTCGTCTCTCTCCCGGAGACGACCGACTCACCATGCACTGTCCCGGTGCTATCGCAAACACTGCTTTTGAACCATCGTCTCAACTTCCACGGGATCGACTTTCCCTTCGCCTGGCCACGCGCTGTTCAGCAGCCACCAATCCACGCTGTAGGACGCTTGCTCGCCGGGGGCAAGATCCTGCATGGGGCCGATGGGTTCCACCTCGCAGCAAGGTATCATTGCTTTGGGAGGATACCAGATCGACAGATTGATCCCCGTTGGTTCGCCGTAGTTCCTAGTTTCGGACACCTCAAAGCGCTTCACGAACAGCAGGTCATCTCTGGTCTGGTACGCCACCCAGCCTTTGACGGCATCAAACCCCATTTTCGGCGTCGATGGAGGGCGATCGACGATCAGAAAATCTCCCTCTCGCCGGACGGCCTCTTCTTCCGGATAGATGTTGATCGATTTGAGGTTGGGGGCAAGATAGTACATCTTCGGTAACCGGGTTTTCGAAGGCGCGCAGGGAATGATCGCTGTTCCGCCGTGATTGGCAAATGTCCGGCTCCAATAGCACTGGCGGACGCGCTGTTTACCACGGTTGAAAACCGTTTGGGTGACGGTCAACCGCGATGATTCCCCGGCCAGCCTGAAGGTGCGGGTGACCTGTAATCCGGATGCGGGATCGACTTGGCTGGTCATGGTTGCCTGCCGGTCTCCGGTTGGGGCGACCGTCCATGCATCTTGCCAGATCGTGTTTCCGCGCACTTGCAGATGTTCAGGCCCCAAATCAAACCGCCCGGCGGTCAATTGGCTTTTCAGCCCTGCCAAGTGCGCTTTCCATCCTGATTCATCGGCCAGATAGAGTGCGTCGCGGCCATTCAATTCGTATTTCAATACGCGCCCGCCGCGATGATGCCCTAGTACCACACGCGTCGTCTCATTCTTCAGCTCAATACAGCCCTCGTAGTCAAATACTTTGACCTTGGAGACGCCAAGATAAGGCTGCTGCGCTGGGGGGTCGGACTGCGTGGACTGTTGGGCGACGGCGCTGGCGATTCCGCCAGCGGGTAAAACCAACAGTGCGACCGAAACAATCAAGCGTTCAATGAATTGTCGAGGGATACTTCGCATCGCTGTGATTGCCCGGGAGTGTGTTGAAATGATCTGGGTGAGGGAAGCGTTCGGCATACCGCCATGCACCACTTTATTGTAACCGATACAGATGCGATCAACCGCTTCCACTCCTGTTTGCCTCAACCTGCCGAAAGAGCGCGCTTGGAATCAGGTATACCTTCTTCGGTGGTGGAATGTGATGGACGGCAGGCTGCAAAAATATGTGCGAACGCGTGGTGGCGAATGGACGCCTTTCCTGAAGAACGAACTGGCGGCGAGATATTCAAGCCTGAATGTTTGACGATCTCGACGCACAAGGTTTCCAGTTGTGCCACGCTGTTGGCGAAATTCTGTGCAAAATCCCCGTTACTCATTTGTTCCAACAAGCGTGAGTTGGACTCTCGCACGATTGGGATCTGCGAAATGTCGATACATCCGCCCACCCCGCCGGGTTCGTTTGAACATGCGGTGGCATCATGCCACTTGCTGAAAAAATCCTGCATAAAGTGGTTCAGCTTCCCCAGCCGCGAGAGCTTCGTCATGTTCCGCAGGTACATCGTCTGATGGCAGATTTGGTCGTGCATGAAAATATTGCCTGTGATGGACCAGTACATCATATAGTCCCATAGAATTTTCACCGGCATCACTACCGGATTGCCAAACACACGGTACTGATTCAGGTAGGCCGTCGATGTTCCGTAGAAGAATTTCTTGAAGATTTTGTCATAAGAAAATGCCCGGAGGCGAAACCCCTTGCCTGCCAGATCGCGCTGGATCAGATCCGTCAGAAAGGTGTTGGAGAACGCGATAAAGTCGCTGCCCGGAGAATAGAATGGATCGTGGAAAAAACCTGCCTCACCGGTAATCCCCCATCGCTGGCCGGAGAATACCTGTTTGCTTTCCACCGCGTAATGTTTGATTGCGCGGAAGTCCTGGATGCAATCGCGGCTGGCTTTGACGGCATCGGCACACTGAGGTTCATGCTGCTCCAACCAGGTGATGGCCTTTTCCATTGAATTGAAATCGGACAGGCCATGAAATTCCTCTGCCGCGACGATCCCCAGCGACGTGGAACCTGACGCCAGAGGAATCAGCCACACCCAGTAGCCCTGGCCCATCAGGTGATTGGTGCTGTACCAGCGCGCCAATTTCCCGTCGTGGCCCAATTGCCAGTGCGGGTCGTCGGACCACTGATCGATTTTGATGTGTTTGCCAATGCGGAACCACGCCGCGTTGGCGATGTGCGGTGATTCTTTTTTCAGTCCCAGTTGCCGCTTCAAAAACGCACGGCGGCCACTGGCATCGACCACCCACCGGCTGTGAATGGTTTCCGGTTTGCCTTCCCACTTAAAATCTACCTCGTGCATTTGCCCTGATTTTCCCAACCGGATTTTATCAATCTTCGCCGCATCGAGAAAATCAATCCCGACACTCAGGCAGCGATCGGCCAGGTAGTTTTCAAACCTGCCCCGGTCCAACTGGTAGCTGGGGGCGGGCGCATAGCGTTTCCCTCCCAATTCCAAACGGTTTTCGATTTTTGTATTGTCACCGGCGGGGAAAAAAAAACGCAGGCCCAGTTTGGGAAGTTGGTCGTTAAGAATGTGTTCTTTCAGACCCAGCACTTTTGAAAAGTAGTGCGCTGCCACTTCGACGGTGGATTCACCGACCTTGTGTGCCGCTTCCTGCACCGGATGCACGCGTTTTTCCAGAACCGTGATGTGCGATGCGGGCAAACGTTGGCGGATTTGCAGTGCCAAGGACAGCCCGGCAAGGCCACCGCCGAGGATCGTGACATCGGTTTGATCATGTTTCATGTTATATCTTCAATGCTGAAAAAATTCCGCACAAGTGATTCTTCTCCGGAGTGGTATCGGACATCATGTCAGACAGTCCGGGCTTTAGTTCCGGTTGATAGCGGGCGACGCGTTGCGTGATTTCGCACATCAAATCGCGACAGATCTGTACATTGCCAAAGAAGCGTTTGCGTAAATCGGCGTCGCCAAGTCTTTCTTTCAATTCCCGGTTCAGACGGGTCATGATTTCAATTTCGTTCTGGTCCACAAACGCGGCGTCGGCGTGGTCGGTTTTTTCAATGTTGTACCAGTGGCGGAAGAACTCCTGCATCTTCAGGTTCATGTCCCGCATTTCCTCGATGCCTTTGGACAGTGACTGGATGAATGACGGATCGGTCAATTTTTCATTGAAGTACAGCAGCGCCGGGAAACCCCAGTAGATTGCGTAATCCCAAACGAACTTCAACGCCATGATCCGCGGGTTGCCGAAGATCGGATATTGATCGCGATAGGTTAGCAGGTTGTTCTGAAATAGCGTCAAAAAAACGCTCTGCAGCGTCGGTGCCAGTTGCCCGACCGGTTTGCCGGCAAGGTCTTCTTCGATCAGTTTGGCGATCATCGTGTTACCGATGGCGATGAAGTCACTGCCGGGCGAGTAAAACGGATCCAGCAACGCCGCCGCTTCACCGGTCAGCCCCCATCGATTGGAGGAAAATACCTGTTTGGTGCCGCGCGAGATTTTTCGCACTGCCAGAAAATCCTGCATACCCGCCCGGTGCGGTTCGATCGCCGCAGCACATTCGGGTTCGTGCTTGGTCAGCCAACGCATCGATTTTTCGAAACTGTTAAAATCCTGTAGGGGATGAATCTCCGGATCCGCGACGATCCCGATGCTGGTCGAACCGGTCGCCAATGGAATCAGCCATACCCAATACCCTTCGCCCATCAGATGATTCGTGCTCAGCCACCGCCGCGCCACTTTTCCGATCGCCGATTGCCAGTCGGCGTCATCGCACCATTGGTCAATCTGGATGTTGGTATTGATGCGGAACCAGGCGGCGTTAATGTCGTGCTGGAGATCTTCGGCCAGGTCCAGCTTGCGTTTGAGAAAACTGGCGCGACCGCTGGCATCGATCACCCACCGACTGTTCAGTGTTTGTAGGCTGCCGTTGTGGTGGTAGGTGATGGTGTGGGGGGGCTGTGCGCCGTCAGTATCAGCAGTCGTCAGTTTAATTTCCCTGACCCGGCAGGCTGATAGAATAGTGGCACCTGTTTGGGCTGCATGATCGGCCAGGTAGTTTTCCAATCGACCGCGATCAACCTGGTAGCTGGGGGCAGCAAAAAATTCGCTGCCGCCGACCTCGGTGCCTTCGGCCATCGTCTGTCGCGGAGATTTGAAAAAGAATCTCAAGCCAAATTTGGGTAGTTGTTGGTCAATCAGATGCTTTTTCAGTCGCAATTCCTCACCGAAGTAATGTGCCCCGATTTCAACGGTAGATTCACCAACCTTGTGCGTCGTTTCGTTGACCGGGAAACTGCGTTTTTCGATGACCGCGATCCGTAGTTTCGGATGTTTCAGCAATAGTTGACGGGCCAACGTTAGCCCGGCCAGACCTCCGCCGAGTATCGCGACATCGTATTGGTTGTTTTTTGCAATCATGTGTCCATCGGAGCAAGGTTATGCGGCAACGTGGCTACGCTCGCCAGAGCGTGGATGGTGTTGGGAAAGCGGTTGCTTGGGGTAAATTCTTTCCCTTCGTTCCCACCGTCTGGCGACGGTAGCTACGTTTTGATGCGTGGTTTATCTCGTAAGAATAAAGTGAGTTGTTGATTGTTTGGAACTGGAGTTTTGTTTGGGATTGCTGTGGCAATGTGGCTACGCTCGCCAGAGCGTGGATGGTGTCGGGGAAGAGGTTGCTTGGGGTGAAGTCTTTCCCTTCGTTCCCATCGTCTGGCGACGGTAGCTACGTTTTTATTGTTGTTGAGCGGACTTGGAGGTCCATTTTCAATTGGTAACGGCTTTGCTTTTACGATTAAATATGATCGGAGACCTCTGTGATCCAGTAACGTTTCTTTTCAAACGGGTAGCCCGGTAGCGGAACTTTTTTGACCCGGTCTGTTTGGTGTGCGAACAGTTTGTTGAACTCGAGGGACACTCCTCCACAATATAGCCGCATTGCGATTTCCAGAATATCATTGTGTACAGATCCGCAGTCACCAGCGCTGTGGAGAATTGTCGCACCCGAAGCCAAATTGCCTTCCAACCCCCTTGCTTTATCAGCAGTCGGTGAAACCACTAGGACAAAATGGCTCTCCAATTCTTCGATTGCCGCCAGAGTTCCTTTAATATCTGTTTTTCCATCGCCGTGCGAGCAATGGTCCCGCCAATAACTGCCGCCGAGTGACTTGTAAACGGGAACCTCGGTGCCGCTGGTGCTACAAACCAACGCGCGATTGGGAGGATAGTAATTCAACTGATCTGCGTAAGCTTCGAACTGGTCCAGTAATTCCGATGAACGGTCTCCCGGGTGCTTCAGCACAATCTCCCGGGCGGTGACCAGTGTCATACCGTCCAAAAAACATAATCCGCCTGCGGAACAAGCGGCCAGATATTGCCCAACCCCCGTTCCGGCGACGCCGTCCGGTTCGACGCCCCAGGCGTGCCAAAGTTTGACCAGTGCGGCCTGCAACGCAAACCGTGTCGCCGCGCTATCCAGCTGGTCAATGCTATCCGGCCGGTTTGGATCGAAGCTTTTGATCCGGTCGATCAACAGCAGCATGTCGGCGTCCTCACCCGCATGTTTTTTCCATTCTGTGGATGCCCAAAATTCACTCAACCGTTGATCCAGTTCGTCAACCAACGCGCGCACGACTGGTTGCTGTTGATGGAGTTCCACCAACGCGCGCATCGAACCGGCTGAAGCTCCGTCAAACCAAAAGGTCACTTTAGGATTTTTGTGGTAGGTGTGCGGAGCGTTGGCCCGGTTTGCTGCGGCCGCGCGGATTTTTCGGGCGGCATCCTGGCTGTCCGAGGCGACCACCGCGATGCGTTGGTCGAAATGACGACGACCGACGGCCGCACTAAAGCAGATGTCAGCCAATGGTGGCGCGGCAGAGGTTTGTAAAAATATTTCAAATCGATCGATCACACGAGCGAGCCCCGCGCTGTCCCTGCCACTTAACACCAGCAGGTGACTGGATACAGTGTTCGCGGAATCCAGTTCCATTGCCGTTTGGTCAGTTGGATCCTGCGGTTGATTCAGTTCCGGTTGATCTGTTGCCGGTGCCGAAGCCAACACGATATGTGCGTTGGTTCCCACCAGTCCCAGCGCTGTCACACCAGCGAAGCGCGTTTCGCACTCGGGCCATTGCTGCTGTTGTTTGACGATTTTGATCGGCATACGATCCCAAGGGATGTGTGGGCTGGGTTGCTCAAAATGTAGCTGTTGCGGAAGCGTTCCCGAGTGCAGCGCCATCACGGTTTTGATCAGCCCTGATATACCGCCGGCTGCCTCAAGGTGACTGATGTTGGCTTTGACTGAACCCACCAGCAGCGGATTGTCGGCACTGCGTCCTGTTCCGTAGACTGACGCGGCGGCGGCGAGTTCCATTGGGTCGCCGTATTCGGTACCCGTCCCGTGTGCTTCCAGGTACTGGACCTGATTGGGGGCGACCCGGGCATCAGCCAACGCATCGGTAATGACTCGCGCTTGTGCCTTGCCGCTGGGCGCGGTGATCCCGCCACTGAATCCGTTGTGGCTGACCGCGCCGCCTTTGACGACCGCCAAAATTCGATCGCCCGCCGCCTGAGCATCACTTAGCCGTTTTAAAACCACCACACCACAGCCTTCGCCGCGACCAAAACCATCTGCATTGGCGGAAAAAGACTTGCAGCGTCCCTGCGGCGACAACAGACCCGCTTTGGACATCAACAAAGAATTTACCGGGGCAAGAATTGCATTGACGCCGCCAGCGAGTGCCATATTGCAAGCGCCTTCCTGAAGACTGCGCATCGCCTGATACAGCGCAACCAGCGCACTGCTGCTGGCGGTATCGACGGCCACGCTGGGGCCTTCGAAGCCAAAGTGATAACTGATCCGTCCGACCCCGGCCGAATGCGACAGGCCCGCTCCTTGGAAAGCGGCGACGATTTCAGGATTGTCCAGTTTGGGCAGAAATGCGTAATCTTGCCCCATGATGCCCATGAACACGCCCACTTTATTGTCGGCCAGCGGTTGAGGGCAGATCCCGGCGTGTTCGATCGCCCGATAGCTGTGCTCCAACAGCATCCGGTGTTGAGGATCAATCCAGCACGCCTCAGTCGCCGATACGTTAAAAAAATCCGCATCGAAATCACCGATGTCGTCAATGAACCCGCCACTGCGCGAGACCATTTTGCCGGGCTGGGGATCGGCGGAGTAAAATTTATCAATGTCCCAACGGTCAGGTGGAATATCGCAAACTGAATCGACACCGCCGAGTAAATTATCCCAGAACTCATCCACGTTTCGAGCGCCCGGGAAACGGCAGCTCAGTCCGATGATGGCGATGTCTTCCACCGTGCGGTGGTGGTGTTTGGCATCGGCGTCGTCAATATCCGTCGATGGTATTGTTGTGGCAGCGGATGTCTCGTCAGCGTCGCCCTGTTCCACCAATTCTAGGACGTGATCGGTGATCGCATCAATGGTCGGATGGTCGAACAGCATTGTTGGTGCAATGGAGAACGAATCTCCCAGCAGCATTTGCAGCTCGGTACCAAATTCGACTGCCATCAACGAGTCGAGTCCCATTTCGATCAGCGGCCGATCGGTCTCGGGTGCACCGTCGGTGGAGAGGATTTCCTGAAGTAGGTTCTCCACTGTTGAACCAAGCAATTCACGCCGTGCGGGGCCCTTGAGTTTCCTGAGTTTCGAAACAAACGCGCTGTCGCCGTGGCTGGAACGTTTGCGGGAGGGAACCAGCCCCTCCAGCAGGCTGGGGCTTTCGCCGCCAAGCCCCATTTGCATTCGTCGCCAGTCAACGTCCATGACCAATGCCTGAGACAGTCCACCGACGATCATTTTTTCCAACGCATCGTGTGCCTCGTCACTGCCCAGCGGAGCGATCCCCTGCATCGCCATGCGTTTAAGGATGCGCGGATCGTCGGCCATCCCGTCGGTCCACGGGCCCCAATTAATGGACAGCCCCGGCAGTCCCATGCTGCGGCGATGCCAGGCCAATGCATCCAGATACGCATTGGCCATCGCGTAGTTACTCTGGCCCGGTGAACCCAATACCGACGCAGCCGACGAATACAGCACAAAGAAATCAAGATCCAGGTCACGGGTGCCATCATGGAGCAAGCTGGCACCGATGATTTTAGGTGCCAGCACGCTTTCGAACCGATCCCACGACTGATCGGCAATCAGACCATCGTCCAGCACACCGGCCGCATGAATGACGCCTTTGAGTGGCATCAGGTCATCGCCGAAACGCGCCAGCAGATTTTGTACGTCTTCGTGCCGACCCAAATCGGCGCTGATGACTGTGACGTTGCACCCGCCGGCGCTGATCTGGTCCAGAAACGACTGCGTTGCTTCATCAGGGGTTCTGCGCGAAACCAATACGACTTGCCCGGCACCTTTGTCGGCCAGCCATTTTCCTGCTTGCCGACCAAGTGCGCCAAGCCCACCGGTAATCAGATAGCCGCCGGCGGAATCAACCTTAAACGCCTCAGGAGCCCGTCCAAGTTGAACCGGTTTCAGTCGCGGCACCAAAAACTCACCATCGCGAACCGCAAATTGACTCTCCGTCGTTTCGGTGGTGAGAAAATCAAACAGCTTCTGGCTCTGATCCAGTTTTTGATCGGCATCGGCATCCGGATCGTCTTCCAGATCAATCAAGCGGCAGCGCAGCTCTGGTTGTTCTGCTCCGATGACTCGCGCAAGGCCGGCGTATTTGGCTTGGGCAACATTGATGGAACCGTGGCCGGGTATCGCGGACGTAGCGCCACCAACGGTGGCCCATTGCAGTCCACACTCTAGGCGGTGGACACCGTTGGCTGACAACACGCGGATCAAATTCAAAGCACCTTCCACATGCCCGCGCGTGGGTGCGACATCGGTCAGGTAGCTGTTACGATCATCGGCAACGCACCACAGGATACCGTCGGGCACAAACCGGGCATCTTCCTTACCCACGGTTTCAAAAAACGATTGCCAATCGGCTGGTGAAGCGCTGATGGAAACTGGGTCATCGTCAATGTTTATGGCAGCAGCATCATTAAGCGTGACACAAACCACCTCATGACCGGCCTGCTTCAGTTTTTTGGCCACCGATTGCAGCAGGTCTTCAGGGGACCGCGCGTTACTGTTGTCGTTCTGACAGACCAGCATCCAGCGCCGCTTGTGGGAATTTGGCGCTGGTAAACGGTAGGGCTGCCACTGCATCTCAAACAGCAATCGTTCACTGCCGCTGTTGCCCATTTTTCGCAGGGCTGCCCGGTTTACCTGGCGGACGGTCAGTTGTTCGATTTGAGCGATGACGTTTCCGGTGCTGTCAAATAACGTTAAATCGGCTGTCCGCACGTCGCCGTCCGGTTGGGTCCATTTGGCCCGACACCAGATTTCCGAACCAGCCGCACTGTAAAATTGAGCGCTCTTGATCCCGACCGGCAAAAATAGATTGCCGTCATCGCTACCGATCAGTCCAACGGCGAGGCTGTGGATCGCTCCGTCGAGCAGCGGCGGAGCGATCGTGTACCCGCGCACGTCAGACTTACCGGAAAGCTGCGACAGCACGCCAGATTCGGATGTCCAAATCGAATCGATCGTCCGGAACGCACCGCCATAGTTCAAACCCAGTTCCGCCATGGCGGCGTAGAACGAATCGGCATCCGGCCCGTTCGTATTCCGGTTCTGGTTTTGAAATTCGGATTTCAGTTGATGGATGTCGATTGCCTCCGGGCGAGTGACAGTTTCACTGTCCGGGGCTGCCAATGTTGCGGAAAAGTGTCGTGACCAGGCGTTGTTTTCTCCGGTTGTGGAATAGGTTTCCATGAGACGCCGGGCGTTGCTTTTATCGCCTTGCGTTCGCACGACGGTTTGTAATGCGGTGCGCGCGGTGGGGCTGAGCGGCTGTTCGAATTGAATGTCTGTAATTGGTCCGAATCCGGTGTCCGATTTGACGGCATGTAATGCCATCTCCACAAATGCGGCACCCGGCATGACGGCCTGCCCCATTACCTCGTGATCCGGCAGCCACACCGGGCTGTCAGATTCCACGTGGCTTTCAAAACGTTGTTCGTACTGGCTGCCGGCCAGGGAGATCGTACTGCCCAGAAGCGGATGCGCCGTATGGTGGGCTGCGTGGGCGGCACGTGGTTTGTCCGGCCCCCAAAAACGCCGACGTTCAAACGGATAGGTTGGCAGCACAACCGGTTGGTGATGTTTGCGGTCGTGAATCGCGTGGAAATCAACCCTTGTGCCGCAGGAGTACAGTTTGCCGATCGCCGCGAGAAGCGATTCGTTGTCATCGTGCGGGGTGTCGCGCGTGCCGCGCTGTAGGCAGGCGGCCGAATGCGTTTGTGGGTTTTTCCATTTGGTATTTACCATCTGCGTCAGCACAGCGTGCGGCCCCAGTTCCAACAATACCTCGCAACCCATTTTGGCGGCGGTTTCGACACTGTTCGAGTACTGCACACTGTGACGGATATGGTTGGCCCAGTATTGACCATCCAAAACTGTGTCAGGAGCCAACACGTCACCGGTGACATTGCAAATCATCGGTAACGTGGGTGCTGTAAATTTGATGGTATTGGCAATTTCCGCAAATGGCCCCAGCGCCGGTTCCATCAGGCTGCTGTGAAATGCGTGCGACGTTTTCAGAATCTTGGTCCGGATGGATTGGGTGGCAAAACTCGTTTCGGCCGCTTCGATTGCGGCGGCGGGGCCGCTGATGGCGATATGCGAAATGTTATCTGCGGCTAGGGAAAGTTCGGGCATCGAATGGATGGTGGCGTTGACGGCTTCGATTGGTGCGAACACGGCCATCATCTGTCCACCGGCAGGTAATTCGCCGATCAAGCGACCGCGGTGGCTGATCAGGAACAGTCCGTCTTCCCAAGACATCACGCCCGCCGTGCAGGCTGCCGCATATTGGCCAACACTGTGTCCCAAAACCACATCGGGGTTCACCCCCCAGTGGGTCAAGAGTTTTGCCAACCCCATTTGCACCGCAAAAATTGCCGGTTGTGTCCACTGGGTCAGGTGAATGTTCGACTGGTTGTCTGCAAACATGACTTCCAGCAACGATTGTTCCCGTTGTGGCTGTAGCCAAGTGTCGCACTGATCGATCGCGTCCCGAAATACCGGCCACGTATCGTACAGGCCCTTGCCCATCGCCAAGTACTGTGACCCTTGGCCGGTGAATTGCCATGCAAGTTTGGGTGCCCGCCGATGGTGTGCTGAAAACACCCGATCGTCAGTCGCCGAGCGCTCCAGCGCCCTTAAACGTTCGATGGCTTCATTCACGTTGTTGGCCACGATCGCACCGCGATGTTCGTGATGGTTGCGGCCGCAGGTTGTGGTAAATGCAATATTGGCAATGGATGGATCGGATGCGTCGGCGATGTGTCGCGCGTAGTCGCCCGCCAACTGTCGAACCGATTCGTCGGACTTGCCGCTGACGGTGATCAAGTGGGGTTGGTGGTTGGCCGGCGCTGACACGGCATCCGTTGGTGTCGGTGCTGCTATGATCAAATGAGCATTGGTGCCGCTCATCCCGAACGCGCTGACTCCCGCGATCTTTTGCCGGTCCTCGGGCCATGGTGTTTGTTCGGTCAGGACCTTGACCGCGATCTGATCCCACGGGATATGTGGGTTGGGCGTTTCAAAATTCAGCTGGCCGGGAATGGAGTCGTTTTGCATCGCCAGCAGGACTTTGATTAACCCTGCCATGCCTGCGGCCGCTTCCAGGTGGCCGATGTTGGTTTTCACTGAACCGATCAGCAAGGGATGATCTGCGGAGCGATTGCCTGCCAACGCCGCCGCTGCGGCCTGCATTTCGATGGGATCGCCCAGTTCGGTGCCGGTGCCATGGGCTTCCAGATAGCCGACCTGTTCTGGCGACACGCTGGCGCGGGCGAGTGCCGCACGGATGACTTTTTCCTGGGCGGTTGGATTGGGGGCGGTCAGTCCGCTGCTGAATCCGTTGTGCCCGACGGCCGAACCGCGGATCACGCCTAATACGGGATCACCATCGCGCCGCGCATCCTCCAGACGCTTGAGCGTCACCACACCGCAGCCTTCGCCGCGCAAGTAGCCATCGGCCGCAGCGTCAAACGCGCGCGAATGGCCGCTGGGTGAGAGGGCTTTTAGTTTACAGGTCAGGATATTGGTCGTCGGCGAACAGATTGCGTTGACGCCGCCGACGAGTGCCTGGTCACAATCCCCCTGTTGCAGGCTTTGACAGGCCAGATGAATTGCTACCAGCGACGATGAACAGGCGGTGTCGATCGCGATGCTGGGGCCTTGCAAGCCAAGATAATACGCCAGCCGTCCACAGAGAAAACTGCCGGCTGCTCCGGTGGCGATGTACGGGTTGAGATTCAAAAATGAATCGCTGGCCTCATTTTGATAGTCGTTGTGCATCCAGCCAACAAACACGCCTGTCGATTCGGCGATTCGATCGGCCTGCCAGCCGGCGCGTTCGAGTGCTTCGTAGCCGACTTCCATCAAAAGACGTTGTTGAGGATCGACCCACGTCGCCTCGCGCGGGGAGATACCAAAAAATTCAGGATCCATCATGTCGATCTGGTCCAGAAATACGCCCTGCCGCGCGTACATTTTTCCGGGGACTTCTGGGTCGTCATCGTGGAATGCGTCCAGATCCCAGCGGTTGTCGGGGATTGGCCCAACTTCATTCGTTTGGTTGATCAACGATTCCCAAAATGCTTCCGGGGTGTTGGCGCGGCGCGGGAACCGGCACGCCATCGATACGATCGCGATTTCTCCACCGAATGCCGAACGTCCATCGCGCGATTTTAGTTCCTCGACCTGCTGCTTGAGGTCGCGAATTTTCAGCAAGGCGCGCTGGTTGGGGGAAAGTTGAGTCGTCGGGGGTGTGTTCATATTATTTGGTCAGTCGGTTTTTGTTCGTGCGATGGACTTTCAAATGGGGTCCCGCCGAAACGCTGTTAGGCGATGGGCAGTTGAGAGTTTACCGTTGACGATGCTGCCAGCTTCGCTCCGACGCTGGCAGCGTCGCCAACGGACGACGGTCGTTATGTTTTGTCACTCTTCCAATTCGCGTATCAATTCTTCCAGTACTTCTTCTTCGGACATGGCTGCGATTTCGGTTGCACTGCGGTTAACCGCCCGTAGGCCATGGTCTATTTCTGCCTGAGCCGCATCAAATTGATTCGCACGCACGCGAGCGAGCGCGTCTACCGAATTGGCTTCTGAACTGGAATTGGACTCCTGAATCGCGGAAACCAGAAACGCAGCCAAATCGACCACACGTGGATAATCAAATACCAGCGTCGCAGAAATACTGACCTCGGAACCCACTTCCGCCTGCAACTGATGACTCAGTTCGACCAGCATCAACGAATCCAGGCCGGCGTCCAATAATTTGTCCTCTAGGGCTGGCGGAGCGGTGTCCCCTGTGATGTTTTGGATCACATTTTGTAGATAGGTTTGCGTCGCGCGCTGCGCTTCCGACGCATATGCAGAAGACAGTTTCTCACGCAGTTGCGGAGCGACAGTCGTGCGAAGCGCTTGAATGACTTCCATCGACACCCCTGCGGGGTTTTCCGGATCGGATTCAATACTTTCCATTGCAACACTAGGCGATTGCTCACGCAGTACTTTTTTCAGGACCTTGCCCGCAGGATTGCGAGGCAGCGCTGCGATCGACCAAACGTGTTTGGGCGTTTTATAGTTGGCCAGATGCTCACGCGCATGCTCCTTCACGTTGGCCAAAATATCGCTTTCACTCTTCCCTGCGGCTGCATCCTGGTCGATCACTATCCAGGCAACGACCTGTTCGCCCAGTACGCCGCCGGCGATGCCCACAACCGCTGCTTCGGAAACGATTTCCAAATCAAGCAGGACACGTTCAACTTCTGCGGGAAAGACTTTCAGCCCGCCCACCGAGATCATGTCTTTGACGCGATCCACAATATAGAAGTACCCTTGGTTGTCCCGGCGCCCAATGTCGCCCGAATAAAACCAACCGTCGCGGATTGCTGTTGAGGTTTCCTCAGGTTGGTTCCAGTAGCCCAGCATCACATTGGGGCCGCGAATTGCGATCTGGCCGAGAGTTCCATTGGGGCAGTCAACACCTGTTTCGGTATCAACAATTTTCATTTCGCAGCCATCAATGGGGGCCCCGATCGACCCGGGGACAAACTTCAACCGGTGGTTGTAGCTGGCAAACGGAGAGGTTTCGGTCAACCCATAGCCTTCGTAAATCGGCATCGAATACTTTTTCCGCCACGCGTCGGCGACCTGAATGGGCAACGTGGTCGCTGCCGAAAAGCAGTAGTTAACGCGGGTCAGATCGGTCGGCGTGCAGCATTCGGTCAGCATCTGGAACATGGCGGGAACACCATACAGCTGATTTACCTGATGTTCAATGATCAGGCGTCGGGATTGGGCCGGATCAAATTTTCGTTGCAGGACAATTGTGCTGCCGGCATGGAAGCAGGAATTCAGCAATGCGTTTTGGCCAAAGCAATGAAACAGCGGAACGGTTAGAAGAACGACAGACTCTAACGTTTGCCCGCACAGATGATTGAATGCGCAAACGTTGGATCGAACGTTTTGATGGGACAGTGTTGCGCCTTTGGCAAATCCTGTGGTGCCGGAGGTGTACAGGATCAACGCAGCGTCATCCGGTGACGCGTCGTGAAACCTGTCGGCCGTCCGGTCAGGGATCGGCGGTGCTGCACCTGTAGAATCGAGTGGGTTACCGTTGGATGTGCTGGCATCATCGGAAACGAAAAACGTCTTTTTAACAATCTGGGGGAGGTCTTGAGAGGAAATGGGCTGGCTGTCGGGGGCAATCAGGACGGTAGCACCGCAGTCAGTCATCATGAAATCAATTTCGTCCGTCGCCAGACGCGTGCTGAGCGAAACCGCGATGCCGCCGACGCGCAAGATTGCGTAGTACCAGACTGCAAATGCCGGCACGTTGCCCAGTTGAATTGCCACCCGGTCTCCGGGAGCGACGCCGACCGCTTCGAGTGCCCGCGATGCGCCGACTGACAGTTGTTGAATCTGCGCATAGGAAAACCGATTTCCCTCAAAAATAATTGCCGGTTTGTGGGGGAAAATTCGCGCTGTTGCGTCAATGTGTTCGCAGATATTCATTGTGTCATTTGTGGGGGAATCGCAGTGCCGGCTCCTGACAGGCGACATTCGATTGGCCAGCGGGACGCCTGCATTATGAATGTGCCAAAAATGTTGCCTCGAATGATTCTGTTATCGGCAGTATGCTCGCCGCGATTTTGTTGCCGTCTTCCAGCTCTCCGACTAAATCTGCCAGCCAGTATTCCAGGCTTTGATCTCCATCATCAAACACCAACGGTCTGCGTGCACCGGGGGCTTGCCCGGTTAAATTATAAACGTGCTGGTAGACGGCAACGGTCATGTTGCTCAATAATTGCCTGCCATCAAAATGGCCTAGGGTTTGCTTTGCTCGTAAGTCGATGGCCTGTGCAGCGAATATTAACGCGGTTGCCAGGTATTTTTGAAACAGGCCAATGGAATCCCACGCCAAATTAGCGCTGCCCCAACTAAGCCCGTTAATGTTTTGGTTGAACTGTTCGGCGTGAGTCGGATAGTGACTGGCGATCGGATTGCCGTACCAGGAAAGCATTGGCATGATCGAATTTCCAGTGATCTGGAGTCCCTTCAGGCCCATATTGAAGGGCAATGCGGAGTTGCCTTGCAGGGAGGGCGGCAGGCCACGGCTGAATTCGGGGGCCACCAGAGTGGCGATTTGCACATCTAAATGCTTGGCCATCATTCCGATGTCGGTGCGTAAGTCATCCATCGTCCGGGAGATATACTGGCCCAGAAAATTGCCGCTTTGAAAGAATGTATTGTGTCGGCTATCGACCAGCGGGTTGTCTGACACACCATTCATTTCAGTGGTCACCGTCTGGCCAATGCGTGCCAGGTTTTCCACGATGGATCCGAAGTACTGGGGGAAGCATCGCAACGCGTAGCGGTCCTGGACCCTGCTCTGAGGTTTGCCGTTGGTGGAGCTGCCGTTGGTCTCCGGATGGCCATTGTGATCCGGTTGCCGATCCGGATTTTTTGAGCGGGCTCCCTCATTCAACAACCGCATCATTATCTGAGCGGTCCATTGCTGGCCCGGATGCGGTTTCAGTTCGTGGACAAAGGGTTCGAAGGGCTGTTGTTGAACGTTTAAAGCCGCCATCATAATTGCATTGACGTTCAACGTCAGCGCCATAAGTTGCCTGGATTCGTTGACGCAATTGGCGGCGATGGCAGCTGAAAATGAAGTCCCGTTGACCAGGGCCAGGCCCTCTTTGGACCGTAGTTGAATCGGTTCCAAATCCAGTTGCTTCAGCGCGCACGCGTTGTCGATGTAGCGGCCGTCAACGCAAACGGCCTGGCCTGTCGCGTGGCCCGTGATCGCCCGCGCAATCGAAGCCAGTGGAACCAGGTCACCACTGGCACCAATCGAGCCTAGGGCACGGACCACCGGAATCGCGTCGGCGTTGAGAAATTTAACCAGTCGGTCGACCAGTTCCAACCGTACTCCTGAATGACCACGCAGCAGCACATTGGCGCGTAGCGCCATCGCCGCGCGCACGTGTCGTCGGTCAACGGGATCGCCGATGCCGGTTGCCAGAAAAGAAAGCAAATTATTTTGTGAGGCGGCCGCCATGTCGTAGGGTACCGGCACATCCGCCATACCGCCAAACCCTGTCGTCACACCGTAGACCGACCAGCCTTCGTCGGTTGCCCGGTCAACCGCCCGGCAGGCAGCCTTCATTTGCGAGGCGACGTTTGGGTCGCTGGTGATCGATAGCCTGGCGGCCCCAGTGCTGATCTGATGGAGCGCATTGAGATCAAGCACCCCGCCGCTGATAGTAAGTGTGCGGAGGGGGTGAGCGGCAGGGTGGGCAGTTGACATAGAACGAGCGGCAAGTCGTGGAGAACCGGTTCGAAGTTGATAGGGTGAACGTTATCCCAATCTTCGTAGATCCGCTACGGAAAATCCACAACAAAAGCGACTCGGTGGCCCGCAATAGACAGAACGTCACACCCCGGGATGTCCGCCGCCCGCCGTTTGGGCGTCCCGACTGGGGTCAACCGCTGGCTAACGTTACTTTCGCCGGCGCTATCGGCGTCTATTTATCCAGCAGCAACAGTTCGGAATCGGGGGCGTTGGCGACACTGACAATCGGCCCGTTGGGAAAGAAGTTGAAGAATCTGTTTGACTGCCAGCGGTTGGTTGTGGCTTGGCCTTGTAGATCGAAAAGATGTTCTGCCGCCGCCGCAGTTTCTGCTTGATTGGCAGCAGCGGTATTGCCCAGAACGTCAATGCGGGTCGAATCTGCCACGTTTATTTCTCCAAACAGAAAAAATGGATTGCCGGTTTCATCGCGCGGGAGAGTGTCCTGGACGCCTTGTGACCTGAGGTTGGTAATACACAGGTTGCGCCAAAGCACCGCATTGTCGGAAAGGAAGACGTGAATCCCGCGCCCGCCGTTTTTGACACAAACGTTCCCGCTGACCACCGATCGACGCCTGTAAGGCAGCGGGTTGCCCTCCGCATCAAGATCAAGTTCCGGATCTCCCGAGGAAGACTGCGGGTCGGATGTGCCCGCGATCACATCGGCAAGCTGTCCGTTGAATTGAGTGTAGTTGTGATCATCGAGAATAATTCCGTTGCCGTCGGTGATGCTTCCTTGAGAGTTGGGCACTTCGGTACGGTTGCCGAAGCAAATATTCTGGGCAAATACGACGCCGTACTGTTCCCCGGTATCGGTTCGGACAACCGGTTGGAAAGAGGAGATGCCACTGTGTTGATCGGGATTGGTGGCCGCATTGAAATAACTGCGGTTATTAACAGCCGTCACCAGATCGGAAAGAACAAACTGAATTCCACCTCCCCCATGATAGGCTACGATGCAGTTTTTGATGGCGATGTTGTGACTTTCGAATGCACTAATGCCGGCATTGGGAGTTTCCCGGTCACCAAGCACGGTCAAATTTTCCACGTTGATGTGACTGCCGCGGATATCGATGCTGCCGTAGATTCTTGGGCGAACCCAAGTGGCCGATCCAATGTAGGTCGTTTCACTTTTGGAGCCTTCCAACGGGAAGTACTCAAATGTTTCGGGTTCGACCTTCCTGACCAAAATCTCTCCTTCATTCAGATAGGAACCCGGAAAAATCAACAGTCGGTCTCCCGCCGTGAGACGTAAGGCCGATTCGGAAACCGACCGCCAAGGCTGCGCTCTGGTGCCGGGATTTTCATCGTCGCCGGTGACGCTGACATAGAAAGTTTCTGCAACAGCACTGCGTGATTGCCAAAAACCAACGGAAAGAAATGCAAATAACGCACACAACAGAAAACGGGATCGTAGAAATTTGGGGAGCATCGCATGAACCTGCTGAATCAGAGTTGAGAAATCAAGGTGCTCCAAATTATCCTGGATTCTCCTGCGATTTGAACTTGGGAAATGATAAAAGTTCAGAAATTGCCCGGAAACGCAACCCGGGCTTCCGTGATCTCCCTCTTTTTAACTGCACCCTGTGAGAATTGTCTTTCCCTGGCCCTGATTACGAGAGGAGAACGGCAATCTAAATCGAACGACACAACGCTTCTCCAATCGGTAAAGTCAGCCTCGGCCGATGCGAGAAACTGGAACAGTCACGATTTTGCCTGTGCCCGATTCAGATCGAGCCCATAAAATTGAAATTTTGGCCCGACCCTAGGTGTCGATATTCCGTATAGGTCCGAGTCCCGCGTACCAAAATCCTCTACCGACCCTGATGCAAGCATTGTTTGAAAAAATGGACCACTGGGCTTATCGACTGCATCGATGTTTATTGATGGGGAGTATGGCGCTGTTGCCGGTGGCGACCGGATGCCATGACCAGACGGCAGGTCCGGGAAAAGGGAACGTAGAACCACCGCCGCGCGTGGTCAACGTTGTGCGGATTGCCCAAACCGGTCAATACAACGAAGTGGCAACCTATTACGGGACGCTTCAGCCGGGACAGACAGCCAGGTTAGGGTTTGGGCGATCCGGAAAAGTGGTGCTTGTTTCCAAAACGTCGGGTCAGAGGGTAAAGGCTGGCGAGGTCATTGCGCAATTCGACATCGTCGGATTGGAAAACCAGCGGAAGCAAGTCTCCAATGCGTTGGATTCGGCTCGCAATGGACAACAACCGACAGCGCGTGTGGCCGACCTAGAAAGCCAACTGGCTGAACTTGACGCACGAATAGAAAGTTCGACTCTGATTGCTCCATTCTCCGGTGCACTTTCGCGGCTGAGTGCTTTTCCGGGACAGCTGGCTGCCACAGGGCAGCCGTTGGCGGAAGTGGTCAGCGATTCAACTCCAACGGTCGAAGTCAGTATTGCGGCAAAAACGGCTCGCGCTCAGTTCCCGGGACGGCGGTTGGAAGTTGTGATGGAAGACAATCGCGCCGCAGAGGCGCTGATCAAATCCATTGCGCCAGTGGTGGATCAGTCAACACGCACCCGCAAAGTGCAGTTGGAAATCACCAGTGATCTGTCTGCGGCGGATTATTCCTTGGGCAGTATTGTCAAAGTCAGTTTCGACAGTTTCCGGGAAGTGACGGGGTTTTGGTTGCCCCTGTCGGCGATGCAGAAACGTGCCGGTGGTTTGTGGTCAACCATGGTGCTGGAAAATCGTGGCGACCAGACGATTGCCGCACTGCGAACGATCGAGGTCATCCATGTAGAAAACGATACGGCCTATGTACGCGGTGCACTGACCGAAGGCGATCTGGTGATTGCTGATGGAACCCATCGCGTTGTCCCGGGCCAAAGCGTCATTCCAGCCGCTGGCACCGGTGATTTGTCCCGTCCGATTCAGTTGGCCCCGACCAAGTCTCTGCCGTCCCTGCCACCTGTCAAAGGGGAACCGGCCCCATGATGGCTCAACTGTTGAAACAGAACCCACGCATGTTATTGCTGGTGATTTGTGTGATCTTTATCGGGGGAGTATCTTCGGCGTTGGTGATCCCGGCGCTTGAGGATCCGGTGCTGCGCAAGCGTGTGGGTGTGGTCAGCACACCGTTTCCAGGGGCTGATGCGGGCCGTGTCGAAGCGTTTGTTTCCAGTCGGCTGGAACAGCACTTGCAAAACATATTTGAGATCAGGCAGGTACGTTCCAACAGTCGGCAGGGCATTTCGAATCTGGTGATTGAACTGCGTGATGACGTGAATGAGGTGGCGGCCGTTTGGGAGCGTGTGGCCAAATCGATCGACGACGCCCGGACCGATCTGCCACCGGGCTGTCTGGATCCGGAACTGGAGGTCTTTCCACTGAAGGCCTATGCGGCGATCATCGCGGTGCAGTGGCATGCATCAGCGCCGCCATCCGACGCGCTGGTCAGCCGAATCGCGCGACAACTGAAAGATCGTATCAATGGCCTGTCGGGGACAGAACAGGTGGAAGTCTTCGGCGACGCGCGGGAAGAGTTTTTAATTGAGGTACCGCCGCAGGTGCTGCGCGCGTCCGGGTTGACGGTGCAAAAAATTGCTGATCAGGTATCCGCCAATTTTGTCACGCAGCCCGCCGGTAGTTTACAGAGCCGCGATTCGGCGATTTTGATTGACCTGCCCGATGCACGGGCCACCGAAAGCGCGCTGGGGAGCATCTTAATCACTGACGGGACGGGGCAATCGGTCGCAATCAATGAAATGGGCACCGTGCAACGCGCGATGAAACAGCCGCGTCAAGATCTGGCGATCGTGAATGGGCGTGAGGCAATTGTGTTGGGGGCGTTTGTCAATCAGGCCAGTTCGATGCCCGCTTGGACGGCGGCACTCGAGGGGGTGCTGGATGATTTTCAAAATACCTATCGCGCTGAAGTTTCGATCGCTCCCGTCTTTTTACAACAGCGACATATTTCAGCGCGGCTGGAAACCCTGATGGGTAATCTGTTGCTGGGAACAGTGGTGGTCGTCGGGGTCGTGTGGTTATTGATGGGCTGGCGGAGCATGGTGGTGGTGGGGCTGGCCGTGCCGCTGTCGGCGTCAATGGTGCTGGTGGCGATGCGCGTGATGGACATTCCACTGCATCAAATGTCCGTCACGGGGCTGATCGTGGCGCTGGGGCTGTTGATTGACAATGCGATTGTGATGGTGGAGGACATCCGCCTGCGGCAGGCGCAGGGCAGCACCGTTCAGGCAGCCGTATCTGCCAGTATCGCTCATTTGAAAGTACCGCTGTCAGGATCGACATTGACCACGGCGCTGGCGTTTTTGCCGATTGCAATTTTGCCCGGGCCTGCGGGTGAATTTGTAGGAACGATTGCAATCAGCGTTATTCTGGCGATATCCGCCTCTTTTTTGTTGGCGATGACAGTCATCCCCGCACTGTTCGCATTCCTGCAGCCGCACGGCGACGGCCAGTGGGCGGCGGAGGAGGGGCTCGAGCTTCCGTGGCTCACGAACATCTATCAGTGGTTGCTGAGGGTGGTGTTTCGATTTCCGGTGTTGGGAATTTTGGTGGCGGTGTTGTTGCCGGCTGCCGGGTTTGGGTTTGCCATGCAGCTTCCGGAGCAGTTTTTCCCGGCCTCTGACCGACGGCAGATTCAAATTGAAGTGGAACTTGCCGCCGGCAGTGGTTTGGAGAAAACGCGCGACACGGTGTTGGCCATGCAAGACAAAGTTGTGGCCGACGCCGGTGTGAGCGCGGCGTACTGGTTTGTCGGTCGCAGCGCTCCGACATTTTATTACAACGTTGTTCCACGCCGACGCGGCACGCCGTTTTATGCTCAAGCCATCGTTGATCTGAATTTAGGACAGGACCCTACCGAAATTGTCGATCGATTGCAGCGCCGGCTGGATCAGGATTTTCCACCGGCCCGCACCATTGTACGCCAGCTCCAACAAGGTCCGCCTTTTGACGCACCGGTGGAAATTCAGTTGCAGGGACCGGATCTGGATGTGCTGCGCGAGCTGGGAAGCCAGCTTCGGCTGGCCCTGGCCGGATTGTCCGATGTGACGCATACACGTTCGGATCTGGAAGAGACGATTCCCAAGCTGACCCTTGCCGTTGATCCGCAGCAAGCATCCGAGGCCGGATTGAACCGGGCATCGATCGCGGGCCAACTGTATCAGGCATTGGCCGGTGTTTCAGCAGGCACGGCGTTTGATGGCGACCTGGAAATGCCCGTCCGGGTCAAGGTGGCTGATGCCGAATCTCCATCGGCCAATTTCGCACGACTGGGGTCGATGCAGGTTTACGGCAGGTCCTGGAGAACCAACACAGGGCCAAATACCGGGGCAGGGCAGGGCGGGATGCCTGTTGCCGCTAGGACTTCGCCGCCGAAATCCGGAACACCGCTGTCCGCGCTGACGAACATGTCGCTTGAGGGTGATGTTGGCGCGATCGTGCGGCTGGACGGGACACGCGCCAACGAGGTCATGGCTTATACACGCCCGGGCGTGCTGCCATCAAGCGTTGTTGCCCAATTCAAGCGACGATTGGCCAGTTCAGGGTTCCATTTGCCCTCGGGGTACAGCCTTACGCTGGGTGGCGAATCCGCACAGCGCAGCCACGCCGTCAACCAGTTGATCGCCAACGCGCCGCTGTTGCTGGCATTGATGGTGTTGACGCTGGTTGGTTCGTTGGGATCGTTTCGGCAGGCGTTGATCGTCGTGGTTGTGGGAGCGCTGTCGATCGGTTTGGCCGGCCTCGCACTGGCGATGTCCGGATATCCGCTTGGCTTTATGGCGATCGTTGGCACGATGGGGCTGGTCGGTGTGGCGATCAATGATTCGATCGTGGTATTGGCAGCGATTACCGAACACCATCACAACGCGCCGTCAACCACGTCAGGGCCCACCGCAGCGGTTCCCGAAAGGATGGATCGAAGCAATTTGGTGGCAACGGTCAGTGGCTGCACCCGTCACATCGTGGCCACAACTCTGACGACGATCGCCGGTTTCACGCCATTGATTCTTTCGGGTGGCGGTTTCTGGCCACCGCTGGCGGTCACGATTGCGGCGGGCGTGGCTGGTGCGACATTGATGGCGTTATTTTTGGTGCCGTCGCTGTACCTGTTGTTCTATCGGCAATCGACTATGCATTCCTGCTGACCCGACGGTCCACCAGCATCAATGCCACACAGGTAGGAGCGTGAGTGATCGCACCGGTTTCAACCTGTCGAATCGCTAAATCAAGCGGCAATACGACCGTTGTGATCGTCTCGGTGCCTTCCAGATTATTTGGCACGGGTGTCAATTCTGTTGCCAGATACAGTTGGGTCGGCGAAGCCATGATGGTCGTAAACGGATCGACGGTCATCAGAGATTGCCAATGTCCAGCATGCAGGCCCAGCTCCTCCTGAAGTTCGCGTTGAGCACACAACAGCGGATCTTCGCCAGGTTCAATTCCGCCGCTAACTCCTTCGACCGATTCGCGACCCACCGCATAGTGAAACTCGCGTGTCAGGTGAACATTGTGGTGAGTGTCCAACGCGATCACGCAAACGCCCGGCTTAATCTGTACGACCACGTGTTGGCCAGCGTTTCCATCGGGCCGAATCACCTGATCCACATGCAGGGCGACATACGGGTCCTGATAAACCAGATTCGTTTCTTTTATCGTCCAAGGGCCGTGTTTTCGCATTGGCTTATAGGGAGACGCGATGTTGATTGACAGCAGAAGTTTAGGTTGCTTGCGTTGTTGACCCAAGAAGAAAAAATTGGACGGCAACGCATGGGAGCGTTATGTTTTAGTTTTACGGCTCTATTTCATTGTATCAGGGCGAGGCGCAAAGATGAGTACATGGCTTACAGAAAAAGAGTATCGGCAAAGCGGCGCGATTGCCGCCGGGATGACGATTAATGCTGCGTTCATGGACGAAATCAAAACTGATTTTGATTTCCGCAGTACGCTCAACCGAACCTATTACTGGTTGAATCAAAAACCTGATCCTGCACCCCGCCTGGTGGTGCAATGGTTGAGTGATTTGCGTGACCAGCTGGAAACGTATTTTACGCTGGAGGAGTTTTACGGCTACTTCCGCCAAGAAGTCATCGATAATCCGATTGTCACCCGCAAGGCCAAAGCGAAAACGCGCGAGCACGAGACGCTTTATCTGGATCTGGGCCGAGTGATTGATTTGGCGGAACGTATTGTCTATCGCGAATCGGCAGATGACATCAATTTGGACACTGTGAGGTCGGACTTCGAAACATTTTGCATTGCGTTGGCCCGTCACGAACAGGACGAGATGGAATTGATCATGCAGTTATGCAATCAGGACATTGGTGTTGGTGACTGATATCAGAGTGGTATTGGGTCGTTGACGGAGATGGGGGAGCAGTATTTTGCCGGTTTCGCGCCCGTGGGCGGCTTTGTCTGTTTTGCTTCTGGATGTTTGCCAGTAAAACCGGATGAAAGTTGATTCCGCCCCTGATATTTCTGACGACCATCCAAAACCCGAATGTCTGAATTTCCGCCTTCGATAGACGAATTGTTTGAAACCTTTGATGACCTGCAAGAGTGGGATGAACGTTACGATTTTATGATCGATCTGGGCCGCGAGTTGCCGGCGATGCCGGCGGATTTTCAGACGAAAGACTACATCGTTGAAGGGTGTATGAGCACCGTGTGGATGATGGCCGATGCCGCTGACAAGGACGCACCGATGACGGTGCTGGCGGACAGCGATTCAATCATTGTCAAAGGGCTGATTGTGTTACTGTTGGCCTTCTATCACGGCAAAACGGCCAGTGAGATCGCCGAGAGCGACGTTTTGGAATATCTGAAAAAGTTGGGACTCGACCAACACCTGAGCCCTCAGCGCCGCAACGGCCTGTTTTCGATGATCAAGCGTTTGAAAATGATTGCCGCCTCGATTTAGCCCGGCGATCCTGATTGGGTCCGTGTTTCCACAACCACAGGCTGAGGAACCGGGAACGATTGAGTCGTGGCAGGATCCGGTTCGTCCAACGATGTTGAACCGGCCAACGGGTTTTGCACGTTTGTCCTGGCCGGAC
Organism: uncultured Pirellulaceae bacterium; assembly: GCA_937967505.1. GTDB lineage: Bacteria > Planctomycetota > Planctomycetia > Pirellulales > Pirellulaceae > Mariniblastus. Next base: position 30,156 of record CALCJM010000033.1, on the reverse strand, counting down.
CAGCCGAACGCAACATGCGCATGATGCGTTCAACCGTGCGTTGCGGCGAACAAAGAGCCGCGAAGCCCAGCCGCACCGCGCCGGCGATTTTCTTTCCACCGCACTGGTCAGCCACCGCCAAACGATACTGTGCGAGGGCAAAGATGTGCAAGCGTTCGGACAGTCGCCTGAAAAGTGGAGCACTGTCCAGTTCTTGAACGAAGCTTTCGTAAGAAATGGGCTGTCGATTGGATTGGCGGCGTTCGGCGCGGTCGATGGCGTAGGCAATGGAGCGATGCATTCGCATCATGCTGGTGCCGTTGAGTGATCCGGAATGAACGCGATAGTGCAGCAGGACTTCGTCCAGATTTGCCAGATGTGAAATCTCCCCCATCCGCAGCATCATGTCCCAGTCATCAATCAGCCGTAACGACCAGTAGCCGCCGATTGATTTCAATCGGTCGGCATCGATCATGACAGAACTGTGAGCCAAGCCGTGCTTCCCTTTCATCATGGCCGGGAATAGTTTCTCGTGTGTGCAGGGCAAGGACAGCGAATTACCGGAACCCGCGTCGCCGACAGGCACGATTTGGCTACCAAGAATTCCAACGTTGGGATGTTGCTGCAGAAATGCCAGTTGTTTAGCCAGTCGTGTGGGCAACGCGATATCGTCGGCATCCATGCGGGCAACGTAGCGCGTCGTGACACTTTTCAAACCGTGATTGGCCGCCGCAGCGGTGCCACCATTGTCCTGTCGGATCACCGAGACGCGCGGGTCCTTCAATGTGCGGAGATAGGCGGGTGTTCCGTCGGTCGAGCCATCATCTACGATGATAAATTCAAAGTCAGACAGCGTCTGGCACAAAATTGATTCGACGGCCTGTTCGAGATAAGGCATCCCGTTAAAGACAGTCATCAACACAGTAACTTCAGACATGGGTGTTCCGGCGTGGAGAAGATGTATGGAGTGATTGGTAAGGCATCATGAAAACGATCAACAAGAGTTCCTATTGTATTCAGCTCAGTGAACGCAACAGCTTGCAATATGCCAAATACCTGCGATTGCGCCCGTTGATAAAAGCGTACATTGTCACCAGCCCGCCGAACCCGTTTTTTCGCCAGAATCGAAAAAAACGGACGAGATTCATTGCAATTCAACGTAACAGAGCTGCACCCATGGCCAAAGACGCGCAGCGACGGGAGTGCGTCGCGCATCTTCTTGATGACACCGACCCGATCACAGAAAGAACTCGTCTAGGTTAGCGACTGTGGTACAACCAGGGCTGGTCGTCGTCCACATCACCGGCAACCACCTCATGAGCATCGGCAGCAATATTTTCTGCCGATTCAGCTTGCCGGGCGGATATTTGTTCTGTCTGCTTCATGACTTCCATGGCCAGACTGCGATAGTCTTGAGCACCATTGGAGTCCCCCGCATATTGAAAAATGGACTGACCGTAACTTGGTGCTTCGGCCAGTCGAATATTACGACGAATGCGTGTGTCGAAGCTGTTCACTTCCGCCCAGATCGAACTGGTTCCCTGATGCTGTGCAAAAAAGTATTCGACATCGCCCACGATTTCGTTGGCCAGTCTCGTGCCGGTGTCGAACAGGCAATAGATTAAACTGGTCAGTCGCAAGTTCGAGTTCAGTCGACGCGCGACCAGTTCAATCGTCCGCAGCAATTTGCTCAACCCGTGCAATGCTAGGAAGTGTGGCTGTAGAGGCAGGTAGATTTCGTCAGCGGTGGTCAGCGCGTTGAGCGTCAGGACGCCCAAGGAGGGAGGGCAGTCAAAAATGATGTAGTCAAAATCCTGATGCATATCAGCCATTTTGTCGCGCAGAATAATCTCGCGCCCAACGGCTCCGGAAAGTTCCATTTCTGCGGCGGCCAGATCGATGTGCGAGGGCGTCAACCAGAGGTTGTCCTCAACCTGGTGGCAAACATCGGCCAGTGCGGTCTGGTCGGTCAACACATCATAGACGGACATGTATTCCTCCTGCATGCCGAATCCCAGATGCAGCGATGCATGAGCCTGCGGGTCAAGATCGATCAACCAGACGCGCTTGCCCTGTTCGGCCAGCGCGGCGCTCAGATTAACGGCGGTGGTCGTTTTGCCAACGCCCCCTTTTTGATTGATCACAGCGATCTTGCGCATGGTGGAAACTCCATTTTCCATTGGTTCAAACTGCCGGGCACCAGTGCGTGCCACGTCCCGGAGGCGGCATTATACGGTACGAATCATTTTTCCACCTAGAGCGATTCCCGCCGGGGATTTACGACCAATTCGGCACTCTGTGAACCTCCGCGCTCTCCGTGGTTCAAACGTTCACACCTGTGCTTGCCGCGTCCACGCAAGATTGCCTGTTTCGGGATAATGTGGTGAATTGGGATACCACTGTGAGAACAAACGCCCTGCGGTCAGTGTGCCACCGGCGGAGACGAGGTGTCCGCTGATGTGCACTGCCGGACTTAATCGCCCGCTGCCATGATTTGTCGGATTGAATCATAAAGCTGCCCCTTGTACTCAATCAGGTTCAGCCGTTTCAGCTTTGCCAGATGCTCCAGTCCTGCGACCGTGATCGGTGTCTTGTTCAAACCAATGCCCTCCAGTTTTTTCAGGTCGGCCATCTTTTTCAAATCATCGTTCCGAACATCACACCCTTGCAACTGGATCTCTTCGACATTGGGTAGACCGGACACAAGTTCCAGCAGTCCCGGATTGAAATACTCCGGTTTGAAACTGATCGCAAAGATCATCGAATCGGCCGTTCGTCGCTTCATGGATGCTCCGTTTTTGATCAGTTCAAAAATCGCAACCCGGTCGTCAAGCGCTATTCCGGAAATGTCACCGGTGGCGGTTGTGTCGAAAAATGCTTGCTGTGAAATCTCGCGCGGCAATCCCCGATCGTCCAGTCGATAGTAGCGACTGCTCAGCCACGGAAGCATTTCGCGGATGTGTAGTTTTTCCCCGGGAGCACCGGTCAGGCGAAAGTACTGAAGAAACGCGCTGTGCACGTGTGGAAACGGCACGTGCACGATGTCCCAGCCTTCCAGCTCTTCAACCGTTCCGTCTAACTTCGAGATACAGGCCAACGGTAACCCGCCAGAATACAACGCATGTGCAAAGCAGTGTCGGACGTGCCCCGTGTAAAATCCGGCCGGCAGAATCAAAAGGGCGGCAATCACACTTCGCGCAAGCCAACGATAGCCGGTCCCGGCAGCCAATGCGGGCACTGCCAGCATGTGTTTGCGCGTGGCCGTCCGGGACATCAGCCACGCCCCGACGATTCCTGTGCACAGGTTCCACGGCACCACGCTCAGGTTCCACTGGATGTACAACATGAAACCCGCGATTCCAAAATGAAGCAACACGCAGGTGATCGCAGCGCCGCGCGGGCGTAAGATAGCCCAAATCCCTTGGGCAAGCTCACTGACGGTGACCAGCAGGGCAAACCCAAAGCACCAGTCCATGGCAGGGGCGATGCCTGCCTGGTTCAACAGTTGCAGCGTGTTTCCACCAAACCACTCCGCAGAAACCGATTTGTGGATGCCCGCCCACAGCCACAGCGCTACCAGTGCCCAGACGCAAAACGGTTTGGTGCGATCCCAGACACAGGCGATCATCAAAACGGCCACCCACAGAACCTGCGGCTGGCAGCGGAATTGGTCGGCGCAGATCGCAGTCCCCAAGACCGCCAGGTGGATCCCCAATCCAAATTCTCGGGGGGAAATCAAAACGCCCATCAGGCTGACAATCATCAACAGGCCGAACGGGATCTGCGGCGCGCTGGCGATCCATGGTAAATTGATCGGCGATTGCCGGACCTCCCATAATGGCCATGTGATCCATATCGTCGCCAGTTGTGCGAGCGTGCAAATTAGCAGAAACAGATAGTTTTCGTTCCCAATCTGTCCCGTCGCCCAACGCTGCCGGAAAGCCCCTCCGGCGTTCGTGGGCGAGGGGGTGGTTGTTGGCTTGTTTAACATGGAGGTGCGTCTGAGTCTACCCAAACCGAGCGTTGGCGTAAGATTTTTCCGATGATGCGAGATGGTTTAAAACTGGCTCATTTATTAAAGAAGAAATGCTTGTTCCGGTATATGCTGATTGGCTTCCCCGGTCATTGTCGCGGTGCGCTTACCCGGTGCCCGCCGCCTTGACCAAGGTAAAAACAATGGCGGCTATCTTTCAATCGGGGCGTTGCAAGCCTGTTTGTTGGGATGTCGTGTTTGGCCAGTGGTGGCCGTTGCCCAGTGCAAGATGCTAGCACATGCGCGAACGTTTTTTGATGGCAGGAGATATCTGCATTGTCAGCTGTTGGCGTAATCTTTACAAAGCGAGTTGAAAAATGTTCCTATGTTTTTGCGAACTTGCGTTCCGGAAGCGTGTGCTGTCGGAGCCGGAAAAAAGCTTCCGGTTAAATTCCGGCAAGGAATCAGGAAAACAGGATCTCTCACGGCCATGATTTAGTTCATGGGTCGTCATTGGCACCGGTCCTGCAACCAAATTTTTATTGTTGCCGTTATCCAAACCCTACGGCAAAGACCAAACAACCAGTCAAACCCCATATCCATTGCCGGCTTCATCACGGATTCGATTTCGTTGGCAAAAGAGAATTATTTGATTCCGTCAGGGAGGACGAGTAATGAAAACTTCAGTTTTAAAATCGCTTTTGATGGCAGCAGTCGCCGTCGCAACTATCGCTCCGTTAGCCAACAGTGCGTCGGCTCAGGAAAAGTCAGGCATCGTCGCGGTGCTGGATGTGGCCAAGGTTTTCAAGGAAAACCGCGCCTTCGATTCGAAGATGCAGTCCATCAAATCGACAGCCGACCAATTGAAAGCTCAAATTCAGCAAAAGCAGGAGGCCATCAAGCAGGAAGCGCTAGGGCTTAATGAGTTCGAAGTTGGTTCGCCCGAACGCAACCAGATGGAAGCTGCACTTGAACAGAAACAGGCTGGCCTGCGCACCCAGGCCCGTCAGGCGGAAATGGATTTGCTCTCCAAAGAAGCCAACGTTTACTATGAAACCTACCAGCAAATGCAAACCGTCCTGAAGTCACTTTCGGCTCAGCATGGGATTTCGTTGGTGCTGCGGTTCGACAGTCAGGAAGTTGATCCGACCAATCGTGGTGAAGTGATCAAAGGCGTCAATCGCGCAATCGTCTACCAGGAAAAACTGGACCTGACCAGCATGGTCATTAACCAGATGAGTAGTGCCACCGCCAATTCCGGCGGAGCGACCCGTCGTTAGAGCCCCGGGCATATTGAGAATAATCTCCAGAAAGCAGAGTCGGTCCAGCAATGGGCTGGCTCTGTTTTTTTGTTTATACTTGTGAAGCCCGATTTTTATGTCGCAGGCCGCCTTATGACCGGGTGACATGACGCTGTATGTTTCAGGTTTGCCGAAGAGTTGTCCGCGCGATTGCGGGTGCGCGATTGCGGGCGCACGATTTCGGGGTAGGTGATTGCAATTAAGTTTTCACCTTCTGTTGTTCTGTTGTTGATCTGTTGACCATCCGATTATGAATATTCTTGTTGTTGAGGACACTCGGGTTGGTCGTTTGGCACCGGCATCAACCTCCCGTCCCGCCTGGGCGATCACCTGCGGAAGTTACCGTCTGATCGACTGGCTAACCCGGATCGAAGGCGCGCTGACGGCGCATGTGCGTCCGTTTCTTGTTCAAGTTGTGGCACTGGATTTCCCGGCACTGGCATGCGGGATTGATGACCATGAAGACACGACACTGATCGTCAACGCCCGGTTGGCCCCCACGTTTTCCAATTTTGCGTTACTGAATGATTTCGTGAAAGCTCATCGGTTACCCGATTCACCGGTTGCGGCTGCGAGTGAAGCGACCGCAGCGACCGCTGCACTGGTTATCAAAACCGGTACGCTATGTGCTGCCGCTGATCAGGCAGACCAAGCGGTGGGGCAGTTCGCTGCCCGCTTGGTTGAATCCCAGGCAGTGACAGATTTGCCAATCCGGCAAGCCGAATCGGGTTTCATGATGTTGGACGACCCTCACCACATCGTGGCGGCGCACATGGATTGTTGCAACGAGAATCTGGAATTTCGTTTAACCAGCGGCGACTACCGGCAGTTCGCCGATGGAGTTTTTCTGTCCAAAAAATCACCGCCATCGATTCCCGAGAGCACGGTGTTCGATTGCAGCGGCGGTCCGGTGGTGATTGACGATGGTTGCTCGATTGGTCCGTTTACTTATTTGCGCGGCCCGGTTTATCTGGGACCCGGATCAAAGGTCAGCGCACATAGTTCAATCAAGGACGCCGTGTCGATCGGCCACACTTGCAAGATAGGTGGGGAGATCGAAGGAGTCGTTATGGAGCCATGGAGCAACAAGCAGCACTATGGGTTTCTGGGGCACAGTTATGTCGGCAGTTGGATTAATCTTGGTGCGGGTACCTGTAACAGTGATTTGAAAAATACCTACGGGACGGTCAACATGCGGGCGTTTGGTGCCCAAGAGCAGAAAATTGCCACTGGAATGCAGTTCGTGGGTTGCCTGATTGGTGATTATGCAAAAACAGCAATCAACACCAGCATTTTCACCGGTAAACTGATTGGTGTGGGAAGCATGGTGTATGGAATGGCGACGACAAATGTACCCTCGTTCGTCAATTACGCCCGGTCGATCAATCAAATGGGATTGCTGCCTCCGGAAGTCATTGTCACCACCCAGCGACGGATGTTTGGTCGACGAAATGTCGAACAGCGCGACTGTGATTCCCAATTGATTCGTGACATGTTCACGCAAACGGCTGGTCAGCGTCCCGATGGACTGACGGCTGATCAGTTGGAGTTCTGACAATCCCCGTCAGTGATACCGATTGACGGCGCTCAACCGGTTAAATTTCACTTCCGTGGCCAGTTTGCCACGTCTACGCCCTGTTGAAAGCCGGTGCGCTCATTAGAATAAACCCCGCCGGGTGTTTGTGGCGCGTCCTGTTGCCCGTAATTTGGTCGCCCTCAATCAAGTTCTCAATCAGCCTTCAGCCCGGCCAACCATTAACTGGAATTCTACCCAATGTCCCTAAAAGACTTTTTCAATCAAGACAAACTGACGATTTCTTTTGAACTGTTTCCTCCAAAAACGGAAGCGGGTGAGACCAGCCTGTACGAACACGTTGCACGGCTGATGAAATTTTCTCCGGAGTTCATTACCTGTACCTACGGCGCAGGCGGATCCACGCGTGGCAAGACGCTGGAAATCATCGACAAGGTCAAACGGCAGTTCAACGTGCCCGTCGCCTCGCACCTGACATTGGTCGGCAGTAGCAAGGATAACCTGCGCGAGTATCTCCAAACGGCCACTGAACAGGGCGTGGATTACATTGTCGCGCTGCGGGGCGATCCGCCCAAGGGCGAAACCGAATTCACCCAAGCCGAAGGTGGATTGCAGTACGCCAACGAATTGGTGGAGCTGATTCGGGCAGAGTTCGCTCACTTCGGTGTGCTGGTTGCCGGATACCCCGAGACCCACAAGGATGCCGTAAGTCCCGAGATAGATCTGGACAATCTAAAACGCAAGGTCGATGCAGGCTCCGACGCGATCGTCACTCAACTGTTCTACGACAACGAGGACTTCTATCGTTTCCGCGATAAGTGTCAGGCCCGTAACATCAACGTGCCGATTGTCCCGGGGGTGCTGCCTGTCACCAGCCTCAAACAGATCGAACGGATCACGTCGCTGTGCGGTTCGAAACTACCGAAGAAATTCTCTGATGCACTATCCTCCAGCGATCTGGTGGAAGACCAGTACAAGGCAGGCATTGAATTGGCGGTCGAACAAACAGGTGATCTGATCAGTCGCGGTGTCGAGGGAATTCATTTCTACGTGTTAAATAAATCCAGAGCCACGACGGATATTCTTGACGCATTGAATACGAACACCGTGTCCTGAATCCGTCTGTTTTTCCAATCATCGCCGCATCAACGAACGCTTACAGGAGCAGTCATTTGTCTTTTCAATTCTATAAAATCTGGTCATTCTCACGGTCGATTTCGGGTTGGCTTTTGATGGCAACCCTCGGATTTGTGGGAGCCGTAGCCGCAACGTCCGATGTCTGTTTTTCTCAAACCCCTCCCGGGCAGGCCTCAACGGCCGCCGCACAATCCACCAGCGGCGGGCAGGACAACGATGCCGCCCAAAAGGCCCGCACGAATTTGCTGAAGGAACTTAAGCAAATGATCCCCGGCGAGGTCGAACCCAGTTCGCCATTGGAGACATCACTGAAGGATGTCGTGGCCATGTTTTCCAACCGGAAACTGAAAGAGGCACAAAGCGCGCTGGAAAAACTCCGATCCGCAGATCAACGCGTACCTCCGAAGGAACTGCTGTTGGCGGCGATGGCTTATGCCGTTGGTGACAACAATTCGGGGAAACGACTCCTAGAGGCGGCAGCGATTTCTGACGGCGACTACCCGGATATTTATTTTTCGTTTGCCCGTTTGGCGCTGGGCCAAAACCGAATCACAGACGCCGATGCACTTGCGGACAAGGCGTTGATGACGGTCCAGAACAGCAATAACGCGTTCAGCAAAATACAGCTGGATCACTTCAAGCATCGTTACTACGACGTTAAGTATCAGGTGGCCAAGGGGCGTGGAAAGATTGACGAAGCCAGGGCTGCGGTGGCTGAACTGGATAAAATCGCTCCCGGAACCCCGCAGACATTGGTCGCCAACGCTGAAGTTGCATTCGAGTCAAACGAACTGGAGCAGGCCCTCGGGTTTCTTCGGCAACTGGACGAACAGCGGAAAGGCGAAGACGCGCAACCCGCCGAAGTCACGTTGGCGTCTTGGTTGCAGCGCAAAGGAAAAGCCCAAGAAGCCGGCACACTGTTGAAACGCACCGCCGGTGAGCGCGCGGGTGACGGGAAAATTCAGTACGCGTTGGCACAGTGGTCGATCAACCAGGAGGACTTTCCGGCAACACTAATAGCGATCAAGGCCCTCGAGGAAATCAACGGCGACACTAACGCCTCGCGCGAACTGCGTGGCAAGGTGGCGTTTGCCCAGGGCGCATTTGCGATGGCGGAAAGTCATTTCAAGCGATTGGCGGCTGATAATCCGGTCAATTTTGATTACGCCAATCTGTACGCGTTGTCATTGGCGCATAGTCCCAAGAAAGAGAAGCAGGATACGGCCGTCAATTTGGCTCGCCAGATCGCTCAAGCCAAATCCGGTAATGTGGTTGCTGTGAGTTCGTTGGCCTACGTGTTGATGAAGTCCGGGCAGATGGATGCGGCCAAGACGATTCTGTCCAAGGTAGTCAAACAGCCGAACCTGAATGCGGAAGTAACTTTTATCATTTGCTATCTGCTGTCGGAGACCGGGCAGAAAGATCAGGCACAGGCAATTCTGGAAAATATCGTCAAAGCCAAAGGCCTGTTTCTGTTCCGCTCCGAAGCCAAAAAGTTGTTGCAGAGGAATGCTCAATCCAGCGGCGGACTACCTGCTCCAAAGTAGGCCCCATGCCGCGTGCCTCCACACAGCAGATTTCTTTAAAGTGTGGACGCGGTCAACGAACCATTCCTCGGGGGGGCACGGTGCAACCCGGGGCGATTGCTTCATTTGGGCGATTGGCAGTTGGAAGCTTACCGTTGGCGATGCTGCCAGCTGCGCTCCGACGCTGGCAGCGTCGCCAACGGATGGTAAATTCCTAACTGCCCATTGTCTTGGTGTCACCTTTCGTCTGGTGCGGTACGAGAATTTACCAGCCGAAGAATTGTTGGACACCGGTAGCCGAGGAATCGGTAGGCGGTTCGCCAGCGATCGCCGGTAACCGGATCGGCTCCTGCTCCCAGACTTCTGCCTCGTCCTCAAACAGGGCAGCCTTGGCTTGCCGTATCATCGCGGCATCCATCATGGCCGCCTGTTTTGCTTCGGCTTCTTCCTGACGCTCGCGCGTGATTTCGGCTTGCAGTTGATACTGCTGGATCAGCCGGGGAATGACCTCGGAAATCTTTTGCAGACCGCGACGAGGTTGTGAGGAAGAAAGGCTGTGGCGGTTGACAGGTTTGATCATGACAGTTTCCTGAAACGGGATTTCATTTATCTGTGACAATCATTGGCCGACACTGTGACACCTCTGGTCACATGGCGGTTTAAATCGTGGAAAATTATTTTTTGCCAGCATTTGCCCTGTTTTTACGACTTTCGTCGAAGGAATTCAGGTTCATGGAAGTGCCAGCATTTTGGTAGGATCGCATCTGGATCACGTCCGGTAAATCATTTCAACCCGGCCGAACCCCGCATATTACCCCGTCACGAGACTCGTGCCGGCAGGGAGTGCGCCCCCGTCCTTAACCGTTCCAGCGACCGACAGGTTTCAATGCCGCGACACGCAACACAATCCGTTCCGGTCCTTGCCATGGTGTGGATTTTCGTTGGGTTAATATTCCCGGCGTCGGTGGCGCTTCCGCAGGATGTCGTGCGGGAACGAAAGTCTGATGGCACCACCCGCGAGCGCGCCGGTCAGATTGTCGATTGGTCGGGCCTGTCGCTGAAATTAAAACTGGCTCGATCGGGGCGCATTCGGGAGATTGACAACGACCAAATTGACTCTGTTGAAACAACGTGGCCGCCGGACTACAACGTCGCACTACAGAAGGTGGACGCCGATGGCCGGGCCAACCTGACCGATGCAGTCGGGCTGTTGAAGAAATCACTTCAACAGGAAAGCAGACCATGGGCGCAGGTGATCGTGCTGGCCAAATTGACATCCGTGCAAGAGTTACTTGGACAGTACACGGGAGCTGCCGAGTCTTTTTTTCGTCTGGTGGCGCTTGATCCGCAAAGTCGATTTTTACATTTGTCTCCGTTGCCGTGGGAGGTCTCTAGGTTGGCTCAATCAACCGACGGCCTTCCCGATGTCGGTCGGGTGCGGAAGTGGCTTCAATTGGGTGGGCAGGCGGGCAGCGACGGAGCCGCGGTCTCTCTGGTGGCCGCTGCCTGGTTGATGGCCTCACACCCGCAGGATGCGCGACCGGTACTTGAGCAACTGGCAGCCGACCTCGATCCCACGATCGCTGCCCTAGCGGTGGGGCAATTGTGGCGGCAGCAAGCCACTGCGATTCAACCTGTTGCCCCGAAACGAATTGCACTCTGGCGTCGTCGGCTGGAGCGGATGCCCGTCGCAGCACGTGCCGGCCCGTTGTATGCTATCGCGCTGGCCCAGCGCGCGGAAGCAAATGTCGCGATGATTGATGATGCCATTGGGGATTTCATGCGAATCGTGATTTTGTATCCCAACCGGCAGATTATCGCGGCACCGGCGTTGTACCGGTCCGCTGTTTTAATGCACAATAAGGGGAATCACGAGGTCGCCGCATCACTGGAGGCAGAACTGAAATCGAACTGGCCTCAATCCCCCTGGGCGCAATTGCCGGCCATGACCAATTCCGCAACGCAACCGTAACGTAGTTTGGGGGAATACTGTTCCGTCCGTGCGGCTCTGTTTCAACCACGATGCCTGACCATTCCTGTTTTGAAGATCCCTATGTATTCTGTTTTTTACTGCGCTGTGTCGCAGCGGCTGATTCTGGCACAAGAGGTGACCGTTAACGCCGATGTTTCTGAAAGTGCGCCCAGCGGTTTTTTTCAAATCCTGTTCTCTGGAGGTACGCCCGGGGTCATCATCATTGTGTTGCTGTTGCTGTTGTCGGTCTATTCGGCATATCTGATAGTCGATCATTTTCTAACCATCCGTCGATCGGATTTGATTCCCGACGGGCTGGCGGATATTGTGCGGCAAAGTTTGATTACCGGCGACATTCGGGGAGCGCAGCAAGCCTGCAAAGAGAAACCCAGCTTCCTTGCGTTTGTGCTTATGCACGGGATTGCGGAGCTGGAGTTTGGTTGGAGCGCTGTCGAAAAATCTCTCGAGGACGCACTGGCTGAACAGTCGGCGCGTCTGTTTCGAAAAATAGAATACCTGTCGGTGATCGGAAATATTGCACCGATGATCGGCCTGTTGGGAACGGTGATCGGGATGATTATGGCATTCCAAAATGTGGCCTCTACCCAGGGAACCGCGTCAGCGCCGCAATTGGCCGAAGGCATCTATCAGGCACTGGTGACGACGGTCGGCGGGTTGATCGTGGCGATTCCCTCGATCGGCGCGTTTGCTGTTTTTCGCAATCGAATTGACCAGTTTGTCGCCGAAGCGGCTTATGTGACCCAGCATGTCTTTGCACCGCTGCGCCGACGTCCCAAACGCAATGGAGCGTCATCATAGATGCAGATTCCGCGTTACAAACCGTACCAGAAATTGGGCTTCAATATGACGCCGATGATCGATGTCGTGTTTTTGCTGATCATTTTTTTTCTGGTCAGTAGTCACTTGGCCAAACAGGAAACACAGGTTGAACTGGAACTTCCCCACGCGGTTTCGGCTGCCGATGATTCCTTAAGCGATAAACCCCGTCTGACGATCAACATCAACGCGGACGGGAGTTATTCGTTGGCTGGTCGGCCCATTGCCGCTGACCGGCTGGCTGAACAGTTTGCGAGGGTGAAAGAAAAGGAGGGTGGCGAAGTCGAGGTGCGGATTCGCGGTAGCCGTGCTGCGACATGGTCCACCGCAGAACCCGTCATGATCGCCTGTACACGGGCGGGGATCTGGGATGTCAGGTGGGCGGTCTACCGGGAGTCGCGATGAAAACGCCACATGTTAATCTGAAAGGGCGCGGAGATGTCGATATTGATGCGGCGATGACTCCGATGATCGATGTCGTGTTTTTGCTGCTGGTGTTTTTTGTATGGACCGCCAGCTTTCAGATTGCCGAACAGATTCTACCAGGCCAACTGTCCTCGCAAATGGGAACGGCAGATAGCACGCTCGATCCGCCGCCTGAAAAAGATCTTGAGGACATCGTAATTTCGGTCAGTTTTGACGAAACAAAAGCAACGGCTCAATGGACAATGAATGACCAGCCGTTGGCCGATGCCGGTGCGGTAGAACGCCGACTGGCGTCAATTGCACGTGTCGATCCGGGGGCAACGGTGATCGTCCATCCGGCCTCCAATGTGCCGTTGGAATTTGTGATCCAGACCTATGACGCGGCGAAGCTGACCGGTTTTACCAGCGTCAGTTTTGCGGTCAATGGAACGCGGTAGAAGGTTGGGGGGGTAGGTGGGGTTGGTTGAGATTCAGAATTCGGACAGTTTCCCGGGGAGTTGGCGTTGTTTTTTGGGTTGGCAATCACATCTCGTTCGTCCCGGCAGCGCCAACGATATTGGGTCGTTGTCGGGATGATGTGCACCAGTCTGTTGTGTGGCATGGCTGCACCTACGGAGTGTTGCTCGCAATCATCTGTGCTGTCCCCGGAACAATCCTCTGATAATTCCCCAGTGCGGTTGTTCGACGATCGTGAAAAGACGTACGTCAACGGATTAATAAGGCGGCGAATCTATGGGGTGGCTGAATCACACTGCCTGAGGATGCTGAACGATCAGGACATCACCATCGCCGATCAGACGGCCTTGACCGTGCAATTGGTGCTGATCCGCACCTCGATCGCACTGGCCGCTGACCAGGGGCGATCCGACCAGGCCTGGCGGTCCGTCTGGCGGACGGGCGAAGAGTTTAAAAAACAATTTCCCCGCCATCCGGGACAAATTCTGGTTTCTGTCCAGACCGGGCTGGCACACTTGGGCCGGGCCAATCGAATCGCTCGCACGATCGAGGCTCAAATGGTGGCGGTAGACCAAATCCCCTCGCGCACGGAAGCCATGCTGGAGCAGTGCCGCGCGGCGAAAAGAGTTTTCACCGATGTGGAACGGGAGATTGAGAGACTGCTGCCGGAGCAGCGTACGAAATCGGTGAAAGATGGCGAAATCACACCGCAGGAATTATTGACTCTCAAAAGCAATGTGCGCTACCAAATTGCACTCTGCCAACTTCAAATCGCGGCGGGCTATCGGGATCGTGATACAGTGGCATGGCGAAGCGCCCTGAACGATGTGCTTAAACGGCTACAGGAAGTGCAGGATAGTGTGATTCCCTCCCGGCTGATTTGGTGGCAATCAAAAGTTAGCCAGTTGGAGTGTCTGTTGAAGCTGGGACGTACCGATCAAGTGGTGCGGCTGCTGTCGATACTGCTCGAGACGGATCCTCCAGCGGCAATTTTGCCGCAACTGATCGAACAGCAGTTGCTGTTGGCCATCACGACTGGCGATCAAAAAAAATTAAAGGATCATCTGGAGAATCACAATGTGGCCGAAACGCGCCAGTGGCCAGCACTGGAGTTGGCGCGAATCAGGGCCGCTGTGACGCTTTCGAAACTGGCGACCGATCCGCAACAGCAACGTTTTTGGATCCGGAGTGCGGCACAAATGAAACAGGCAGTTCAGGTGCGACACGGTGCATGGTGGGGACGCCAAGCCGGCTTGACGCTGATTCGAGCCACCGGTGACGGTAATCCAAACATCGCATTGCGTTCGAATACCTCGCCGTTATCGTCATCACGAAATCGACCGCAAACCCGACTGCAACCTGCAACGGAGCCCGCGCGTAGTGCGGCGGTGGAGATTTTGATCCAGACCGCGCTGCAGGCACAACGTAACGGAGCGCCCGAAGACGCGCTCAAAGCATACGACCGGGCAATCGGGCAAACTCGTATGGCAACGGAAATTATCAAACTGCAGATTCGCGCCAGTCAGATTCTGGAACAGCAGTCGCGTCACATGGAGGCGGCCCGGCGATTGATATCGGTGGCGGCCTCCCATGCCGACGATCCACTCGCGGCGGCAACTAACCTCCGGGGCGTTTGGAACATGGCTCGCGCGCGGGCAAAGGATGTTGCGCAGGTTGCCCAACAGGATACCGGAGAGACTGGAAAACCTGGTCGCCTGACCGAAGCGCTAAAACAGCATCTTGATTCTTGGCCAAACAGCCCTACCAAAAATCAGGCGGCATTGTGGTTGATGGCCGAATACGTCGGACAACGCAATTTTACAGGTGCATTAGGTGCATTTGACGTGATCGAAACCGGGAGTGATTCGTTTCCTGAAGCGCTATCGCAGTTGCGGGCATTGTTTTTTGAGGTTCGCCGTTTGGCAAATTCCGCCAGCCCAGATCGCGGTAACGTGAATCCCGGCAGTGCGGATCTGCGGGCGGTTGTACGTGAGGTCAGGGCACGGTTGCGGGCGCGGTATGATCAATTGAGCGGAAGTGAGCCGTCTGGCCGGTGGAGCGATTCCAATCGAATCGATCGCGCTGCGCCGCTGGTGTCTCTAGCGGTGGAAATAGGGCTGGAATCGCCAGAGGGGGTTGCCAATTCGCTGGTAACGTTGGCCGCGTGGGTGGCAGATTTTCGGCAACGTTTTGCCACTGGCGAGGATCACCTGTCGGTCAAATCGCGGGAGGAGAAAACACTGTTGGCGTGGGCCAGTTTACTGATGGTCCTGCCGGATCGGACGGTGGGGCAATCGGATACGGACGCAGCGATCAAATTGTTGTCGCGCAGTGAGCCGGATGAAGTGCTGTGCCGGCGTTTATTTCGTGTGGTCGCGAATCGGGAAGCGCTGATTGCCGGCAACGAGGCCAACCGCGCGGCATCCGTGACTCTCACGGCACAGCAACGTGCATTACAAACTTTTGGGCTGGAGGTTATTCGGATCGCCAATCGGCTACCGCTGTCGGCGAAACAGTCAGACCGGTGGAAGTTTCAGTGGGGAAGCCTGTTGCGCAAGTCGGGGCAGCCGAAAGAGGCGGTTTCGTTGTTGGAGCCGTTGGCGCAACGTTTTCGTGGTGACCTGCTGATTCAAATGGAGTTTGCCCGATCGTTGTCGCACATCGAAGCCCGGCAGAAGGATGCGTTGAAGGTGTGGCGAAGGTTGGCGAAATCCCTGACACCGGCATCAGAAAACTGGTATGAGGCTCGTTTGGAGGTAGCCCGCCAGCTGGCATTGGGCGGTGAACGCGCGCCGGCCAAAAAACTGCTGCGGTATACCCGGTCAGTATACGGTTGGGAGGATTCATCGTGGAGTGACCAGCTTGATCGCCTGCTGCGTACACTGCGAACGGTAAATCATTAGTAGGGTGTGGCCAATTTGCAGTATTTTACATACCCCGCGCGGGAGTGGCGGTGGTTTATAATACGAACGTTATTGCCCCTTAAATCCCCAATTGACTGAGGTTCGTTTTGAAATTGTTGTCGAAAGTGAAATTGTTTCGCCCATCAGTGATGGCCGTGTGTCTGGTCATGGCGTTGCCGGTTATTGCCGGCGCGTGGTTGGTAGAGGAATGGAAAAGTCAGGTGGTCTGGACGGAGCCACCGAAAGTCGAACCGGGGATCAATGGCGCGCCGCCGTCCGACGCGATTGTCCTGTTTGACGGCAGCAACCTTGACCAGTGGAGTGGCGGTGAAGCGTGGAAGGTTGCCGACGGTGTGGCAACGGCGCAGAAAAAAGGAATCGGTACTAGGCAGAAGTTTGGCAGTTGCCAACTGCATCTCGAATTTGCCGCTCCAGACGAAATTGAAGGTGAAGGGCAGGGGCGTGGCAATAGTGGCGTCTTCTTCGGTAACGGGTACGAAGTGCAGGTTCTTGATTCCTGGGAGAACCCTACTTACTTTGATGGACAATGTGGAGCGCTGTACAAGCAAAGTCCGCCAATTGTCAATCCGTGCCGCAAGCCGGGACAGTGGCAGTCGTACGACATTATCTACGACGCACCCAAATTTGGGGCGTATGGCGAATTGGTGCGACCGGCCTATTTCACGGTGCTGCTCAACGGCGTCGTGATTCAGAACCATGTCGAACTGAAGGGGCGCACGCTGTACAACAAACCGCCCACGTACGAACCGCATCCTGAAAAGACGGCGATCTATCTCCAGTTTCACAAAGATGCGGTGCGCTACCGAAATATCTGGGTGCGGGAAAACGTGAGCGCTCAACAACCCCAGCTTCCCCAAGAGTACCGCTGGAAAGTTGGCGACTTTGGCGATGAAAATTAGCATCCGGTGATGGGGCGGTTTTGAGGAACCTTCAGACAGGCAGTGGCCAAAAAACCAACAGTCAAAATAGCACCAATGATCAGCAGGATTTGACTTAAAAACATCTGGCTTCTCCAAGGATGGTCGCAGAGTGGGAAAGACTTGATGTCGGAGAGAAACGCAGACGCGGTGCCAATTGGGATAGGTTGACAGCCGGTAATTTTTGCTGATTTTGCGCGAACCATTTTTTTGCATGCACCGCAGCGCTTACCAAGGCGTTTACGAGAGATATTTACCGTCCGTTTTCTCAGACGCCAGCAAGCATGGGCTGTCGAGCGGCAGAAGAAGAAAAAACTTCGCTTGTTGACAGCGACTTTAACGCGCTGTCAGTCCGATGGCAGTGTGATCAAAGTTGTAACAATTTGCCGTTGATTGTGCTTTTTACAGTCCACTCACTTTTTGCGTGCGTCACAACCGAAGCCAACAGTTGGTTCTAGCTTATCCACGGATAAAGCTTTCGGGGTAACATGGCAAATATCTAAGTTATTGGCCCGCCCGTTGTGAAGGCTGCCAGCCTTCAAATTCGAACCAAGAAGGCTGGCAGCCTTCGCAACGTGACGAAACCGACGACTAAGTCGTTTGCTGAATTTTACGAAACCATCATGATACTCTCTGTCGCCTTTGAGATCTTGCTTGCCATCATCAAGATGGTCATTCACGCTGTCAGCAGTTCATGCTTGATCGACGTGTTACGTGAGCGCCTGACCAGTTCCCAAGCTTGATTTGGCGGATTCAAGGCGATTGTGTTGACGGCGATTGGGTTGCTGGCGACCCACATTCTTGAAACTATTGCATGCAATCATATTTTTTACCAGCGTATTCCACGGAACTCTTACTTCGTCGGGCGCGACGAAACTCTGAAATCGCTTTCGTCAATGTTTTGTTATGATACATCCATCAGAAAGAGAGAAGCTGCTGCAATTGTCGGGCTTGGCGCAGAAAAAAAGCCGCTCAAGCGATTGAGCGGCCTTTTGCGTTGTGCCCGCTGGGCATTGTTCCGGTTGGGTTGCAGCCGGTTGATTTACCAGTTGGCACGTACCGGGTAGTATCCGAACTGATTGGTATTCCAAGGGAAATAGGGTCTGTTCTGATATCCACCGGCGTCGCCGCCGAAAGAGCCTCCGCCGCGGCCAAATTGGTGATGGATTGGCGTGGATCGAGTTTGTCCCACTCCCCACGAGTAAGTGGACTGGTAGGAGGCTGTTGGAGGCACCACCAACGCGGTGGGTTGCTGGTAGCGCCATGAGTTGTAACCACCGTGCCAGCTGTTGGCGTTCTGTTGGCTTTGGTTCCAAGCGTGCACAAAACCGGCTTGCGCGCCTGCGGAGCTGTGCGAATACAGTGGGGCGGGGCTGAATTGATCCCGTGCGCCGTAAATCACTGTGGCCTGCGGATTGACAAACCGCGTTTGCGGTTGAACGCGCCCATCGCCGTCGTAGACGGCACTGCTATTGCCACCGGCCACGCCAAGTGCTGCTCTGGTGGCTCTGACGGGGACACTGGCGGCGCGTTTTACCTTTCCACCACAACCGCCACCAGCACAGGCATTTCCCGTGACAGCAACGGCTTCGCACTGGCCACAGTCCTGAGCCTGAGCGCTGCTGATGTTCATGCAGAGCACTGCCACCATGAGGGCAGCAAAAATATTCTGTTTCATTGTAATCGTCCTGTTGAAGTAAATTGTTGCTCAAGGCCGAATCGCCACAGAACGGATCTGCGTTCAGGTGGCAGACTCCAGCTTAGTTACCCGCACATGCAGAGCAACCTTCGACTCCGCCAGCGTCAGAAATGATTTCGCCTTCGTACCCACCGACTTCATAACTGTCGGCTGCCACGTCGCCACCAGCGACTTCGTAGGTATCACATTGGCCACTGGCGCACCTGCCTTTGAGTTTCCCCAGCAATTGGCCGCTGCCGCCCCGGCAGTCGCCATTAAGACAGTAGGCTCGTTTGGCCAATCCGTAATGCAGCCTGGACAGGTATTTGTTGGAGTACGGTAGAGGACGAAAGCCGCTGCAGCCATTTTGCCAACGCACAGAAGTCACGTTCAATGAGGGGCCGCCACCATAGTAGCTGTTGTCGTTGTAGTAATTGAAGTAGTTGCGTTGATGGGCGTACATCATCTCGTGCGGCATCAACGGTTCGTAAGTTCGGTAGTTGTGACCGACGTGTGCCGGCACGGGGTGAGGCGCGTTGTATTTGCCGGCGGTCAATCCGCCCATGCCCTGAGTGGTGTATTGGGCGAAGAGATGATTGGGGTAGTTGCCCGCCCCAATTTGGGCTTGGGCGGTACTGGACACCAGTGCGACGCAGGCCATCAGAGCAGCGGCGGCGAAGAATTTGTTGAACATTGAAGAACTCCGTCTCTTGTGAATTGGCCCATTGGAAAAATGGTCGCTGGGCTCGGTGGCATTCCAGCAACTCAAAAGGGTTGCCGGCCGTTAATGCAGCTGCCGCAGGCCGTTCGTCCTGAACGCCGGTCGCTGCATGGGGGTATCTTCGTCCCAACTGAAAAACCGCTCACAGCCAATCTCGCATCTGTCCCCGGCAAAGCCACCAGGGCCGTTCTACAACCGGGAAAACCGTCTGTAACCGAACCTGCCTGACTGCTATACTTTGCCCAAAACAGACCTTTGACAGCACCCACCAGAACTACATCCCAAGGTATTGGACGTGGCAAAACGTCGTTCAGCAAAAAAGTCATCCGCAAAATCTGCTGCCAGTAAGGCATCCGGTAAAAAACCTACTAAGAGAACCACGAAGAAGTCCGCCAAAAAGTCTGCCAAGGGTGGCGGACTGACGGAGCACTCGTTATTTGATGATGATCGTGACGAGAGTTCGCAAATCATGGGCGTGCCGCTACGGCTGGCGGCACAAAGCCGATATTTGAATTACTCTCTGTCGGTCATCACCAGCCGGGCGTTGCCAGATGTGCGAGACGGGCTTAAACCGGTCCAGCGGCGGATTCTGTACACCATGAATCAGCAATCGCTGTCTCATACGGCCAAACATCGCAAGTGTGCCAAGGTCGTCGGTGACGTGATGGGTAACTATCACCCGCACGGCGACAGTTCGATTTATGAGGCATTGGTCCGTCAGGCGCAGTCGTTCTCTTTGCGGATGCCACTGGTGGACGGCAGTGGGAACTTCGGTTCAATCGATGGTGACAATGCTGCTGCGATGCGATACACCGAATGTCGCATGACGCGCATCGCTGGTGAGATCCTTGCCGATCTGGCGACCCGCACAGTGGCCTTCAAAGCCAACTACGATGGCAGCCGTGAAGAGCCAGTGGTCTTGCCCAGCCGCATGCCGAATCTGCTGGTCAATGGTGCGACGGGCATCGCGGTCGGGATGGCGACCAATATTCCCCCGCATAACCTGAAGGAGGTGTGTCGGGCGCTGTTGAAGCTGTTGAAAGATCCGGAGATCAAGGACTATCAACTGGTTGCCAAAGACGCGATTCAGGGTCCTGATTTTCCCACCGGCGGACAAATCATCAGCACCAACCAGGAATTGCGCGAGCTGTACGCGACGGGGCAGGGGACCGTAAAAGTGCGCGCCACCCACAAAATCGTGCAGGATAAACGCAAGAAAGTCATTCAGATCATTTCTGTTCCCTACGCGGTGAACAAAGCGGAACTGGTCGAACGCATGTCAGATCTGGTTTACAGCGGGAAACTGCCGTTGGTGGAAGATGTGCGAGACGTTTCTACAGAAGACATCCGTATCGATTTACCGCTGAAGGCCGACGCCGATCCAGATAAAGTGTTGGCGTACCTGTACAAGAACACGCGTTTGCAAAACAATTTCAACGTGAACCTGACCTGTCTGGTGCCGACAGAGAACCCTGAGGTTGGCGCGCCGAATCGGTTGAGCCTGAAAGAGATCCTCTGGCATTTTCTGCATTTCCGTCTGGAAGTGATCACCCGACGCTTGGAAAATGAACTGGCAGCTCTCGAGAAACGCATTCATTTACTGGAGGGTTTTGTCAAGGTATTCGACGCGCTGGATATCATCATCAAAATCATCCGGAAGTCTGATGGCAAAGCGGACGCAGCGGAAAAAATCATGAAGCGGTTTCCGGCTGCCAAGGGCGGACTGGACGAGTTGCAGACCGACGCGATTTTGGAACTGAAGCTATATCGTCTGGCACGCCTAGAAATCAATCTGATTCAGGACGAACTAAAGCACAAAAATAAACGAGCCCGCGAGATCCGCAAACTGCTCAAGGAAGATACCACCGACACCAATAACTCGGGGCGTTGGGGACTGGTCCGCACAGAGATCGAACATCTGGTGTCGGAATTCTGTGCCGGTCCCGAAGGTAAGCGACGAACGATCATCGAAGCCGTGGGAGAGGAGGTCGAAATTTCGGCGGAAGATTTCATCGTGGCCGAAGACTGTCACATTCTGATTACGACAGACGGATGGGTGAAGCGACAGAAGCAAATCAACGACCCAGCCAAAAGTCGTCTGCGTAACGGGGACACGGTGATGGCGGTGTTGGCCGGTTCGACCCGGGAGACGGTTGGGTTCTTTTCGTCGATGGGGTTCTGTTACACGTGTCGCATGATTGATATTCCTGCATCGACCGGGTTTGGCGAACCGATCCAGAAACTGTTTAAGCTGAAAGACGGCGAAAAAATTGTGACGGCAATGTCATTTGATCCTCGTACGATCGGCGACATGAACGAAGACCCCAAAGACCCGGAGGTCTGTCCAGAAGTTCACGGGTTCGCAGCATCCAGCAACGGGTACGCATTGCGGTTCACGTTGGCCGGATTTAAAGAACCTTCCACCCGCAGTGGGCGGCGATTTGCACGCTGTAGTGCCGGCGCTTCGGTCGTGGGAGTCGAAGCGATCGATGGCGATGAAACGATCCTTGCCATCTCGGCAGCTTGCCGGGCGGTGGTTTGTCCCGCCGAAGATGTTAATTACCTTTCCGGCGCAGGCAAGGGGGTGATGTTGATCAAGCTTGCCAAGACCGATCGACTGTTGGGATTCAAGGCGTCACGTGGTGAGCGCGATTTGTTGTTGGTGGAAACCAACCGCGGCGCGCAAAAAACAATCTCGACGGTCAAATACAAAACGACCGCGCGTGGTGGCAAGGGTAACGAGATCCAGAAGAACGGTAAAATCGCACGAATCGTGCTGCCACCGGTGACGGCCCCTGATCCGTTGCCGGAATTGAAGAAGTAATGGTGGGCTCCTGTTGCATGGTGGACAACAGGTAATTGCATCTCGTCCCACCGTTGGTATAGTCAAATTCCAGATTGACCATCTGTTACCAACATTAACCACCATTACTACGTGAGATTCAAATGAATTTACGCATGCATGCGTTGAGCGGTTACCGCTGCGCTACAGTCAGGATTTTGCTGTTTTTTTTATTGCTCTGTGGCAGCGTCAGTATCGATGTCGTGGCGGCAGTCGATGATCCTCCGGGTGCACCGGTTGTCGCTGCCCCGGCCGCCACTTCACAGGTCGCCGCGCCTGTGGCGGAGATCGACAGCGGAGACACGGCATGGATTTTGACGGCCACCGCTCTGGTCCTGTTTATGACGATTCCCGGTTTGGCACTTTTCTACGGCGGCTTGGTGCGGTCGCAGAATATCCTGTCAGTGTTGATGCACTGTCTGGTTATTACGGCAGTCGTGTCAATTATCTGGGTGCTGTTTGGGTACAGTTTTGCGCTGGACGATTCGGGTAACCCAGTCGCGGGTGTGATCGGGATTGGCTCATTTATCGGTGGCAGTAACAAGATGGGGTTGGCCAATGTGATGGGCAATGTGATTGGCACCATCCCGGAGCTGTTGGTGGCCGCCTTTCAAATGACGTTTGCCGTTATTACACCGGCCCTGATCATTGGAGCGTTTGCCGAACGTATGAAGTTCAGTGCGGTGCTGTTGTTTTCGGCGATCTGGTTGATTGTTGTCTATTTGCCAATTTGCCACATGACTTGGGGGGGCGGTTTATTCGCAACCTGGGGCGTGCTGGATTTGGCGGGGGGGATCGTTGTCCACGTGACCGCCGGTTTCGCAGCGCTGGTTGCCTGTATTATGGTTGGCCCCCGCAAAGGATTTCCCGATCAGGCACATCCTCCTCACAGTACCGTGCTGACGCTGGTTGGTACCGGCATGTTGTGGATGGGGTGGTTTGGTTTTAATGCGGGAAGTGGGCTGGCCGCCAATGAAGCGGCGGTCATGACGCTGATCGTGACGCATTTGTCGGCGTCCGTGGCGACGTTGGTGTGGATGGTGATTGAGTGGGTGAAGTTTGGGAAACCAAGCGTGCTGGGAGCAGCCACAGGTTCCATCGCGGGCCTGGCAGCGATCACTCCTGCCTCGGGGTCGGTTGGGCCAATCGGAGCGTTGGCGATTGGGGCTGCGTCGGCCATGCTGTGTTTTTACTTCGCGACGGTTTTGAAACTGAAACTGCATTACGACGATTCGCTGGATGTGTTTGGCGTTCATGGCGTTGGCGGATTTTTGGGGACCGTCCTGTGCGGGGTGTTCGTCGCCAAATCGATGGGCGGTGTGGGCTTGGCCGAAGGCATGACCATTGGAAGCCAAGTGGGCGTCCAGTTCGCTGCGGCTGCAATTACCGCCGTCTATACCGTGATCGCTTCGGTAGTCATTCTCTTGATCGTCAAAACGCTTGTGGGACTGCGCGTGAGCGACGATGTGGAAACCCGGGGGCTTGACTTGGGTGAACATGGTGAGCGTGGCTACATTCTGTAGGGCCAATATTGACGAAAACAGAAGAATTGCGAGCCAGTGGCATGCGTGTCACTGGCCTGCTTTTTGCACATATTTAACTTGTAGAATTCGTGATCGAGCGCAAAAAGAAAGACCATCGCAGAGCCCTATCCCTGGGGAAAACAGGGAAAAAAGTGTTGGCGTTTTGGAAAATGGCCGACCACGGTAAAATGCCGCTCGCATCATTTCGTTGCGGGGCGGTTCCAGCATGACACCGTTCCACTGCGGCACTGCCAGATAATTTCAACTTGATCAGATAACACCATGAGCGCTGCAACCTATAAAAGTGAAAACATCACCGTCCTAGAGGGACTGGATCCTGTCCGAAAACGTCCCGGTATGTATATCGGCGGTGTGGGGATGGCGGGATTGCACCATCTTGTTTGGGAGATTGTGGATAACTGTGTCGATGAAGCCATGAATGGTCATGCCACCGACATCATGGTGCAGCTTCATTCCGATGGCCGTACGGTCACGGTGTCGGATAACGGGCGCGGAATTCCGGTCGACAAGCACGCCAAGACGAAAAAATCTGCTCTCGAAACAGTGCTGACGGTGCTGCATGCCGGTGGAAAATTCGATGGCGATAACTACAAAACCGCCGGCGGCCTGCACGGCGTGGGGGCCTCGGTCGTCAATGCACTCTCCAAGTCGCTGATCGCCGTGGTCAAACGCGGAGGGGCTCAGTACCGAATGGAGTTTGCCAAAGGTATCCCCAAAACAAAATTGCAAAAGCTCAAAGGTGCCGTACGTGGAACGGGAACGTCGATCACCTTCAGCCCGGACCCGACCATCTTTCCCAAAGTTGATTTTGATTCCAAAACGATTCGCAACCGCCTAGAAGTGGCCAGTTTTTTGCACAAAGCGGTCAAGGTCACCTTTCAGGATGATGTCAAGAAGACCAAAGAGTTGTTTCATCACGAAAACGGCATTTTGGACTATCTGAAAAAGGTGACCAGCGAAAGGGATGCGCGTTCGATTCACGAACCACCTTACGCATTTTCCAAGGACGACACGGACCGGTTCGAGTTCGCCGTGCACTGGACCGAATCCACCGACGAACATATTCGTTCTTATGTCAACGGCATCACAACCGGCAATGGCGGCACTCACGAAAATGGTTTTCGCAGTGCGATCACCAAAGCCATCCGCAACTACTTTGAACTTCATAGCCTGGTGCCGCGCGGGATCAAAATTTCCCATGAGGATATTCGCGAGGGGATGATTGCGATCGTATCGGTGTTTATTCCCGAACCGCAATTTCAGGGACAGACCAAGGACCGGTTGAACAACCCCGAAGTGACGCCAGCGATCGAAGGTGCGCTGCGCCCGGCGTTTGAACAATGGATGAACAACAATCGCTCGGTAGCGGACGGAATCGTGGCGCGTATTATTGCCGCCGCCCGGGCTCGCGCTGCGTCGCGCGCCGCGTCGGCATCGATTTCGCGTAAGACCGGCGGCAAACGCAATATGCTGCCCGGTAAGTTGAGCGATTGTCTGGCGTCGGGAAGAAATCGCAGCGAGTTATTTATTGTGGAAGGCGATTCGGCAGGCGGCAGTGCGAAACAGGGACGCGACCGGAATTATCAGGCGATTTTACCGCTGCGGGGAAAAGTGCTGAACACCGAAAGTGCGACCCTGAAAAAGATCACCGAAAACAAGGAAATTCAGGACATGATTTCGGCCATCGGCTGCGGGATAGGAACGAGTTTCAATATCTCAGGTCTGCGATATGAAAAAATCGTGTTGCTGGCCGATGCGGATTCAGACGGTCACCATATCACGACACTGCTGTTGACGCTATTCTATCGCCATATGCCGCAATTGATTTCCGGGGGGCGATTGTACATTGCCGTTCCGCCGTTGTACCGAATCGACATTGGCAAGGAAACGCATTGGGCGGCCGATGAGGATGATCGCGAGAGGATCCTCAAGGCGTCCAACGGCCGTGCCAAACCGGAGATTACACGTTTTAAAGGCCTGGGAGAAATGCCGGCCAAGGTCCTGTGGAACACGACCTTAAATCCGGAAACCCGCCGTTTGCTGAAGGTCGAAGTTGATGACCATCTGGAGACTGATCGCGTGATCAGCGACCTGATGGGCAAGGACGCTTCGGCGCGATTCCGGTTTATCATGGAACGCGCCGAAGAGGCCAGTGAAATTGACGTTTGAGCCCGCGACGAGGCACAGACCGGTTAGCCGCGTTGGCGGATGACCTGGCGGCCATCTTTCTGGGCATCAGCGACGAAGCGATCAATATCCACATTCAGGATAATCCCGTCGAAGGTGTCATCGCTACCGTTGCGCGACGTGGCAGACAGGAATCCGCCTGTCACGAACAGGTTGTCACGCTGGTCGGTGTCGTAGATGTCATCGCTGGAGTCAATCTGGACTGATCCACGTGTTCCGGAATCGACCTTGCCAACGACAATGTCGGATCGGTTACCTTCGGTTTTCAGCAAGACACGATTGTCGCCGGAGGATCCAGCAATGGTAATGTCGTCAACGGTCAGGAACCCGTTGTTGATCACGCGTACCAGGCCACTGGTCAGGTCGATCTTGTTTACCCTCAACAGGCCCGTGTTGGCTACCGAGATAAAGGCATCGCGGAAGCCTTCGCCGCTGCCGTCGGGGATGGCCTCACTGGTCACCGATGCATTGATCGATTTAACGCGTGTTTGCGTATTGATTCCGTTGAACGAATCGTCAAGATTGTTGTTGGCGACCATGGTCAGGTTGTCGGCGATCGTCCGCAGGTTGTCCTGTGGATTGCTGTCGCGGATATCGTCGTCAGCCGTCAGAACAATGCTACCCGCTTGCTGGCGAACGACGACGCGTCCGGTCACCACATCGGCTCCATTGCCAACGGCCGTCAGGCGAATGGCATCCGCTTCGTTGACGCCTTCCGACTGGATGTTGGTTGCAACAAGATTGCCATTGGCTGTCGCATTGATTTTTCCATTGAGCGTTCGGGCGAAATTCAGATTCACGGCATTGACATCTGTGATTTCGATATCGCCGCGATTCTGGGTCGCGTCAGCTTTGAAACCAACCACCAGATCTGCCGTTTTGATATTTGTCGATAACGCGATGCCATCGATGCCATCAACCGATCGATTCTTGGCACTGACAAAAATATAGTCAGCCTTTACCTCCTTACCTTCACCGGTGATGACGACATCATCGTCAGCGATCAGGAAGGCATCGCCGACGTTGCCAACATCAATTCGGTCTACCCGAATATCACTGGCATCACCGGTGGCCATCAAACGTACATCATTTTGGTCATTCTGAACCCGGGTGCGAATGTTACCGCCCGAGATGCTGCCACCTGCACTGATATTAATCCGGCCATTTCCGACATCGATATTACCCAGCTGGATATCATCGACCTCGCGGATCGTCAGGTTACCAAAGGCCTCGCCCATGATCTCGACCGACAGCGCGTTAACATCGGTTTCCAGCACAATCCCTCCAAAGGTGCCCTCGTCGTTGTTGTTGCCGGCTCGGATAAACAGCGAATCTGTTTTTACCTGATTGCCGTCACGCCACTGGGTGTCGTAGATGTCATCGCCGGCTTCGATCGTCAATTGATCCGCCTGAATGTCGTTCAGCCCCAAGTCTCTTGCGGCCGAAATAGTGGCGGTATCGGCGATCACACGCTGAGCAACCTGATTGGTGCCAGCGGTCATGGTCACATCAGGCGCCACAACATTGCGTGTGAACAGGTAAGCCCCTGCGGTCAGTTGTGCTGATTGGCCTGCGGTCACCGAGTTGGAGAACACGTCACTGCGTGGGGCAAGCAATATCGCATCGACTGCGGCTTCGACCACTTTCGCACTCAGATTGTTATTGGAATTGATCCTGACGGATCCCGTTTCGGATACGGCGCGATCCGTGTTGACCTGATTGCCCGCTTCAAAAGTAACATCTCCGGCAGCAATCGCCTCGGTAATGTTGACGCGCTGAAGCGAGCTGAGCCCAATTGCTCCGGTGGTGGATGTCACTGTGTTTCCGTTCAGGTTGCCATCGCCGGCATTTAGTGTGGCGTTGCCAACAGTGGCTACTGTGTCCAGCGTAATATTTTGACTTGCCGTAAGCACGGCCGTTTGGGCATCAACCGTTTGCACCTCAAGAGTGCCTGCGGAGGTCAGGGTTGCGGTCGCACTGGCGGTCACCGCTGCAATATTGGTATTTCCACCGCTGGTTAGAGTGACATTCGCTGCGTCCAGTACTCCGGCTTCGATCGTTTGTCCCGATTCGAGCGTGATGTCGCCGTTGTCAGAATTAACCGATCCCGCCACCAGTCCTGCGACTGATTTGAGATCGACGTTCCCGACTGTCGCGGTCACGTTTCCTGTTTCCAGAGTGGTGTTCGCGTCCAGCGATACCGCACTGGCGATCAGGTCTCCGGTCAGAATCTTGCCTTGGGATGTCAGTTCAATATTCTCTACGACGCTCACATCACCGGCTTCGATGTCGTTGACAGCATCAATCGTCAGCCCAACAACATCTATTCCGGCAATATCAACGCTGGCACCAGAGGTCAGTGTTGCGACACCTGCTTTTGTGATGACATCCTGCGATGTAACGATGTTGCCGGTGCTTGTCGTCAGGTTGGCGTTATTCTGTGCCATGACCATTGCTGCATTCAGTTGGTTTCTGGCAGTCAGGTTAATATCGCCGACAGTGGAGATCACGTTGCCGGCGTTCAGATCACTGCCGGCGACCAAAGTTGCATCGGCACCTGTCACGTTAACGGAGGTCAGTTGGGCATCACTTCGCAGGCTGGCCAACCCGGTCGTGGCGGTGACTGTTCCTGCATTGACATCCCCGACACCAGTGACCGATGCGTTGACCATCGCATTTACGGTCGTCACATCGATCGTCTGCTGGGCAGAAAGAATGGCGTTACCTTCGGTGGCGACAACAGAGTCGGCATCAATACTGCCAAGGGCATTGAGAAAGCTGGATTGAGCGCTGACTGTGCCCGTGGTGATGTTGGTCGCGAACAGGGCAGCACTCCCGCTGTTGGCCACTACAGAAGTTACCGCCAGATCGGTCCCGGCAGACAAAGTGGCATTGTCTGTATTGGCCACGACACTGGTCGCGGTCAATGCTGCCTGAGACGCGAGGTCTGCTGATCCGGATACGATGTCCTGTAAGTTGGCGTTGCCGTTCGCGTTAACTGTCGCGACACCAGATGTGGTAATGGTGCCGACAACATTGGTCACGCCACCGGAAGTGATCCCGACGGTCGGTGCCGTGATTGACAGCGTATTCACATCAGCATTGGATCCCAGAATCACCGGCCCCGTCGATCCAATATTCCGAACAGTCAAACCTTGGTTGCCGAACAGTTGGGTTTTTCCATCGTTGTCAATGTCGTTGGAAATAAACAGCGTCGCATCCGAAGAGAACATGCTTTCTCCACCGACAACCGTATTGATGGTCGCTGCTCCGCCCGAGTTCAACATCGCCAAACCGGTCGTTTCGATTCGACTGATGCCGGTCAGGCCATCGGCGTTGATATTCGAAGTTTCCGCAACGATGTTGCTGACCGTGAGCGCACTTTCGGTGTCCAGATTTGCCGCACCATTGGAAGCCGTGACGCTTCTGACGGACAGGTTTCCAGTAGCAGTTAACGACGCGTTGCCTGTGGTAGCGTTGACCAGGATCGCCTCCAGAGCGCCCCCGGCACTCAGTCGTGTTGAGCTTCCAGAAGTGTTTGACGCATCAATGTTTCCGCTGGCAGTCAAGGCCGCGATTCCACCGGCGTCAACGAAATCGGAAACAATGTCAGTCGCCGCCAAGCTGGCATTTTCTGTGGTGGAAACCGTTGAAGTGGTCAGCCGCGCGTTTGAATTCAAATCCGCCGATCCGGCAGTAACCGTTCCCAGCGTGGCGTTTCCGGTGGCGTTGACCGACGTTGCACCAACGGTGGTGATTGCGTTGACCGCAGTTGTTCCACCGGAGGTGAGGGTTGCCGAAGCGCTATCAATCGAATCGACAGAAATGTTGTTAGGCGAATCGAGCACGACGTCCCCGTCGGCATTGATATTTTGTAGTGTCAGACCGCCGTCGGCAGCAAGCTGTGCCTTGCCGGTGGTGACGACATTGCCTGAAACGGTCAGGATGCCTGTGGTGCTGGCCAGCATCGCATCACCCGCCTCGACGGATCCGATTGTCGCATCGCCGACGGAGGTCAGCATGGCTAGGCCATCGGTGTCAATGTTGGCGATGGTGGTGAGTCCCGCGGCGGTGATGTTGGTTGAATTACCAACGATGCCACCCGCATTTAGGTCAGCGCCAGAGTCGATGGCCACCGCACCGTTACCGGCCGTTGCTGTACCGAGGATCATGTTGCCGGTCGATGTCAGTGTGGCATCACC